>LJVD01000001.1 GCA_001304225.1 candidate division Zixibacteria bacterium SM1_73
TTTCATACAGAATAACTCCCAACGAATATATGTCAGAACGCTGATCAACCTCCTTCACTTCCACCTGCTCTGGTGACATATACTCCGGTGTCCCGATCATCACTCCTTCGCCTGTTATTCCTTTCGACTCAAGAGAGCGGGCTATTCCAAAATCCATGATGTGGGCATTCCCCTTTTTATCGATCATGATATTGCTTGACTTTAAATCACGATGAACAACGCCTAAATTATGGGCTTCGGCTAATCCTTCGCATATCTGCTTAGCTATAGATACAGCCTTAGGAATGTCTAATCTCCCCGATCTCCGGATAAAACTCTTTAAATCCTCTCCCGACACATACTCCATGGTGATGAAGTGCATACCCTCGACCTCGCCAAGATCATACATTCGACAGACATTCCGATGAGCTATTTCACGGGCCAGTTTCAACTCATTTCTAAATCGCAGAATGGTTTTCTTATCAGCTGCGATATCGGGCTTAACGAGCTTTAAGGCCACCTCTCCTTCGATCTTTTTATCGTAGACTCTATAAACATTACCCATCCCTCCCCTACCAAGCTCTTCGATGATTTCATATCTGCCAGCAATAGTAGTTCCCCTGGTTAATTCTTCTTTGGGAGTTATGAGGGTTTTTGTGACGGATACTCCCTCAGAGGAGGGAAGCTGAGTCGCACACTTCTTGCAGAACTGAGAGTCTGAGGTGTTCTCAGTTTGACAGTGGGGACATTTGATTATCACGGCTAACCCTTTCCCTCGCTGACAAAAGAATATCAAATTCAGAGGAATGGAGTCAACCTTGGAGGTAAAACCTAGCCAAATGGGATAAGTTGATGGTAATATGAGACACGTAATTTATGGCCTGAAAAATCAACTAATGAACTAAATCCCATTGACAACGTATATAATAAAGGATTTTTTCTATTCAATGGGCATGACACAAAAGAAAATCCATAATAAAAATGCATTACTGACAGGGACACAAAATTAAACATGGAGGGAAGATGAAAAGAGAAAAGAAACGTCGGGAGATGACCCGCCGGGAGTTTCTCGGCCGGGGTGCCGCAGGTGTGACAGCTCTGGGGTTTTCACCCATACTTCTTAACACATTGTTAATGCATACGGGGTGTAAACCAGGGGCCAGGGCCGGAGATTTGATCGTTCCCGAGGATATTCTCAAGGAAGCCGTTGAACTTCTCATGGCCAAAGGTGCCGATTTCGGCGACGTGTTCGTGGAACGGGCAGCCTTTGACTCCGTCAGCAGCGACGACCGGAAGATCAACACCTCCACCCTCATCGAAAAAGGTGTCGGTGTTCGCGGTGTCAAGGATGGTAAGACCTATTATGCCTACACAGACAGCTTCGAACCCGAAGAGATTTACAAGACAGCCAGATTTGTGGCGGACGCCGCGGCTCAGGGCATGGCCAAGGAAACCGCAGTCGTCGTTAATCTCACAAGGCAAGCCTCCGAACTCTCCTTTCCTATCGTACCCCGTCCAGATGAGGTGGCGACAGAAAAGAAGATCGAAATGATCAGCGGATTGACCGAACGGGCCTGGTCAGCAGATAAACGCGTGAACCAGGTGTCACAGTTTTTTCGAGAAATCATTCGTCAAGTCAACATCGCCACATCATCCGGGAAGCTCATCAACCAGACGCTGGGGCTTACGGAATTCTATGCCTCGACCTACATGAAGGATGAAACCGGAAACCTGCAAAGAGGCGGGGATGCGAGGGCTGCCTATGCCGGACAGGACTTTTTCAAAGGCGACAATTCTTTTGAATCAATCGTTGATAAGTCGGTCGAACGGGCAAAAAAGCTCCTCGAAGCCGTGGATTCTCCTCGCGGAGTCTTTCCTGTCGTCTTAGGCCCTGGTGATACGGGGACGATTTTTCACGAGTCGTGCGGCCACGGCATGGAAGCAGACCTGGTCTACAAAGGCTCCAATTTCAAAGACCAGATCGGCAAGCAGACCGCAGCCAAAGGAGTAACGCTGATAGATGATGGGACCATCCCCCAATTGCCCGGCTCGTTTGCCTTCGATGATGAAGGCACAGCCTCTCAACGAACCGTGCTTATCAGAGATGGCATCCAGGAAAACTACATGTGTGATTTGATCTGGGCGAAGAAACTCGGTCTGGAATCCACGGGAAGCGGAAGAAGGCAGTCATTCCGGTTTCCCCCGATTCCCAGGATGAGAAACACCTTCATCGACAACGGGGATATGGCTCCAGAGGACATCATCGCTAACACCAAAAAAGGAATCTATGTTGCCGTGACCGGCGGCGGAGGAGAGGTCGATGTCATCACGGGCAACTTCATGATGGGAGTCGGGGAAGGCTACTTGATTGAAAACGGGAAGATCAGCCGACCCATCAAAGGAGCCACCCTGTCGGGTATGGGCATTAAGGCTTTAAAGACCATCGATATGGTGGGCAATGATCTAGTCATAGCTCCCAGTGCCGGCCGATGCGGCAAGATGCAGAGCGCGCCCGTCGGAGTGGGCATGCCGACGATCCGTGTTCGCGGCATCCTTGTGGGCGGCCCGGGCGAAGCATGGGAAGATGAAGAAGGAGGCGCCAAATGAAAGAGAAAAAGGAATACATGGATTTTGCCCATTATGCTGTAAACCTCGCCAAGAAAGAAGGAGCTGATGCTGCCGAAGCCTATGTGACAGACAGCCAGACAGTGCAGATTAACGTGAGCCAGCGGGCCGTTGAGCAAGTCAATGCGACCAATGATGCGGGCATAGGCATCCGTATTCTCAAAGATCAGAAGATCATATTCGGGTCCAGCAACGAACTGACGAAGAGCTCGATAAAGGACATGACATCAGACCTGATGCGCAAGGTCCCCTTCCACACAGCAGATGAATTCAACGTGATTCCTGGGAAGGAATTCGGTGTTCTCGAAGGCGATTGGTCAAGTTACACGGACCTTTTATCGTACGATCCCAAAATAACAGAGATTCCGATCGAGAAGAAAATCAAGAGAGCCATCAGCCTGGAAGCCGCCGGGTTGGATTTCAGCCCTAAGATTGGGGGTTCAATGTATGCCATTTATTTAGATCAAGCCCAAATGGTTTATCTGGCCAACTCACAGGGAATCTCAGGCTGGTATCCGACGAGTGGATGCGGAGGAGGTGTCGAATTTTCTGCTGTTGAAGGCGAAGACCGGCAATCCGGCCAGATTATCCAGATTGGCGTGAAGTATGATGATTTTGATCCAGCGGAGGCCGCTCGTAAAGCCGCTGATAAAGCGGTGAAAATGTTGGGGGCCAAGCCGATAAAATCCTGTGAGGTGCCCATGGTGATTGCTCCTGAAGTCGGAGTAAATATCTTCGAGTATATCGTAGGCATGCTGTCTGCGAATGAGGTGCAGAGAGGGAAATCTCTGTTTGCAGATAAGGTTGGGGAAAGAGTGGCCTCAGATGTGATCAGCCTGATTGATGACGGAAAGCTCAAAGGCGGACTGGATACCCAACCGGTTGACGGCGAAGGTGTGCCTCGGCAGACAACACCTTTGATCGTGGACGGAGTTTTAAAAACCTACCTGTACGATTGTTATGCGGCCAAAAGGGGGAAAACAAACACCACCGGCAACCGTTCCCGGGGTGGCTACCAGAGCAGCGGCGGCATCGCGAGTACAAACCTGTATCTGAAGCCAGGAGAGGTGACGCCTGAGAAGATTCTGGCAGGAATTCAGGATGGATTCTACCTCACAGCCGCCTTCGGATTGCACGGCGGGATAGACAGTACCTCAGGAGATTTTTCCATTCCTGTGGCTGGATTCAAGATCGAGAAAGGAAAGACGACTTTTCCGATTCGGGGAGTGAGCATCGGCGGCAATCTATTCGACTTCCTCAAATCTGTGGATAAGGTGGGTGATGACCTGACCTGGTTCCAGTCGACGGGATGTCCGACATTCTCGGTGAAAAGCATCAAGATCGGAGGAGTGTAATTATCAAAAGGGCTTATTAAAGGCTAGAATTCTCAGGTTTCAACCTCCACAGTAAGGTCAGAGCTGTATCCAAGAGAGAGGCAGAGAGAGTCGGCAAATATATGACCCGCCGCCCAAGGGAAATTCTTAAATTTCACGTTTACGGAGGTCCCCATTATATTTGAAGACCGCGTCGGTGGTTTCTCTAAAATATTTAAAAAAAATATTTTTGCGGCTTTTTGTAAAGTTCCCTTTTTCAGATTAAAGTCTTAATGCTTTTAGTATTCTGTTTCTTCTAAAATTTTAAGAGCCTTTCCTTTCTCAATCGGCCATGTTCTTGATTTGAACATCACTTGCGCCAGAAATAAGTGACCTTGATCATCAATGTCCGATTGGTGATTTCATGAGGACCCGGTCCAACCAATCGGCTATCGTTGTAAACCAGATAGAGATTGCAGGCCGGTGAATAGATCCATCGTAGGAGAATGTCGCTGACAATTTTCTCCTTCCCTGCGTTAAAGTATTTGTCGTCATTCCATTGCACATAGGCTTTTAAATACAGCTCCGTGGAAAAAAAATAAAACACACGCAGTCCAAGCGTGTTGGTGTGAAAAGCCCCCTCTGGAAGATCAATATAATTATGATTGTAGTCAACCTCCATCCTCATCCATCGGATGCTGGTAATTGTACCGTTAAGACCAAACCTCATTTGCCGACCGGTATAATAACTCCCATAATCAATATCAATCTCACCGGCAATGGCCCGGCTCTTATCGCTTTCCCCATTGATAGAGTACATGTAGCCTGTGTAGGTTCCCTCAGGAACAAGGAAGCCTTCACGGACTTCCCAATCATAATCGATAAACTCACTTTGACGCTGAAGATTGATGCTGAAACGCGAGCTGTTCTGGAAATTGATTGAAAATGATGCCCCAATCTCACTTTCTAGCATTCTGTTATCATGGTCAGAACGATAGCTGCCCTCCAGTTGGAAACCAAACTGTCGGATAACGGCCGAGTCTTTAGGCCGGGGAGAGTATTCGATAGAGGCGCTGCTGAGACGAAAGTCCGTACGACGGATAAACCCTATTTCCGGATTAAAACGGGCTCCAACATCCTGGTAAGATGCTGAGGCATTCCAGAGGTCGCTGTTGTATCCCAGGCTGAGTTTGCCAGCCAGGTTTAGCTTATTCATGTTAACCATCTCTCCGCTATCCGCTTTTTCAGGTCCGAAGGTAGCTGCGAGATAGCCTGAAAGAGTGAAGTGTTGAGTTAGAGGAACGTGACCATCGAGCCCCAGGGAACGGTTAAAGTCTGAGGAACGTAAATCTTCTTTGTTCAGAAACATCATCCCTATTGTAGCCCGCTGTAAAATATCGCGCCGCAGCCGCACCACAGTAAAGTTTGTCGCATTAATCTTAGTCTGCTCATCCTCTTCTCGAATGGTGACATCATCCGTCAGTATATTCAGCAAACCGACATGATATTTACCTATCTTGCCCACCATCTTGGCCCCACCGAGTATCCGTGCCTCATGACCATCGACAAGGCCAAGTCGTCTGCTGTAGAAAAGATTCAGATCGGTTTCTTCCCTTTGCCAACGGTTCCCTCCACTGCCGCCGAATGAGAAGAGCTCAGCACCCTCAAGAAAAAATTCTCGTTTTTCAGGATAATAAAGGGAGAAACGCGTCAGGTTGACCTGTTCCTGGTCTGCCTCCACCTGGGCAAAATCTGTGTTTAAGGTGAGGTCCAGAGCTAGATTTGCTGTAAGCGCCACTTTTGTATCCAACCCAATATCGCCCAGACGATCAGTTGTAAAATTCGTGTTCTGGTCGTTTTCCATACCTCCCAAAAAGTAAGGCCTCAGTTCCAGATTTCCCCCCATTTCTGCATCGGATATGCCCTGGATCGACCCAGCTCCGGAGAGACGGAATATCGCTGCTCCTCTTCCAAAATCACGCGGAATGAGCTGCCAGTAAACATGTTCATTCTTACGCCGAATCATCCGCGCGAAGTTGACACCCCACACAGCCGGGCTCTGCTCTGCGAATCGCAATGTCTTCCAAGGGATGGCGATTTCAACAAACCAGCCTTCATCTGTTATCTTTGCTCTGCACGACCAGACTCCATCCCAGGCAGGGTTGTAGTCTCGGCCCTCGTTGGCCAGTATCGCCTCGCGCTTGTTTCCATGGGGATTGGTTATAAAATAGTAGCCACTCCTGTGGTCGTGATAGGTATCCAGGACCAATTCAAAATAGTCATCATCATCGACAATGGCATCGCGCCGCATTTCTCTGGCGATAATCTTGTCCGGCTCGGAATCGTAACACTTAATACCGATGTAAAGATTCTTTTCATCATAGAGAAGCCCTACCTCTGTTTTTTCGGTTGTTGGCGCCCCTTCTTCTGGCTCACGCTGGGTAAACTGCCCTTGAAACCGGGAGCTTTGCCAAGCTGGATCGTCCAATAATCCATCGATATCCAACGGCGTTTCTGCCCGAATAGCAGTGATCAACCGTTTGCCGTTCGCATCCCGGGGATTCTCGCCATTCTTTTCGGAATTTTTAGAAGGTTCCTCACTCCAGCCTCTCCCCACCAGAATAATAAGGCATACGAATATTAGCGATTGGCTGAAGAAATTCCGATAAGATTTGTTTCGCCTCTGCATAATTGAGGGAAATGATACCATAGTGTCCCTTCTTTGGAAACGTGCCTGAACGAAAAATTGGATCAATTGTTCTATCCGTTTTTGAGCCTAATACGAATATATTGACATTTGAAGGCTTCTCCGAAATGGGTGTGATTCCTCTCGTTTGACTTTCCAGAAGACTTGGCATAGCATCTGATCGAATAACAAGAAGGAAAAAGGGAGGCAGGAATGAGAAAAAGGAAATTTTTATCAAAGCTTAGCATGATTGTCATCTCGGTTTTTTTTCTATTCAGTGTACCAGGAGGCCTGCATTGTGAAGATGGTCTGGTAGTGAAAAATGCTGATGATTTCCAAACAACCGGAACGACCTTAGTTTATAGCTGGAGCTGGCTGAGACAGGCCGGGCATGTGGCTGAATGGACATGGATGCCCATCGACGTGGATCCAGCAGAGGCCTGCCTTAATTTTGAGCTTCTGGTCACGAACAAGAGCAACGGGGGGAGTGGATACAGCTGCAGGGTAAAAGTGATGATCAATGATCTCGAGGGCAATTTTGTGTTCTCCGGGACAGCCGTGCTTTCCAATCCCTTCCGCCCAAAATATCCTGATAACACAAAAGGAGTGGGTTACACAGCATATGGATCATTCTGTAGCTCCAAGCTCACAAGATTATTGAAGATGGGATTTAAAGCAAGGATTGAGTGGCCCCCATCAGGCAGCCGTTATCACTTTGCTGTCGGCAAGGAAAAAGTGACCCTCGCCTATGTCACAGGCTCTTCAAGCTGGGCAGTAGTGCGGGAGAGACGGAAATAATAAATAAACCTTGCGCCATCTCATTTATCCTCCTTTTCCTAACAGAGCCAGCCATTCCTTGACATCTTTTTAAGTCGAGATTTATAATTCCTCACGATGATTGAGGAGCAGATGGAAACAAAAATGCTCACGCGGCCAGCGCAGCCGAAAGCCAAATTCTTATCCATCAGATCCCGATCATTCCATCCTTCATAAGCGCCCGCTCAAGGAAGGGGTGAGATGGAGAGCAAACCTCGATTTCCCTCAGCCAACACGCGGCTTCAGGCCCTGTTCAAAGCTATCCTTTTTGTGGCCTGCATCGCCGGTCTCTGCCTCGTCTGCCTTGGGGACCGCGGCGCCAACAGTCTCAAGGTCAGCGGTCCCAAAGTTACCGCCCACAGCCCTATTGCCCTGGTCAGTCCGGGTGCAGGGCAGGACTCACCTCCCGGTCATTCATTCCAGGCGTTCATCCACGTGGAGACAGAGGGCTACCTCCAGGCTCTGGCCGTCTGCGACACAGCCCTGGTTTTCGACGTTGAACTCCCAGACAGAAGCCACAAGGTCAAAGCCTACAGCCAGCCGGATGGACGCCTCCTGTGGGAAAAAGCCTACACCGAGGTCTATTCTCACCTGCCAGGTCCGGCGCTCTACATCCATGGAGACCGGCTGGGCTTGTACGCGTCCGAGACATCGCCCTCGTCCTCTACCATAGGCCTGCACGTCCTGGACCTCAATACCGGAGCAAAGCTCCATTACACCCGGGAAAGCCCCTTGGCGGCCTACGGCCCCTACATCGTTTCCCAATCCGGGTCAAAGGGCAATGTCTATGACATGAACCAGGGAACTTATCTCAAAGAATACACTCAGGCCGAACGTCTTCGGTTCAAGGCTATGATCGGCGACAAGGTCCTCTACCTCAGAAGCTGGAGCACGGCGCAAGAGTACTGGTCGCCCCTACTCCTCTCCCTGGCGGACGGAAGCGAGAGCTGGACGGACCGGCCATTCACAGCCGAGGAGCTGGCCTTCCTCCGTAACGAAACCCCCTCTTCCTCAAGCCTCGTCACTAACGGTTTCCCTGTTCTCTTCCAGCAACGACCGCGCTCTTCCCTGCCGCCAGCAACCCCCCTTCGCTTCTTCTTGCTCACGGAAAACGGCCCCTGCCGTTTCTTCAGCCTTCAGGACTTCGGGCTGAGCGGAATTCACGCCGGCCGGGAGACTGGTGTCGTGGACTTCCAGCACGCTTGGAGCTCAGGGACGAACGCTGTCCTGGTGGCCGGCATCGCCTCTCCCCTTTCTGCCGTCATGAACTACAGGTCGCGGCTGGCTCTCGTCGTCTTCAACGCCCAAGGGAGCATCCTCCAGCGGACCGAAGTGCCTCTCAACGGAGAGTTCGTCCGCTACAGCGGCCTGGATAACAGGGGACGCCTCCTCCTGGTACTGAGCGACCAGCGCGTGCTGGCCTATGACCTCCCGGCCCTCGGGCTTCGCTTTGAGCGCGAATACGGAGGATTGAGCTTCGGCGGCCGCTCGATGGCCAGGATGATGGGCAGGGAGCTCTATGCCTGGGGATCCTACCCATCGCGGCCGTCGGGACACTGCGTCATTTCCCTGACCACGGAGGCCGGGGACCTTTCCGCCTTCTACCCTTTTGACCGGAGCCTGGGGAACCTTGCGGACTTCAAGAAGACCTATCTGGAAGCGTTCAACGCCTCTCATCTCTTCCTCTGTTTCATCAAGGACGTCAAGCCTGCCGGAAGAACCGAATACAGGAGCACCATCGTCCGCATCCCCCGGGCGAACAAAGGCTGGCTCGAGGCGACCTTGAGCGCGCCTCCGCCGGTATACACCAGCAGCGCTGTGCCTGTGGCTTTTTCTCCGTCCTTCGCTCTGCTTTCGACGGACGGGGGCTCGATCGCGGAAGAGACGACATGGAACACACCACCTGAGCCGGGGATATATATCCTCACCCTGAGCGTGGGGGCTGTGACCAAGGAATTTCCCATCCAGGTCGAGGCCAAGCCGGTGAACAAAGCGCCCGTGGCGGATTTCATCCTCGTCGACCCGTCCGAGGAGGAGATGTGGAGGCTCGAGGCTCACTTCGACGGCTCGGCCTCGCACGACCCCGACGGCCGCATCGTCAAGTACGAGTGGAGCTATTCCTGCGAGCCTCATTTCGGCATAACAGCTTTCGGAGGGAGTACTCCCCAAGCGAGCGCTCTCCTCCCCGGAGTCTGTGATTACTTTTCCGTATCCGTGACCCTCAAGGTCACCGACGACAAGGGGCTTGCGTCCTCGAAGACAAGGCGGATCTTCCCGCCCGTAGCGCAAACCGTGAAGAGAGAAACGGACAAAAAGGAGTTCACCGCGGCCATCCCTCCAGCTCTGGACCTCGCGGCCAGCGCGGGCTATGCGTCCTACAGGATCGAGGTCGAGACCGGGGACATGGAGGGGGCCGGCACGAACGCCAACGTCCTGCTCACCCTCTACGGGCCGAAGAGGGCGGACGGCATGCGCTGCCGGAGCGGCAGCGAATGGGACCTCCAAGGGCTGCCCGAAAATTTCATCGCTCAATTCGAAAAAGGGAAGACGGACACATTCCACAGGTCGGGTGTTGCGCTGGAGAATGTGGAGTATATAACCCTCCGCCACACCAATACGGGAGGCAGGCCGGGCTGGCACGTCAAGTCCCTCACGGTCAAGAACGAGACGACAGGCAAGGAATGGCACTTCATCATCGACCAGTGGCTGGCCTTCAGCGAAGGGCCCGAGCACAGGACATGGTACAAATTCACTCCGTTGGAGGCGATCTACAGCTACGGCATCCTCTTCGGAGGGCAGAGAAGGAGCATGGGCCTGCTGACCGCCAGCGATAACATCTTCATCCTGCCCAACAGCGTTTCGGAGTTCTATTTCACCATGCTCGACAAATCGAAGCCGCTCAAGATCTTCAGGAGCGATGTGCTGGTCGGGAGCCAGGAGAGCCGCGGGAAAGGCGTTCTCGAGCCCCCTTATATCAAGACGGAAGACTGGGGGATCGCCTATTCGGCCTCGGATATCCAGTCACCCACCCGGTTCGAGGTGCGACAGGGTCCTGAAGGATCGGAGGTTGAGTCCGTGGTGTGGGTTTTCCCTTCGAATTGGACCGCGCGCCAGGACCTGGCCAGGAAGGCCGTCTTTTTCTATCCGCTGCAGGGCAGCGCGCAGGACGTCTTCGGCTACGCAAACAAGGCCAAGAAAGAGCTTGAGCAGATCGAACCGGTTAGTATCGAACAAGCCCTGCAGCCCATCATCAATTACGGAACCCAAGCCATGGGGATCTTCGATGGCACCCCCGATGTCACTCTGGGCGCCATAACGAAGCAGGTCGCCCGGCAGGCCGTTGAAAACCAGATAGTCGCAGTCACACAGAGCCTGGGCGTCAACCTGGCGCTGGAGACAATCGGCACCGTGGAGAACATCCTGACCTCGCTCGTCAACGCCGCGGAATGGGCCTCGCAGGCGGAGGACGTGGTGAGCGGGACCCTGGGCCATATCTACAGCCGTCCCCTGCTGCAGAACATGGCTGTCCAGAACCCGAGTTTCGTGGCAACCGTGGCCATGATGGGCAAGCTGCCGGAGCTCGTCGATGATTTCAATGAAGGCTTGGAGGCCAACGATCCGGACTCCTGCCAGATTGTGCTCGACCAGGTCCGGACGCTCGTCCTGGGCAACATGTCCAGCGTAACGACGGATCAGATCCTCTCCAACCAGAGCGGCCCGAGCTTCTACCACATCGATTACACGAGCTTCGGACTGAACATCAGCTACACTTCGATCTGGAAGGACAGCCATGGCCAAAAGCATTCCGACAGCGTGACCCTGTCTACCGGCTTCCCCCTCTTCCTGACCCTGGTCCTCCAATTGCGCCTGGCCGTGGAAGAGTGGGGGAGAGAGGGGGAGGACTATGCCTACGCGCCCTATTTCAGGGGAATGGAACTCTACGACCTGGAGGACAACCTGTCGTCAGCGGTTAAGAAGGACGCGACGGTCGAGGCCATGCGGACTTACAGGCCCATCATCGAGAATATGCTCCTGGCCATCTCCGGCCTGGTCGATGCTCTCCTGTTGAATTGAAACCACGAGCCAGGGCAAGCTCTGCCTGTCGAAGGGCAAGCATAAAGTCCGATTCAGACATCAAAACAGCAATAATTAATCTGTTTTTTTTATTTAACCCTTGATATGCAATCAAAGGGCTACTATCATAGAGCATCCCGAGATAACGATGGCTCAAAATGCAGAGAGATTCTAATAGAGGCAAGAAGATAAACATCTGGGTTATCCCCCGTCCTTTGCTTACGCCAAGCCAACGCAAGGTCGTGAAAAAACCTCTTGGAAAACATCAGATTGTTTTTGGGCCTGTGGGATCCGGTAAAACTCAGGTTCTTCTCCACAGGGCGGCCTATCTTGCAGAAACTTATGGTGTTCCTACTGATAGATACAGGGTGTTTGTTTTCACCAACATGGCGAGGGAGTATATCAGGCGCGGAGCTCAGCTTTTGGGCCTTCCAGAGGAGACAGTGACCACCTTCGATCAATGGTGCAGGCTTTTCTATGAAAAACACATATCCAAGGACCTGCCCAGAACATACATCAACCTTAGAATCGATTTCCAGAGAATCCGTTCGGATGTTTTGAATACACTGGGGCGGAAGAAAGGGCTTCACAATTGTCTGGAATTTGCCCTTGTGGATGACGGACAGGATTTGAATCCTGAAGCCTTTGAGATTCTCAGGAATTGTGCCCACCATGTCACTGTCTTCGCGGATTTTCAGCAGAAGATAGTTGAAAACAAAACATCAGAGCCTTTTATTCTCGAGACGCTAAAAGAGAAAAATAGAGAGGAAACTCTAACCGGAACATACAGAAATGCGCCGTATGTGGCCAATCTGGCTTCATATTTTATCTCTAACGAAATCCTGCGACGGTTGTATCTTGCTCAAATTTCTTCAAAGCAAAAAAGGAAGGAGCATCCTCTCTGCTACCTTGCTCCCTCCTATGATAAAGAGCTGGACGAACTGGCAGCATCTGTCCAGATGAGGCAGTCCAGGGACAAGAAGGTCGGGATCATTGTCCCCTCCAACAGTTTGCTTCATGAGCTGGCAAAAGAGATGTTGAGGAGAGGAGTAAAGGTTGACAAGGTCATAGAAAGAGATGCCCAGAACGTGTTGCATGAGCCCTATGATTTTGGCGATGATGTCCCCAAAATAACCACATACCACACAGCCAAAGGCTTGACATTTGGCAGCGTTTTCCTGCCTCGTCTGACAGAGCATGCCTTTCATGGGATAAAGGGGGCCGCGAGACAACGAGTCCTTTTTGTTGGGATAACACGAGCAAGAAAATGGGTATATTTGAGCACGGTCAGAGGAAACGAACTCAAAGAGATCAATCTGTTGAGAACAGCAGCAGCTTCAGGACATCTTTTAATGTTGTAGAGGACGCCCTCTCAAGTTGCCACCCATTTATTAGTGATTAGGTGGACGGGCCAAGATATTTTTTTTAATTTGAATAAGATAGCCAAAAAATCAAGGGGAATTTCTTCCTTAGGAGGCTATTTTTAGGGCTATTAAGGCCAAAATAAACCTATGTTTCTGTAAATCAACGAAATATCTTGGTCCGCCCCCCTTTTCTCCAGGATTGGAGGAGTGTAATTATAAAGAGGACATATCATTTGAACTGTCTTTTATGTTTAGGAGCCTCATAATCAAGCCCTATCATTACAGGCTCAGGCTTTTCTTCATACTGTATTCCTGTGTTTCTATAGAAAAAAACCAATTGATAAATACGTATGGCCAAATAGGCAAAGAATACAATTCCATAAAATATGAAAAAACTCGGAAGAAAACGTAAAAGCTCCAACTCAATCCAACTCATAAGATTGATGCAGACTAAAAACAGGATTAGATAGGGAAACCAAAATAATTGCAGCTTTTCCTTTCCTGGAAGATAAGTGCAGGCAAATGGTATTTTGCAATACTTAAGAAATAGCACTTCCATCACAAGGATCGATACGACAAGACCATAGAAACAGTGGTAAAAAGCCGCTATTCCATCCCACAGAAATATATGGCATATAAAAAGAAAGATAAATAAAGGAATGAGATTGAGAAAGACGACAGCCTTTCTAAAGCCCGCTAAATAATGCCGAATGTTTTTATGCTCGGTCATTTGAAAAATCCAATTTGACTCAATTGATATCGGCATATTGACAACTCCTCTTAGCCCAAGCAGCAAAAAGAACGAAAGAATAAGGGAGATGGAGAGAACGGCTCTGTTGATCCCGACCCAGGATGTTGGATTCACATTTTTAAGGGCTATCTGGAATGGAATCAGTCCGACTCCGATGGCCACAAAAGATGCCAGTCGCATTTTATGAAACATACTGGCTTTTAGTGTTTGACTATAAAAATGAAAGATAGCCCGTTGAACGGGATTCCTCAAAAAAAAAGAATTTAACAGAGCGGTGAAAAACATCCTCAACTTTCTCAAGTGAATTTTCTCTCTCTGGACAGAGCCCATTTTTTTTAGGTAGCGTCTGTAACTCAGGCCAGTGGCTATAAAAAAAGTTCCCATCATTATCACTAATCCTGTCAACGCATAACTGAATGTGCCATGAAATGGGAGATTTGTATTGCCCACAAGAGTCTCGTAGAAGTCCGTAAACCACAAAGGAGGAAAATAATCATAAAAATAGCGAAGATAGGAATCACTAGCCTTAAGTCGTTCCAGTGGAACCAAATTTTCAAACCCATAGATGACAATCCGCAAGTATATCAAGGACAGGAAAATGTGGACGACAAGAAGGAAAGATTTTATGTAGGTTGAGATACGATTGAACAGTTTATACCCAAGCAATGTCATGAGTATGCAAATCAGAAAGACATTGATAAAGAAGGCAAAAAAGCAAGCTAATGTCACACTTATAAAATGGATAAGAGCAAAGTACAGACTGTAGAGAATGCTGGGAGACTGCCATTGGGGAAGATGCACCCAGAAAACGAAGGTTGACAGCCCAGTCATACCAAGGGCAAACAATCCTACAAAAAGGCAAAGACTGGCAAATTTGGCGAAAAAAATTGTGCCTGCTCTTATCGGGAGAGGGTTTAAATTTACATAATCCCTGCCATCTGGAAACATAATATCCCACTCAAAAACAGCGACAAAGCCCATAATCAGCATACAAAATATTATCAGGACACACTTCTCAATCCAGGAAGTCCCTGTGTCCGGTAAATATCCGTATTTAGAAACGAGGGCATAGGATAATAGGCCACAAAAGACAAAAATAATGGCTAAGATCCCGACTATTCTTTCTCTCATCTGGTCTTCAAAATCCACCACATCGTTCTGAAACAGCCTGTGAAAGAAATGCTTGACTAAAACCAAGAATTGCTTTGTTTGTCCTTTGGAGTGATCCAGAATATTGTCAAAATCAATTATAGAAATCATTCTCGTTGATATTTCATGGCCTCTATCAATTTTTGAGCAACACTTTCTGTATTTCCCTGAACAACAAGTTGGTTAAATATTTCTTCAAGAGAAGGAAGCCTCATCAGGCCCCTTAAGTGCTCGACAGAATCATCTGCCACTATTTTTCCCTTATGAATAATGATGACCCGGGAACATATTTTTTCCACAACTTCCAGTATATGGGAGCAATAGAAAATGATTTTGCCTTCCCTGCTCAGTCTATGGATAAGGTCTCTGATAATCAGCCCGGTTTCTACATCCAGCCCTGAAAGAGGCTCGTCAAGGAAGAGTATATCCGGATTATGAAGTAAAGCAGCGGAGAGAAGAACCTTCTGGACCATCCCTTTTGAGTAAGAAGAAATCGAGGAATGCATGTCCAGTGATAGGTGGAAGAGTCTCATGAACTGCTCTATCTTTTCTTTTAATGCCTTTTCAGGAATATTGCGGAGCCGTCCCACCATCAATAGATAGTCATAAGCGCTGAGGTGTGGATATATCGCAGGTTCTTCTGGAACATAGGCTATCCTCTTCTTGTATTCATACAGATTGCCTTTTATATTATTGCCCTGGAAATAGATCTCTCCGTCTGTTGGATCGATGAGGCCGACAAGCATCTTGATGGTGGTTGTCTTTCCAGCTCCGTTGGGTCCTAAATATCCAAGGACTTCAGACGGCTTGACACTAAAGCTGATATTGTCCACCGCTGGAAAGACCTCGTATTTTTTTGTAATCTCCTTTAATTCGAGCATTTTTTCACCCACCAAAAGCTAGGCCGCGTCTATGGCCTCGATAATAATGAAGCAGGGTGGAATGAATAGGCCCCCATTAATTTTCATTCCCCTAACCTCCTGAGGAGATGATAAATCAACTCTGTTTATATATTATTTAGCACGAAGTTGCCCTGGTTGTCGATAATATAAGGAGCAAAAACTGTGCCAACAAAGAAAATTCCATATGAATCATGAGATTTTTCATCTTGAATTTGGAGAAACCTTGAATCTGCCCGAGGGATGGAAAAGGTTAAAATCCAAGGATCTATGTAAAATAATTTTACTCCTCACTAAAAAGCTTAGTATCCTAGCTTCGAATTTATATTGATTGATTTTTTATATATATTTCCTTCTTAACTTCAACGATGGCTCTAAGTAGAAAAAACAGGTTAAGTAAGTTGGTCCTGATTGTTTCAGGAACATTTTTTTTAGGGCTTGGAATTACGGGAATATTTCTGCCTCTTTTACCCGCTACTCCCTTTATCTTGCTGGCTGCTTTATGCTATGCAAGAAATTCAAAGAAGCTCTACAATTGGCTCGTAAACAACGGGTGGTTTGGAAATTATATTAAGAATTATCGAGAGGGAAAAGGAATTTTTCGAATTGCTCTATGGTTCATTTTTGGAATATTCTATGTTTATTTTTTCAACAAGCCCATGTCCCTACTATCTGAGTGCAGACTGTCATGTTTTGAATTCCTGTGGATGTAGAGCAACCAAGTTGAGCGTTCATTATAGACCTCTTCATAGACCTCTCCAAACCACTCGAAGGCACGACCACCCTCGCCAAGACCAATAGAGACCATTGCGACATAAATTGGAGAAATATGCTGCTGACTTAATCTATTTTTCTGAATCTCTGGCAGCCAACCCGTATACATAACCAAGCAAAGCAAACACTGCAGGGTACCCCATAGAGATGTCTAAACCCCATTTAACGGGATATGAGCTGCGAACATATCATGTTTAAAAAAGAGAGTTTTGTCTTATTCAATGCTTTCCAGTTTTTCAATATCAGCGAGATCCTGTTTTCTTCCCGATGCTTGCTTGCATCTTATCAAGTCCTGTTTCGATATAAAAAAGACATCGATATCCCCATACCGGCCGACGACCCGATTCTCCCAAAAACTCGAAAAATCCACACCTTTAATCGAAGTCAGAATGTCAATTCTGACAGGAGCAACTCCCAACTGGATAACTTGGCCTGTTTCCAGGAAGTCTTTTTCAGTCAGTCCGATATCCGTAAATCCAAAGCCCTTAAGGGCCTTCAGAATTTTTTTTGCGTTTTCTATAGATTGTTCTGTAAGAATATCGATGTCTTTGGTAAAGCGCGGTTCCGCATAAAAACTGTAGGCAAATCCCCCGATAATCAGGTAATGGACATCATGCCTGTTTAATAATGCGATAAAGTCTCTGAAATCTTTTTCGACTTTCATTGCTCAAATCATAGTAGAGTTCTCTCAAATCTTGAAGCGCGTCAAGTCTTTCTTCGGAGGTTTTAGACTTCCAATAGGTGATGTCTACTTTTTCGGCTTCCTCTAGAGTTAATTTTCGAATCATCTTTTTCACATTTTAATTCTACCAAAGCAAAAATAAAAACTCTACTGCAATACTGGGATCGGCATCCTTCCAGAGGGTAGGTCTACTTTTTTGAACCTTCTGGAAAACCAGGCACGCCTTTCTCTAATTGAACACCACAGCTGTTTAATGCCCAGGAAACCAGATTATAATCCCCAACAGTAAAAATTACATCCATAAGCTGGTGTTCATTGTAGCGTTCGGAAAGGACCTTCCAGGTAGCGTCTGAAATAATGGCATCATAGTAAAATTCATCCACAGCTCGAATTAATGCGGCATCGAAAGCACTCCATCCTGGCTCATCCGGTCCTTTGGTGATCCGCAAGATTTCTTCATCCGTCAATCCTACACTTTTTCCCGCGAGCGTATGCTGTCCAAACTCGTACTCAGCCTGACAGAGCCAGCCGATGCGTAAAATAAGGATCTCTCGGTCACGAGCGGGCAGAGTTTGTTCTTGTAATATATACAAAGCAAACGTCATGAAATGCTCGAACAATTTAGGGTGCCTAGCAAGCGTTGCGATGACATTGAGAACTTTTCCATCTTCGTCTTTGAAAGGAGCCAACAATTTGATTTGTTCCTCGCTCCATTGTGCTTCCGTCAGTGGAGCAAGACGAGGTTCCTTAAGACGGAAAGGTTTTTTTGTTCCTTTTTGTCTTGAATTGCCACCAACCAATGTCATTACGAGCAATAAGCCAATCGATACACAAACAACTTTAAAAGAATTCATCATTTTCCTCCTTAAAACTAAAATTCCTAAAACAATGAATGGATTATTGACTCCTCAACCCATCCCCCCGCTGCTTATTTCCTCTAATATCTGGTACTTTCTGGCTGTGGTTTTGGACGGTGCAGGAGTCTTCAGGTTTTTGGAGACGGGCGGAAAATGATAGTGATGAAAGATAATATGGTAGACAAATTCAACTGCAGCAACCCCTCCAGCAATAAAAGCAATGACGGTTTCGATAATCCTCCTCCTCCTTAATCTGCCCATAAAAGAACCATTGATTATGCCATTCCATGCTGTCTGAGGCATTTATTTATCTTTCTTGTGACTGCATCTAAATGCGGCAATTCATCTACCTGCTGAGCTAGCCTAATCTCCCATAGCTTTGCTATCGTTGCCTCTTTTCGCTTCAATATGTGAGACAGTCTTCTCGGATCTATCTTTTTACTCTCGGCTTTAGCCCTGAAACCTTCAGCAACTTCGTTATGGTCAAGACTTTCGAGATTAAACAAGTGATGCACATCGTAAAGGTCGCGTGGCTCTGTCCGGCTAATTAGGGCACAAAGCTTCTCAATCAATACTTCTTCCAGAGAATAGGTTTTTAACTTCCTCTTAAGGTTCTTGCAATCGCTGTACGGAGCCTTAATCATTCTTTCTTCGATGGGAAATACGAGTTTTTCAATCAAAGTGAAATCGACTTTGATGCTACGACCTCCCAGTGTGGCCTGAAGGGGACCTACGAATTCAACGAAGAATATAAGGCTATTAATATGTTTCTCGATCCGCTCCTCTCTCAAATTAAAAAGAAATGCCTGAGATTTCTCCAGCTTTCTCAGCACAGCTTTGAATTCTTCAATCAGAGCTTTCTCTTCCATATATTCTAGCAATGTGAAGTCTATGTCTTCAGAATACCGATAATTAGGGAAGTAAACTTTCTTTAGAGCAGTCCCTCCTTTGAAGGCAAGAGACTTTTTAAGACTGGAGTTGGCAAGACCAAGGATTATCCAGCTGATGACGTAATCCTTTTCAATCACTCTATCCAGCTTGTGCTGTCGAAAAGCTATTTGTGATACTTCTCTTTGAGAGATCATGAAATGCCTAGGTTCTGATTATCTCTTTTAATTCTATGGGATCAAAGTTCACTCTAATTCGCCACGAGCTTTGATATTTTCCTATGGCCGGTAATGACGGATCGAGCAGGATAAAGCTCGCTGTTACAAACTTTCTCAGTTTATCAATTACTGTCTCGTCTCCTATCCCGTAAAGCTCTAACAGGAAACCCAGCCTCTTGGCCACTGCCTTACTTTGGAACCGCCCTACATACTTCACAAGCTTGGTGTAGTCAATGTCATTTCGTTTAACCCATATTCCCTTAGCTAATTCGCTTATTCCACCGCATAGCTTGGAGTTGTCGAGACAATCAACAATGGTTCGTTCTAAATCACTCACCTTAACCTTCTCAGTCCTTTTGACCCAAGTTTCTTCTATCCCCCAAAGCTTTGGGGGTTTTGTATAAATAAAACGGAAACTTGCTCCTAGGACATTAGCCAAATTCCGTCTCTTGGGTGTAGTGATGTAGATTGTCATCAAAGGTTGGGTAGTCATCTCATGTATGTCTAGAGCGCTGTAATGAGATAAATAGTAGATATTGGGCTCAATCAGGTGCTTAGCAATCACATACCAGTTTTCAGAGAATTCTGCTTTTTCGCCGGCTGATAAAGGAACGATGAGATACTTTCCGGGGACAAGTCTTATCAACCATTTCTTTTCTATCAATCTGTTGATTAACCGCCTCGTTGCTGCATCGCTTGTTTTAGTGATCTTTTGAGCATCAGAGAGGGTAAAGATGACTCTTTCTTGCGAGCTTAGAGTCGTTAGAAGCTTTGAGCTTATCTCTCCTAAAGTTCTCTTAACTATCATTATTTTTATACTACATGTAATAATTGTGACTTATCATGTCACATTTTATACATTCTATATAAATTGTCAAGAGGAAAAGTGAATGTCTATTGTTAATCAAAAAATCCACAAATCTATTTTGGGCACAGAGCAACCAGCCTTTTTTTTGCACCCTCTAAATTAGCAAGGCCGGGGGTAGTGTGTTTCCAGTGGTTGAGGAATTTCTCGTAGTGCTCTATGGCTTCGACATTGCTGCTTTCATCGGCAGGCTAAACCATATATTTATTTAACCAAGCAATGAACTTCACCCATTTTTCACGCCAAAACTCTAAGGCTCTCTCTTTCTCTTCATGATCCATAGCTGAGTAAATGAGCGAATTCATGGCCAGCTTCTTGAGGCATTTCAGGTCCAATCCCCAGGCCATGAATGCAGCATAAAAATCATGAGAAAGCGTGCTCTTCCAGATGCCTGGGTCATCGGGACAAATAACGACCGGCACTCCGCTGTTGATGTAAAGCACAGCGGGATGATTGCGAAGGTCGGCAACATAACCGAGAACCTGGTTGGAGATCGGACAAACCTCGATTGCGATCTCCCGGTCTTTCACTATTTGCATGAGAAGAGGATGTTTGAAGAGTGTGATACCATGGCCGATTCGTTTGGCATCAAGCAAAATGGCGTCAAGGACATTTTCGTTTTCCATCCAGTTGCTTTCACCAGAATGAATGTATAAAGGCAGTGTGATACTGCGCTGCTCTGCCTTATGGCGTGCTTCAAGGAGATCATTGATAAAGTAGAGATTTGTGTTCATCTTATCCTCTTCATCCATTAGATCAAAGCCGATAACAAGATCTGGGTCTGCCGCTCGCTCATCTAGAGCCTGATCCAAGCTTTCTGCCATTTTCTCCTGGCTCAAAGAGCGGGAAGCAGAATATATGTATTTGACTTTAAATTCCGGATGATCGCGTTGAAACTCTTCTATGATTTTCTGACCTCCCAGCCCACCCCGGGTTTCGATATATTGGATGTTTTCCTCGACCAAGTCCCTAAGCATTTTTCTGCAGAAACCAGACCAGATCTCTTTATCACTGAACATACCAAAAGATCTGGCGAAACATTTTCGGAATTCAGTCCAAATGTCTGGCAGATCTAGATCTTCCTCACCTAAGGTAACTGACTGATAGAGCCTATCATCAAATTTTTGTGTGTCATCCGCAGCTTTACGAAGATCACTGATAAGAAACCACTCCCCTCCAGGAGGCTCTTCACAAATCCTCAAGGTTCCTCTGCGAGGGGGCTCTTCCTCTCCTTGATAAATATAACAATTCGGAAGATATGTCGCCTGCTCAATCAGCCAGTAACGGTCTCCCATGGCCACAGAACCATGGGCATGAAGAATTCCCCCTTTTGGCATGCGCTTCATGATTTCCAGAATTGGAGACTGATTAATCAGTTGTCTTGTCTTGGATTTCAGAAAACTATGGGCCGGGGGAAAATATTCACGAGTTCGCTCTATTTCTTCCTGCTTTAGTGCCATCAACCGTCGGTTAGCCTCTTCTTCTTCTTCAGGAGTGAGCGTTATTCCAGCGTCAATCCGCATGGCCAGCTCAGCCTGAATCAGTCGATTTCTTGCTTTCATATAGTCATCGACATCTTCATAACGCTTCTGAACAAAACTTTTTTCCTGTTGTGAGCATCCGAAAAATAGAAGGGTACATATGAAAAATGTGAAAGGGCGTTTCATGATTTAGCCTCCATTCTTTTCATCATTTATCCATGATAATTATTTTGGTAACTTACGATGGAAAGATACTTATCCTCAGCCCTAAAATGATTTTAAAACTTAAAAATCAGATCTGACTCTTCAACCCAGCCAGCTTCTTCCTGGCATCCTCTACCTCAGGGATCCCAGGGTCAGCGTCTTTCCAGAGGTCGAGGAATTTCTGGAATGCTCTTTGGCAAGCCCCTTCAAGCTAATTTCCGTTCCACAAAAGCAATAAGAACTGCTCAAGAATACAAAACGCTATTTAAAACCAAGGGCAACTATTACGCCTTTTTCACTATTGGCTACAACCTCAGTGAGAATCCGATAACGAGGACCTCCAAAAACTCCGAAGATTGAGCCCACACGGCGCGCAATAACTGTTCTATTATTCTCGATTTTAATTCCACTTATATTATCATGAATATCGGGTAGCTGTATCCGTACTTTTTTTGCGGTAAGCTCTAAAACTTTTGCTTTATTCCAAATTATTTCAAATTCAGATTCGAGTCTGCTCTTGTATGGAATGATAATTTCTTTATGTTCAATCGCGAAGAGACAATAACCAAGCGGATATTTCTGCATTAATCTTGAATAGTGTATTGAGTCAATTTGCTCTAGTTGTTCAAGTAATATCTGCTTCGTTTCTTCACTTGTCTTTTGGATGGATTCAATTTGTTTATTTCCCATTGCCACTTTGTTCTGCACTATTATATTACCCCAATATAACCAAGCCAGCACTAAGATCAGAAGAATAAGAGAGAATATCCTGAAAGTTATTGGACCAGTGAAAATTGCTCTAAATAAATCACCAATAATTTTTTTGTCCTAAAAATTTCTATAATGCATGCTGCATTATGATAAAAATACAGCTTAATTAGCGGTAAAATCTGGGATTTAGTTATCCCTCCCTTTCTTAATGTTATCGTAAAAAATCCAGATGGGTATTTTTTTGAAACAAAGGCCTGCTTTTCTGAATTCATCTTGTCCCCAGGCAGTGGTTCACTAATTTATATCAAAGCCGAATTGCCATGTCAAACCAAGGGCTACGGCAGGCTACTTATACAGATTTTATGGTAGATACATACAGTGATGAGGATGCAATGCATTCCAAGCGAAGGGCCATTGTTCCCATACCACAGTTTGCGTGGCAAAGGAAGCCCATTTGCCACAGATTTGTCACTCTTTTGCCATTTTGGAGTTAAAATAGCCCAAAATAGCGTAGGCTCGTTGAAAATCAATCCTGATGAAAACTGTTGAAAAATAAGGGGTAAGCCTGGCGCGCCTGGAGAGACTCGAACTCCCGACCCGCTGCTTAGAAGGCAGCTGCTCTATCCTAACTGAGCTACAGGCGCGTTCTCAGTGTCGAGTTTTCTTGACGAGCTCGGAGGCTCGGCTCGAAAGCCAAATCGGGGAGATCGGATTTGAACCGACGACCTCCTGCTCCCAAGGCAGGCGCGCTATCCAGGCTGCGCCACTCCCCGTGAATTCCTGCTCGGAAAAATGGGTTCCAGGTCAGCTGTTATGAACGTTTTCCCTGGTTAAGGGCTCGATAATCTTAACAAAACCTCGGGGAGTTGTCAATTTCAGCTCCGCTTCAACCCCTTCTCAATCTCCCTCTTTTCTATCTTGACGACGATCGGCCTTCCATGCGGACAGAGCGATGGATTTGAGGTCTGCAAGAGCTGCTCAACCAGGAAATTCATCTTATCCAGAGGAAGGATTTCCCCCGCTTTGACAGCGGTTTTGCAGGCCAGGGTTGCCAGAATCTTCTCAGCTCGATCTTCGACTTTTTCCTCCTTCATTTCTTCTAGGAGGGACAGGAAGGTCTCCTTGGCATCCTCCTCTTTAAAAATATCCGGGAATTCTTTCAAGGCAAAGCTCTGGCCGCCCATCTCTTCCACCCTGAAACCGGTCTCCTCCAGTAGTTCTTGATTCTCCTCGAGGCTCACGATCTGGGAAGGCGCAAGTTCCATGAGCAGGGGAAAGAGGGCTAATCTTTTCGGCCACTCTTTCCTCCTGTTTATGTCTTTGTATTTTTCGAACAGAATCCTTTCGTGGGCATTGTGCTGGTCGATGATCAGGATTCCCTCCTCGGTTATGACGATAATGTACAGGTTCAGGTACTGCCCCAGGACTCGAGGATACGTTATTTCATCCACTGAAGGAGTCGGGAATAAGCCTTCTATTATCTCCCTTCCCCTTTCCATCTTTTTCATCGGAGGAGAAGGCCTTTTTTCTTGTACTTTGAAGACTGGCTCCTCCGTTTGCGTCGGGTATATCTCTTTGATGCCCTGGTGCTGGAGCATGGCCCGTCTGATGCCGTTTATCACCAGGTGAAAAGCGGCCTGAGATTCTTTGAACCTCACCTCCGCTTTGGTGGGATGGACGTTAACATCCACCTGATTATAAGGACAACCGATAAACAAGAAAGCCTCAGCGAAACGGTCCTTCTCTAAAAATCCCCTGTAGGCCTGGTTTAAGGCTGCTTGGAGAAGCCTGTCCTTGACCGGCCGGCTGTTGACATAGAAGAGCTGTTGAGCCCGGTCCGGGCGGCCTGATGGAGGCAAGGAGGCAAACCCAGAGAGCCGAAAATCTCCCTCATTATAGTTAACCTCCATCAGTCTTTCGAGGATGGCACTCCCATAAACCTGGAAAATCCTCTCCTTGAGGCTCTTGACCGCAGGATAATTAAGAATCTCTCGCTTCCCATGAGCCAGAGAAAATCTAACCCGAGGATAAGCCAGGCAGACCGACGTTATGTACTTCACGATAGAGGAAAGCTCTGATCTTTCCGACCGCAGGAACTTCCGGCGCGGAGGCAGGTTAAAGAACAGGTCTTTGATCTCGACCATGGTCCCCTTAGGAAAGCCAACATCTTGGATCTTGAGGATTTTATCCCCTTCCCTCTCGACAAACGTCCCCCTCTCCTCTTTCCCTTCGCTTGTCTTCAAAATCAGCCGGGAAACGGCAGCTATGCTGGGAAGGGCCTCCCCTCTAAACCCCAGAGTGGCGATCTCACCCAGGTCTTCCTCGCTCGCAATTTTACTCGTCGAGTGCCTTTCAAAACATAGGTTTACGTCTTCGCGGCTCATGCCTGAGCCATTATCGGTCACCCTGATGAGCTTTTTCCCTCCTTCCACAAGGTCCACTTTCACCTCCGAGGCCTCCGCATCCAGGGAGTTTTCGGTCAATTCTTTGACGACAGAGAAGGGCCGTTCGATCACCTCACCGGCGGCAATCTTTTGAGAGATCTCTGGGGGAAGAATGATGACTCGGCTCATCGCGCTCTATTTTAACCTCTTGGTGGGGGAAATTAAAGCGATTTGACGGATACAAAAGGGCTGTTTTTGAGAGAGGCCCGCCACAGCCTCTCTTTTCCTTCCCGTATTCCGATCCGTGGACTCCAGGAAAGCTCCATCCCCTTTTTCTCTCCCTTCTTCAATAACAGTGGGGACCGGGAAGAATACAAGGACACGCCGTTCAGAGACAGATCGATGGCAAAAGCTTGGCACAGCTTAGCTGGCCCAGAACATAAGTTCTGAAGGTTTTGGGTTCTCCTCCTGTCTTTCATCAACAAGATCCCACTGAGGGGTTCAGCCGCCCTGATCAGAACCGCTGCCGGAAAACCCTTTTCTTCGGTGACAATGTTGAGCAGGAAGTGGATGCCGTAGCACACGTAGACAAAGGCTTTTCCTGGTTCACCGTAGAGCATCTCGCTTTTTTTTGTTCGTCCCCGAAAAGCAAACGAGGCTGGATCATTCTCTCCCCGGTAGGCCTCAGCCTCTACGATAACACCCGAAGTCGTCCCCTGTTCTGACCGGTGAACCAAGACCATCCCGATGAGGTCTGACAAGACCTCAAGCGTAGGACGAGAATAAAAGGAAAGGGGAAGCACCATTTCACTGGCTAATTTTAATGCAATAATTCGTGTGATTTCATCTCTTGGGCAGCATGGATGCCGCCCTCGAGCCCCCGTAGCGGAGGGGGGCCCCCGTCGGCTTATCCGACGGGGGGAACCGACGGGACTGGTTCCCAGGGGGTCCGGGGGCTGAGGGCGGCTCCAGGCCGCACAGAGTTTGTAGCCTTATTTACTGCGTTTACATTATTTAAATCTAGTCTCGAATTATCTTTCCCTCTGTCAGTTTGGGGAAGACGCTAGTTATCTTGACCTTGACTTCATTACGCTCATCGGCTAAAGAAGCCGGCACGTGAACCTTGATATAATTATTTGTCAGGACTTGGGCATGATCTTTACCCTTCTTGATCACAATGCCCTTGAACTCTCTGCCGAGACACTGCTTCCGGAAGGCAAAATTCTTCACTCCTGCTAAATTTCTTAACCGGGCCGCTCTCTTCTTTTTGACCTTAGGATCCACTTGAGACCAGGAAGCGGCTTCTGTTAAAGGACGCGGAGAATAGGCAAAGACATGGAAGTAGGTGAGTGGCGAATAAGCCAAGAAATCACAGGTCGACTCAAAATCTTCCTCACTCTCTCCAGGAAAACCCACGATGATATCCGTGCCCAGGGCAGCGAAGGGATCATGATCCCGAAGATGGGCCAGGATTCTGTTGAAATCACAGCATCTGATCTTTCTCCCCATCCGAGCCAGAATCCGGTCCGACCCGGATTGCAAGGAGAGGTGGAGGTGGGGACATATCTTTTCGCTTTTGGCAATGTGTTCCAGGAGCGGCAGACTCAAGTACCTCGGATCGAGCGAACTCAGCCTCAGCCAGGTTAATCCCTCGAGGTTTTCAATCTCTTCTAAAAGATCTAAAAGAGAAGAGGGAGGATTGAGGTCGTGGCCGTACGAGCAGAGATGGATCCCGGTCAACACGATTTCCTTGAATCCCTGGTCGATGTACTTCCTGATTCGGGAGAGGACCTCTGCCTGGGCGATGCTTCGGCTCTGCCCTCTGACCCAGGGGATGATGCAGAACGTGCACCGAAAATCACATCCGTCCTGGATCTTGACCAAGGCCCGAGACCGGAAGGGAAGAGGAGACACGGATTCTCCTTGGCTTGCGATGGTAGACACATGGGAAACGATTCTGTGTTTTTCCTCGTTCGGGAAAACCTTCCAGACCTGGGGAAGATCTTTAAATTCCTCAGGGCTCCTCTGGGCATAACACCCCGTCACCACCAACCGCGCTTTTGGGTTCTCCCGGGTAACAGCCCTGATGAACTTCCTCGCATCCCTATCCGCATTCCTAGTCAAGGTGCAGGTGTTCATCAGGACCAGATCACTCCGCAAACAGTCTCTCTCGAAGCGCCACCCCTGATTCTGGAGCTCATCTGCCCAAAGAAAAGCCTCGGCTTGGTTGACCCGACAGCCGAAGGTCTGGATGGAGAAGGATCTCATAGATTTTTCTTGACCTTTTGGGACTTCTTTTCGACTTGGGCAGCCAATTTCTTCTTGTAGGCCTTGAACTTTTTCTTCAGTCCGCTGTCTTTTAGGGCGAGAATCTGGACAACCAAAAAAGCTGCATTCGCCGCTCCTGACTTGCCCAGTCCCATCGTGGCCACCGGGACACCTTTGGGCATCTGGACAGTCGAGAGAAGGGCGTCCAGCCCTCCCAGCTCGAAGTTCTCCACAGGAACACCGATGACCGGTCGATCCGTCTGAGAGGCCACAGCCCCCGCCAGATGGGCTGCCTTCCCGGCCACGGCGATGAACACTTCTGCCCCCTTCTGCTCGAAATCCTTGACAAGCCTTACCGTCCTCTCTGGAGACCGGTGGGCCGAGGTCACTTCCAGGGCAAACTCCACCTTGAATTCCTGAAAAATCTTTATGGCCTCTTGGACCACTTCATAATCCGAATCACTCCCGATAAGAACCGCTACTCTCATATCCACTCCTCCTTTTCGACTCCGATGTCCCGCCGAAAATGCATCGCCTCAAAATAGATCTTAAAAATCGTCCTGTAGATCTTCTTCATGGTCTCAGCCAGGGTTTTCTCGGAAGCGCAGACCCCCAGCACCCTGCCGCCGGCTGTATAGTACTCGTTATCTCTGAATTCTGTGCCGGCATGAAAGATGGTGATCCCCTTGGCTCCGGAGGCCTCCTTCAGACCCTCGATGCGTTTTCCTTTCTCATACTTAAGAGGATAGCCACCAGAGGCTAAGATGACACACCCAGCGGGATTCTGACTCCATTTTATCTGTGCCTCCAGCACCTTTCCTTCCAGTGCAGCCAAAATCACATCGACCAAGTCACTCACCATTCTCAACACTTGGGGTTGAGTCTCGGGGTCTCCGAAGCGGCAGTTGTATTCCAAAACCTTGGGCCCTTCTTCAGTGAGCATCAAACCCACGTACAGCACTCCTTTGTATTTTCTTCCTTCCTCGAGCATCCTGGTTATGGTCGGAAAAACGATGGTCTCCATGATGTCATCGAAGAGCTCCTCGTCTACGAAAGGAGAAGGGGAGATCGCTCCCATCCCTCCAGTGTTGGGGCCTTTATCTCCATCATAGATAGGTTTGTGGTCCATCGTCGTCACCAGAGGCAGAACTTTCACACCATCGGAAATAGCGATAAACGAAGCCTCAAACCCTCTCAGGAATTCCTCGACGATCACCCTCTTGCCGGCATCTCCGAACACCTTGTCCACCATGATGGATTTTATGGCCTCATCTGCCTTGTTGACGTTCCGGCAGATGATGACACCTTTACCGGCTGCCAGTCCATCGGCCTTGATAACCAGGGGATAGGAAAACTCTCCAGATTCCAGAATTTTTTTCGCCTGATCTGGGGATTCAGCCAGCTTAAACCGGCTGGTGGGAATCTTATGGCGGTCCATGAATTGTTTAGCAAACACCTTACTTCCTTCGAGCTGGGCGGCATTCTTGTCCGGACCGAAGATTTTCAGCCCCCTCTCCTCGAACTCATCCACAATCCCCATCGTCAGCGGAAGCTCAGGCCCAACGATGGTCAAATCGATTTTTTCCTGCCCGGCAAAATGACTGAGGCCTTTAAGATCGGTAGCACCGAGGGGGATGTTTTCCGCAACAGCCATGGTCCCCGCGTTTCCAGGGGCGCAGAAGATTTTTTTCACCTTTGGACTCTGGGCCACTTTCCACGCCAGAGCATGCTCTCTTCCACCAGAGCCAATGACTAATACCTTCATCTTCTCTTCACCTTTTTTTGAATCATTCTGACAAAAAAGGATGACCGCGTCAATGATGCCTACTTCAAGTTCTGTTCAAGGTTCTGGATGAATTGGTCTGGAAAACCAGAGTAGGGAAAGACGCTCGCCATGATTTTTGCCGCAAAAGAAACCCCCGTCTCCCGGGGAAGACAGAACTGCATCTCGAGGAAGTTCTGGCGTAACTTTTTCACTTCCTCCCGGCATTCCTTGTTCTTGATGATGACATCCGCTATATAGCCCGAAAGGAGATCAAAATCAGCCTCCTTCATCCCGAACCTCGTCATCTCCTGGACTCCCATCCGGATTCCGCTGGGATCCAGGAAGGTCTCATCATCCGGGAGAGCTTGGTAATTAGCAACAATATTGTTTTCCTCCAGCCTCCGCGCGATCTCCATCCCATGGCCGTAAGCCTTAATCCGGATGATAACCTGATGAGTCTGAGTAAAACCATCCTGCTCGTCCCCCTCCACCGGAACGCCCTTGTCAGACAGGGCCCGGGCGAAGGCTTTGGCGTTTCTCCGGACCTGGGATTGATAGTCCTGTTTAAACTCATTCATTTCGTAGGCGGCCATCAGAAGAGCGAGGAGTGTTCCCAGGTGATGGTTGCTGGTCGAGCCGGGGAAGGCCCTTCCCTCGATATCCAGCCAGAGTTTTCGCAGCGGGCTTCCTTTGGGGAAATTGCCCGCCACAACCCCCCGCTGAGGACCGAAGAAGGTTTTATGGGTACTCCCGGTGATGACATCGGCCCCCTCCTCGAGAGGCTTCTGGAAGGCTCCATACAGCCCCAAGACATGGGCCATGTCATACATGATGACCGGCCGCGCCTCCCAATCTTTGACGACTTCTGAAATAAACTCGACCGGCTCCTCGTAGATGAACATACTCTTGCCAAACACAACCAGCTCGGGTTTATGGGTCCTCAAGAGCTCTTCCAGCTTCTTTCGGTCTGTCTTGTAGGGATTATCACCAGAAACAGGAAAATTGATGACGTTTTCCTTTCCCGTCTCTGGGTCCTCAGCCACATAATTGAAAAGAGCGCCCATGGGCTGGGAGCTGAGGTGCCCGCCTTTGGTCAGGGCGTTGTTCATGACCAGAGTCATCTTGCGCATCGGGGTGCCCTCGGGGCGCTCGCGGTTGAGAAAACGGACCATGCCTTTGAAGACCACTTCGTTGGCCATCTGGCCGCTGATCGTCCTCAGTTCCACCTCTGAACACCCTAAAAAGCTCCGCATTTCCTCCCGAAGTTCCTCTTCGACATCCCGGATGAAATCTGTCCCTTGATAAAAGTAAATCTCTTCTCCCTTCATCGTCCTGTGCTCGGCATACCGGCCGGACGGGTCGGAAATCTCACACATCTTGACGAGAAGGGAGGGCGTCGTTTCGGAGGGGATGAGGTTAATGCATTCCCTCTGCCTCCAAGTATTATTTTTTTCGATTCTTCCGGATAAAAAATGGATTTTTTCTTCTAATGTCATCATCTTTGGCTCCTTTATCTCGATTTAAAATTCTTTTCTTCGATTTCTAAAATCTTGTCCAGTCTATTTTGATGCCTTCCGCCTTCAAACTCTGTTTCCAGCCAGATGCGGACAACACTTAAGGCCTCATCCAAGGGGATGACCCTTCCCCCCAATGTTAAGCAGTTAGAATCATTATGCCTGCGGCTTACTTCGGCTGTGTATTCATCGACACAGGGAGTGGCTCTTATGGTCCTGTGCTTGTTGGCGACAATAGCCATACCCAGTCCTGTGCCGCAGATAAGGATAGCGCGGTCATAATCCTTCTCCAAAACCTGTTCGATGGCCTTCTCCGCATAATCCACATAATCCACTCTTTCCTCTGGTCCACAGCCAAAGTCCCCATGATCGATTCCGTTTTTAGAGAGGTAGGATATGATTCCTTTTTTGAGTTCATACCCCGCATGATCGGAGGCGAGAGCGATTTTCATGATAAGTCTCCTTTCCTTTGGAATCATTATACAGGAAGCCTTAGGCTGAAAAAAAGTTGAAATCGGGTGTTTTTCTTTGTTGAGAAAGTTTGGCAATAGTATGAGAGGGGGATATTTTAAGGAGCGCGGTCGTTGACGAGTCCTTCTGCCTCGGGCAAAACCTCGACGGCCTTCAAGACAACCGGATCTTTCTTTCTGTAGACTCTGGTTCCTTCCTCCATTCCCCAGATAACAGAAACTATCTCTCTGGCCAATTCTCTTTTAATTTCTTCTTGGGCCTCTTCAAATTGAGGACTATCGAATTCGATCTTTTTCTCTTCAAGATAAGCCTTAAAATCTTCAAGGAATCGGCTGTCTGGATAGAAGTTCGGCTGGAGAGGGGCGAGTTTTTCTTCTCCTGGGACTGTCTTTTCGTCGGGAAACTTGAATTTTTTTGATAGAGGCGTCTTTTTATTGGCGAACCGGGTGGCGTAGGTGAAGAAGGCTCCTCTCGCAAACAGACTGGCTGTAATATTCTTGGGGGAAAAGGAAACAAGATAGTCAGGCGTAATCCCCCCCTGACCGAACACCTTTCTCCCTTTTGAGGTGAATTTCACTTCCCTTCCTTCATCAGGGACCTGCCGGCTGAACAGGTAATCCTCGAGGGAAGTGTAATCTCTCTGGATCGACCGGCCACTTGGGGTGAAATACTTGGCTGTCGTCAGGGCGACAGCAAGGTCGGGGGCCAACGGAAAAACGGTCTGTACGAGACCCTTTCCCCAAGAATCCTCACCAATGATGATACCTCTGTCGTTATCTTTGATGGCTCCGCTCAAGATTTCAGGGGCGCTGGCACTGCCGCGGTTGATCAGGATGACCAGAGGGATTTCCTCATACTGGTTATTACGCATGGCACTGAATTGCTTGTTGTAATACTTGTTCCTTCCCTTGATGGAAACAACTGTCGCCCCTTTCGGCAGGAATTCATCTGAGAGTTCGATGGACTGCACGAAGGTCCCGCCTCCATTGCCCCTTAGATCAAGGATGAGTTTTTTCATCCCTTGTTGGACCAAAGCTTCCATCTTTTCTTCGAATTCCCGCGTGGTGGTTGAAGAAAAATTGCGGATGAAAATATACCCTATGTCATCTTGGAGGATGAAGGAATAGGGAACGCTATAAAGAGAAATCTCTTCCCTAACAATGGCCACATCGAAAGGGTCCTCCAACCCGTCCCTCACGATTGTGATCGTCACTTTAGTCCCCTTCGGTCCCCGGAGCTTCTGCATGGCGTCATAGCTGGATATGGGCTTCGTGCTTTCCCCCTCGATCTGAGAGATGACGTCCCCGGCTTGGATGCCTAATCGGTAAGCGGGCCCTCCCTCGATAGGGGAGACGACGACCAGCCGGTCTTCCTGTTTAGTGATCAGGATTCCCAATCCGTAATACTTACCGACATGTTCCTCCCGCAAGCGAGAAAAATGATTTGGGTCGAGGAAGTAGGAATGAGGATCAAGCGTCTGGATCATTCCTCTGATGGAGGAATACATAAGCTCATCGCGATTGGTCTGCTGGTAATAATTCTCCTCGATCAGGGTCATGATCGAAGCCAGCTTTTTTACGGAGACGCGCCAGACATCTTCCTCCTGAGCCCGAAGAGTGATAAGGATCAAGGTCATGAGGGTGAAGATAAAAATTTTCCTTTTCATTTTGGCGACTTCACATATTACCAGACCCTTCTGGGATTGTAAAGATCACGCAGGCAGTCAATTTTTGGGGACGGGCAGGAAGGAATTCTTGACTTATGGCCGCTTAAAGGCTATATTTTCTACTGCCTTTTCTCGAGAAATAAGAATGTTCGGCAACATCGGATTTCCTGAATTACTCATCATCCTGGCTATCGCTCTTCTCATTTTTGGCCCAAAAAAGCTGCCCGAAGTCGGGCGCTCCATAGGCAGGGCACTCAGAGAATTCCGAAGAACTTCGGACGAAATCAAGGAGAAGATCGAAGAAGAAATCCAAACCGAAGAATTTAAAGAGATCAAACGAGATATCGAAAGGGACCTGGAAGAGAATGAGGAAGGGAAAAAAGTCCCCTGACGAGATGACCTTCCTCGAACATCTCGAAGACCTCCGGAAAAGAATCTTCTACTCCTTCCTCGCCATCGTCATCGCCGTCATCCCGGCCTGGTTCTTCAGTAAAGAGATCTACAATATCCTGGCCCGGCCTGTTACTCAGTACCTCCCCGCTGACACAAAGCTCGTCTTTACCCACCTCACTGCTCCCTTCATGCTGTACATCAAGGTCTCGTTCCTGGCCGCTATCCTGCTTACCTCTCCGTTCATCTTCCTGCAGTTGTGGTTCTTCGTTGCGCCGGGGCTCTACAAGAAGGAAAAGAAATATGTCTATCCTTTCGTGATTTTTACGACTTTCTTTTTTCTCCTGGGAGCGGCCTTTGGCTATTTCGTAGCCTTTCCGTTTGCCTGTAACTTTTTTCTGAAGATGGGAAGCGAATTCCAGCCCATGATCACGATCGACCAGTATTTCAGCCTGGCCCTCAGGCTGCTCATCGGGATCGCTCTGGTCTTTGAAATGCCGACGCTTATCTTCTTCCTCTCTAGGATGGGACTGGTCACCTCGCGGTGGATGGTCAAAAACTTCAAGTATGCGGTGCTCGTTGTCTTCATCATCGCCGCCATCATCACCCCCAGTCCGGATATCATCAACCAGAGCATCCTGGCTGTCCCCATGCTGGCTCTGTACGGAATAAGCATATTGATTGCTTTTGTCTTCGGGGAAAAAAGGGGCAAAGAAAAAACAGAATCAGAGGAAGATCTTGCGGGATAAGATGAAAATGGGCCGGCTTAGCATTCATGAGAGATGAAGAAAAAAGTGAGATTGATCGGCCTGACAGGGACAAACAGCGCAGGAAAAGGAGAGGCCGCAGCCTATTTTCAGAAGAGAGGATATGCTTACGTCTCTCTCTCCGACGTGATTCGCGATGAACTCGAAAAAGACGGAATTCCGATAACCCGAGACAACCTGATCCGGAAGGGAAATGAGATGCGGGAGACACAGGGAGCAGATGTGTTGGCCCGTCTGGTCACGAGGAAAATCAAGGGGAAAACCGTGGTGGACAGCATCCGGAATCCCCAAGAAGTGGAGTTCTTGCGGGGATATGGTGATTTGATCCTTCTCGCCATCGATGCTCCAGTCGAATTGAGGTTTGTGCGAGCCAAAAAGAGAGGAAGAGAAGAATCCGCGTCCACTCTTCAGGAATTCATCGCCAAGGAAGCCGAAGAGATAACCGACCTCTTGACAGGACAGCAGCTGAGCCACTGCATCCAGCTGGCAGATTTCAAAATCTACAACGACAGCACTCTGGAAAACCTGTCCAAAAAACTGGAGGAATTTGTGTGAATAAGAAAAGAACTTCCAAGGATGAGTATTATCTGAGTATCGCCAAAGAGGTGGCTTTGCGGAGCACCTGCTTCCGCCGCTCCATAGGGGCCATCATCATCCGGGACGATCAGATCATCTCCACGGGGTATGTCGGAGCCCCGAGAAAGACCAAAGACAGCTTGGAACACGGCTTCTGCCTCCGAGATAAACTGAACATCCCCCACGGACAGAGATACGAGCTCTGCCGCAGTGTCCATGCCGAACAAAACGCCATAATCAACGCCGCTCGCGCTGGCGTCAGCCTCCTCGGGGGAGATATGTATATTTATGGCAGTGTCCATAAAGACAAGACTCCCATCAATGCCTTCCCCTGTTTTATCTGTAAAAAAATGATCATCAATGCTGGTCTCAACCGCGTTATCTGCTCGACCAAAGACGGGAAGATGAAAATCTTCAAGATTACCGACTGGATTGAGGACTGGCAGAAGGGAGACATTATTGACGACAAGAGTCAATACGGTTAACAAAAGAGAGCCGGTCCTTAGGATGGAAAGCCGACAAAACTATTGCGAACGTAATAAATGATGTGAGAATCTATAGTCGGCGCTGGGGCCGCCCAAGCCTCCGAACCCCGGGGAACCAGTCCCGTCGGTTCCCCCCGTCGGAAAAGCCGACGGGGCCCCCCTCCGCTACGGGGGCTTGAGGGCGGCCTCAGTGCCGACCAATAGATTGCTACATCATTTTATACGTTCGTAATAGATTATAAAAAGGTTTGAGACGGAGGTTGGGCTAAGGCAGGTGGGAGTGGGGTCTTTAATGGTCTTATCATCCTGAAGATTCCTTGCAATATAAGGCGGCCTCTTACGTCTTCATTGATGTGAGAGATGAAGAACAGGAAAGGAACGGTGAACAAGATAGCGGAATTTTTCCAGACTGAATACCAGAGATTGGTCCGGTATGTCAGATTGTTGATCGAGGACACAGCCGAGCGGGACGCCGAGGATGTCGTCCAAGATGTCATGCTGAGTTTCTTCGATAGAGCACATTTCACCATCCCGATTGAAAACCTCACCGCTTACATTTACCAATCTCTGCGCAACCGTGTCGTTGACCTTCTCCGGAAACGAAAAAAACGGACGATATCCCTTTCCGATGTAATCCGCGATACTCGCTACGACACGGTTAGAGAGATCGAGAGGAGAGAAATTCGGAGAAGGGTCTACCAAGCTCTCGACTCTCTGAGCGAAGAGCAAAGAGCTGTCATCATCGCCACTGAATTCGATGATCGGCCTTTCCGTGAGCTCTCTGAGGAGTGGGGCATCCCTATCGGGACTCTGCTTGCCAGAAAATCACGGGCTTTACATAAGATTAGAGAAAAGCTAACCGGGTTAGTTTAATCTGATAAAAGGAGGAAAAAATGATTAAGAATAGAATCCATGCTTCTGGTAGGTTTTCGTCTCATCAAGGGCTCAAGGGGCTGCGGATCGTCGGGATGACGATCGCCGGTGTGGCCTTTGCCGTCGTGTTCGCGCTCGTTTTTGGTTTGCTGGTCAAGGTCCTCTGGAACTGGCTCATGCCGATGTTGTTCTCACTCCCTCAAATCACTTACTGGCGGGCTTTCGGGATCGTGATCTTGGCCAAGCTTCTCTTCGGAGGGTTTGGTCCCCACCACAGGAACTACTCTGATCGCTTCTCGGAAGGATTCCGCGACAGATGGGAAAGGTATTTCGGCGGCCTGAAAGAAGAAGACCTTGAGATAGCAGGAGGGCCCAAAAACTGGAAATACTACAAGCAGTACTGGAAAGATGAAGGCAAGGCAGCCTTCGAGGCCTATGTTCGAAAAGTCGAAGATCAAGAAAGAATAGAAGAGGACTGAAAATGCCCGAAGTCAAAGCAAACAGCCATTTTAGGCTCATGTCCTTAACCTTGTGGCTCCGGGATGTCTTCTTTCCCCCCATGAAGAAACTGCAGAAAGCGGGTTTAAAACCTGGAGATCAAGTGCTCGATTTCGGTTGCGGCCCGGGAAGCTTTTCCCTGGCCGCGGCCCACATCGTCGGCCAGACGGGAAAAGTACATGCTTTAGACATTCATCCGCTTTCCGTACAGAGGGTGAAGAGGAGAACGGACAAAAAGGGCCTTCAGAACATCGATACCATCTCCTCTGACAGAGCGACGGGGCTTACGGACCAGAGCGTGGATTTTGTCATCCTGAATGATGTTCTCCACGAGGTGGATGATCCGGATGTCGTGTTGACCGAACTTCACCGGATCCTGAAACCCGAAGGCATACTCTTTTTCAGCGACCATCACCTGAGCGAGAAAGACATCTTGACCAAACTGACCCAAAAAGGACTCTTCCGGTACTCCCGCAAGGGTTACCGGGCCCACCTGTTTTCAAAATCGTTGTAGATGGACAGAGTCCTTTTGTCCAAGTCATCGTAGAAGACGTCATCCCTGCGGAAGCATGTGCCCGCGAAAGCGGGTAACAGGTGTCAGGTGCAGGCACAGACTCCAACGGAAGTAGAGAGACCTCCCCCGTCATTCCCGCGAAAGCGGGAATCCAGTAAAAAAGTATCCTCGTATCCTATTTCTACTCTTTCCCCCCTCCATCTATCTCCCCAGGAACGCAACAGATGAATTGTGTATAATAAAAAAATGAGAGTTGACCTAAAGAAGTTCAGAATGAGAAGATTAACGATTCTCTCTGTCGGAATTATCATCCTGTCCTGCTTTTGGTTGGCGGAAAACACGGATGTTACCCCCCAGGAGGCCTTCAAGATGCTCCAGAACCCATCGACCTACCTTGTCGATGTGAGGACGATCTCGGAATACGTCTTCGTTGGTCACCCCGAGATGGCCACCAATATTCCCCTTCTTTTCTGGAGCGAAAACAAGCAGAAGATGGAGGCCAACGAGAACTTCATCGAGGATATAAAGGCCAAGTTCAAACCCGAGGACACCCTGATTTTCATGTGCCGGAGTGGAGGGAGAAGCACAAAAGCCTTGAGCTTACTCAAGGCCAACGGTTTCGAAAATGTCTTCAACATGAAGTTTGGATTCGAAGGAGAGAAAGATTCTCAAGGCTACCGATCGAAGAACGGCTGGAAAAACAGCGGCCTCCCCTACACGTACAACTTGAACGAGGACCTGGTTTATAGGTTTAAATAAATTTCCCCTCACTCCTCAGACCTGCTCAATCTCGAGCAGAGACATCGGCAACTTTCCTTCCTTATTCATCTCCCCGTTGTCTCCTTCTCTCGATTTGAATTGGGCCCGGATATGATATAGATTATAAACGATATTCGGGATTTGTAGAGTAGAAAAGGAATGGGAAAAATCAGCCGTATCAACCCGATCCTCGAGATCGCCCGGTCCTCTCCACAGAGGATCCAAAAAATATGGATCCAGAAGGACAAGAGGGAGGGTCGAGTGGAAGAAATCATCAGGACCGCAAAAGCTGCGAACATTCCCCTCCTTTTTATCCCCAAGAAGAGGCTCGACCAGATAGAGAGAGACCACCAGGGGGCCGTGGCTTTAGTCGCGATGAAGGAATTTGTGCCCCTCGCTTCGCTCCTCGCCTCGTCCGGAGTCCCCTTCCTCGTGCTGCTTGATGGAGTGGAGGACCCTCAGAACTTGGGGGCGATAATCCGGTCTGCAGAAGGGGCTGGAGTCGATGGAATCATCCTTCCGGAAAGAAGGGCGGTTGGGTTGACCCAAACAGTGGCTTCGGTTTCTGCAGGTGCGGCTGAATATGTCAAAATCGCCAGGGTGAAAAATCTTGCTAGAACCATAGATGTTCTCAAGGAAAGCGGCATTTGGGTTGTGGGGGCCGAAGGCGACGCCCCCGAACCCTGGTATGAATTTGACTATACACTTCCCGTAGCCCTTGTTCTTGGCTCTGAAGGCAAGGGATTGCGTCCTCTGATTAAGAAAAAATGCGATAAGATTCTCTCGATTCCTCTCCTCGGCCGCATCACCTCGCTCAATGTTGCTTCTGCCGCATCCATTTTCTTTTTTGAAGTTGTCAGACAAAGGATTAAAAAGGAAAGCAAAGGAGGTTGAATAAAATGATAGGAATAGGCGTAGTTATTATCGTTACAGACGGAGATAGCAAAAAGTGCCTCAGGAAAGAGCCCTGGAGGGGAAGCTCGTTGTCTGCGGAGTACAATCGGGGATGAGCGAGCGAAAAACCCTCTCTGAAAAAGACCTGCTGAAGCTGGTCCAGGCAGGGAGCAGAGAGGCCTACGGCGAAGTCGTCAGAAAATACATGAAATCGGCCTATTATATTGCGTTGGGCATTGTTCATAACCATCAAGACGCTCTTGACCTCTCCCAAGAGGCTTTTGTCAAGGCCTTCCGGAATATCAAGAAATTTAATACAGATAAGGCGTTTTTCCCCTGGTTTTACAGGCTGATGAAAAACCTCTGTCTCGACCATTTGAGAAAACGAGATCGTCGGGTTGAAGTCCCGCTCGAGGAAAGCCAGGTATCCTGTGAAGACGAAAAAAATAGAGAACTGAAGGCCACGCTGTGGAGAGGAATAGCCGCACTGCCTTTTGAACAGAGGGAGCTCGTCATCCTTCGCTATTTCCAGCAGTTTTCTTACCAAGAGATTGCTGAAATAACCGCCAAACCCGTGGGAACCATCATGTCTTCCCTTTATTATGCCAAAAAGAAACTCAAGGAAATTCTGGCCAAACACCTGGGCTTTGAGCGGGAAAATAAAAGGGAGAATTGAATGGGATATCGAAATCATCAGCAAATAAAAGAGCTCATTTCTTCGTATATGGACGGAGAGGCCGATGAAAAGCAGAAAAAGATTGTAGAAATCCACCTTAAGGAATGTCCGGAATGTCAAAGAGAATTCGAAGAGATGAAAAAACTCGAGGAGGTGATGGGTCAAATGGAACTGAAAAAGCCCCCGAAGGAGACCTGGCAGGTTTATTGGTCTTCCGTGTACAACCGCCTGGAGAGAAGGATCGGGTGGATTCTTTTTTCCATCGGCGCTATAATTCTTCTGTTTTTTGGCGGATACAAAGCGGTCGAAGGAATCATCCAGGACCAGACCACTCCCCTGCTCCTCAAGGTTGGGATTCTGGCTGCTATGGCAGGATTGGCCGTTTTGCTGGTGTCTATTCTTCGGGAGCGTCTTTTTGTCCGCAAAAGGGAAAGGTACGAGGAGGTCGAAAAATGATACTGGTCACGACGGATTTCGTGCCGGGAAAAGAGATTAAGAAGAACTTAGGCCTGGTCAGAGGTAACACGATCAGAGCCCGACACATCGGGAGGGATATTTCTGCCCTCCTCAGGAACATCGTCGGAGGAGAAATCACGGATTACACCAAGATGATGGCCGAATCCCGGGAGCAGGCTCTAGACAGGATGGTTGAGGAGGCGGAAAGCCTAGGAGCCAATGCCATCATCAACGTCCGGTTCACCACCTCCATGATCATGCAGAGTGCCTCCGAGATCTTAGCCTACGGCACAGCGGTTATTGTCGACTAAATTAAGGCGGGAAAAGAGCCGTCAGAGGGATGACTAAGAAAGCCCTGTTTGTCTTATTTCTTTTTCTAGCCCTGTTATGCCTTTTCCCCTTTTCCACGTCCGCCAGGGATTCGATGGAGAAAGGAGCATTCTCCATCTATTTTATGAGTGAGAAGGTAGGCTATGAAGAATACATATGGGAAGAGGATGAAAACGGTTACCACCTTTCTGTCAAAGGGCGGCTGACCAAACCTGCTGATATGGAAATCAAGGAATTGGACATTCGTCTGGATAAGGATTTCACCGCCAGATCTTTCCGCTTTAAAGGGGCTGTTAATGGAGTGCAGCAAGAAGTTTCGAGCATCATCTCAGAGGGGCATGTCGAGAACACTATAATTGTGGCGGGCCAAAAGAGTCAAAGCACGGTCGAGATAAGGAGAGATGCTTTTCTTCTGCCCAATCCCGTATTTTCTCCTTATTTGGCCTTGACAAAAAAGTATAAATGTACTCTCGAGGAGAAGATCGAGCTTTCCGCCTATATCATTCCTCAATTCGAATCCCCTTTTACTCTCAGCCCTGTTGAGGGAGTGCCCTGCTCTTTGATTATACAATTGAGCGGCACAAGAATAGAGCTTCAGACAGATGATGAGGGAAACCTCATCGCCCTTTCTGTCCCTGCCCAGAGGCTGGAAGTCCTGCGGACTGCTTTTTAGAGGGAAATCAACTCCTTCATAGGTTCGCTGGATTCCCTTTATGCCCAATCAGGGAGTACCCATGAAGCAAGAAAGTTGATTATGGAGATCGAAGCCAAGGTCGACACAGACTATATCGGGAATGCGGCGTCCTCAATAGCTAGACCATTTTATAGTCTGGGTGAAAGAGAGAAAGCCTTGGAATGACTTGACCACGGTGCAGAAAAACATAATCCAGTTCTTATAGAAATAAGTTTAGCCTCTTGGATAGCCAGCTTGACTGATGACCTAAGGTTCGAAATAATATTGAAGAAGATGGGATGGGAATAAGTAACTCTAAAGCGGCGAGTAATACTGAAAGGCAAAATCATAGAGAAAAATAAGAAACACCTCGTTTTCAGAGAGGATGTTGATCCTGGCATTTCTGAAGCAGAGGAAGCAAAAAAAATGGTTAAAAAAATAGATTAGGAGGGATAGATGTTTGCTCGCATGACTTCCGGCGAGGCAACAATGGATAAGCTGGATGAATTCATAAAAACATACGAGAACAGTATTGTTCCAGCGGCAAAATCTCAGAAGGGTTATTGTGGGGCCTATTTCTTAGTCGATCGCAAATCTGGAAAAGTTGTTTCTATCACACTTTGGGAGAGTGAAGAGGATGCCCTGGCCAATGAAAAAAGCCTTTATTACCAAGAACAATTGATCAAAGTCAAGGATTTCTTGAGAGGATCTCTTATTCGCGAAGGCTTTGAGGTGAGTGTCCGGGTATAGGAGAAAAACGTCCATCTTATTAATCGATTGGGTGTTTTCTCGTTAACATTTAACTTACAATCAAATAATATGGGAAATGATAGTTCATGAGGTGCCCCAGGTGTCAGACAGCAAACCCTGACACCTAAAAATATTGTGGCAAATGCGCTATTCTTTTAAATCCATCCAAAAATAAAACAAATAAAATCTTGACAAATGCTTGGTATATTTATATATATTAAAGTATAAAAAAGTATAATAAAGTAATTTATATTTAAAAATGCGTTCGATTTGGCTTGGAAGTAAGATAATTTATCAGTATTCCTTAGATGATTTGCAGGAAAAATTGCAGATCTCTAAGGTTACAGCACTAAAATTGGTCCAGTCGGGGAAGATTAGGGGGCAAAAAATAGGAAGAAGGTGGTGGATTAACGAAGAGGACCTGGTCGCTTTCCTGGAGGGTAAGAGCGAGAGCGAATAGCGATATGAGGAGATTTATGGAAATAATTTATTTATTTTCAAATAATTAGGAGAATGGTCTTTGTTGAAGACTCTTGACAGGGATTCAGACAACTCTATAGAATAGACGGGACTCTATCGATGATGAAAAGCAGATGAATACAGAAAAAGATTATTATCAGCTGGAGAAAAAAATCATCTCCCTCAAAGAACAGATTGATGAGATTGTTTCCAGAGAGGAAAACGGCCAGAAGGAAAAAATATCTAAAATCAGGAAGGAAATCGAAAAAGAATGGGCTCAAATCAGCTCCCAACTAACACCTCTCCATATCGTTCAGATCGCCCGGCATCCTCAAAGACCCTATACTCTGGATTATATCGGATATCTCACAGAGGACTTTATCGAACTCCATGGGGACCGACGGGCGGCCGATGACCCTGCAGTTGTAGCCGGCCTGGGCCGCTACCGAGGAAAGACTACGGTTTTTATCGGACATCAGAAAGGCCGGAGAACACAAGAGAGGATAGAAAGGAATTTCGGACAGCCCACACCGGAAGGATACAGGAAAGCCCTCCGGGTGATGAAACTGGCTGAAAAGTACAGATTCCCGGTTGTCACACTCATCGACACCCCCGGAGCTTATCCCGGAATCAAAGCCGAGGAACGAGGGCAGGCAGAAGCGATCGCCTACAACCTGAGGGAGATCTCCAAGCTGAAAGTTCCTGTCGTCAATATCGTCATCGGTGAAGGAGGAAGCGGAGGAGCTCTGGCCATTGGAGTCGGCGATGTGCTCCTGATGCTGGAGAATTCGTTCTATTCGGTGATTTCACCTGAAGGCTGTGCGGCCATTCTCTGGAGAGATCAGAGTGCGGCGGCCAAGGCAGCCGAGAATTTAAAGATCCGAGCTCAAGATTTGATAGAACTGGGAATTGCCGATAAGATCATTCCTGAACCTCCAGGAGGGGCACACATTAACCCGGAACAGACATTCAAGAATGTTGACAAGCAGCTAAACATGATCTTGAAGCGGTTGGAGCAGAGAAATACCGAAGAGCTATTGGAGGAAAGATACAAGAAATTCAGGAAAATCGGAGTGTTTGCGGAGAAATGAGCGAGAAAAAGAGAATTGCCGCCATCAAAGGAACCAAAGACATCCTTCCTAAAGAGGCCAGAAAATGGCAGCGAGTGGAAGCCACGGCCAAGCGCATCTTCGAGCTCTACGGCTACAGGGAGATCAGAGCCCCGATCTTCGAAGCCACCGAGCTCTTTGAGAAAGGGACTGGGGAGACATCGGATATCGTCATCAAAGAGATGTACACATTCAAGGATAAAGCCGGCCGTTCCCTCACCCTCCGCCCTGAGTACACGCCCTCTATCGTCCGCTCGATCATCGAGCACCGCCTCTATCTCCAGCCAGATCCACTGCGGTTTTATTTTATCGGGCCGATGTTCCGCTACGACAAACCCCAGAAAGGGCGCTACCGTCAGTTTCACCAGATGGACATCGAAGTTTTCGGAGAGGAAGCCCCAGCCGTCGATGCGGAAATCGTAGAGATGGCTGATTATCTTCTAAAAACCCTCAAGGTCACTGAGACGGAGATTCTGGTCAACTCGGTCGGCTGTCAGGGATGTCGTCCATTATATCTGAAAGAATTAAGAGAGGCAGCGGAGAAAAAAAGAGCCCTTCTCTGTCCAGACTGCCAGAGGAAGATCACGGCCAATCCGTTGAGGATTTTCGACTGCAAGGTGGAAACGTGCCGAGAAGCGGCCCGGGGCTTCCCGAAGATTACGGACTTTCTCTGTGCTGAGTGTGAGGCGAATTTTGACAGCTTCAAAGCCCACCTGGATTCATTCCAGATTTCTTACATCGTAGAGCCTCGCCTTGTTCGGGGGATTGATTACTATACGAGGATAACCTTCGAAATCATCTCAGCCAAGCTGGGAGCTCAGGATGCCATTCTCGGCGGTGGCCGGTACGACGACATGATGAAGGTTTTTGGAGGGCCGGATATCTGCGGCACTGGGTTTGCAGTCGGGATGGAGAGGCTCGTTTCGCTTGCCCCCTTCACCCGAGAAGCCGAGGATTTTCTGTATTTGGCCTTCCTGGGCGATGAGGCCCAAGAAAAGGGGATGGCTCTGGCCCGATTCCTGAGACAAAATGACCTAGAATGCCTGATTGAATACAAAGAGCGAAGCCTGAGGAACCAGATAAGCCGGGCCAACAAGCTGGGAGCCCGATGGGTGCTTATCGTCGGGGAAGAAGAAATAAAGAGCGGGAAGTACCAGCTGAAAAATATGGCCACCGGCAATCAGGTGGAAGTGGGGAAAGAAGACATCATCAAAGTCATCCGTGAATCGGCTTAAGATTTTTCTGTTCTCATAAGAGGTGAAGGTGAATGAAAGCTGAGAAACCGGCTGCTTGGAAAAGAACGATATACTGCGGGGAGCTCAGCTTGGCCCATGTGGGTCAAGGAGTCATCCTTAAAGGCTGGGTTCACAGGCAAAGAGACTTGGGAAACTTAGTCTTCATCGACCTCAGGGACAGAGAGGGCCTGGTCCAGGTAGTGGTGCCCTCAGACAAGGAGGAGCTTCTCGACAGGGCCAAAAAAATCAGGATGGAAGACGTCCTTACCGTCAAGGGCATTGTCAAAGAGCGGGATCCCAGATCGAGGAATCCGGATATGCCTACGGGTGAAGTTGAGGTTGTTGTCGAGGACCTTCAAGTCTTGAGCACGGCCAAGGTTCCTCCGTTCGTCATCGCCGATCCTCCAAAAGCATCAGAGGAACTGCGTTTCAAGTACAGATATTTGGATATGAGACGTCCCTCCCTGCAGCGGAATATCAGACTCCGACACCGAGCGGCCCTCCGGGTTCGCAACTACATGAGCGAAAACGGCTTCCTGGAGATCGAGACCCCTTTCCTCACCAAATCCACGCCTGAAGGGGCGCGGGATTACCTCGTCCCCAGCCGGATTTACAGGGGGCGGTTCTACGCTCTTCCTCAGTCTCCGCAGATTTTTAAGCAGATTTTGATGATTTCCGGGTTTGACCGTTATTTTCAGATCGTCCGCTGTTTCCGCGACGAGGACTTGAGGGCGGACCGCCAGCCGGAGTTTACCCAGATCGACATCGAGATGAGTTTTGCCGGGGAGGAGGATGTCTTCGATGTTAACGAAGGATTGATGGCCGCTGTTTTTGAGATTATCGGGGTCAAGGTGGAGCGGCCTTTCCCACGCCTGACCTACCAGGAGAGTATGGATAAATACGGCACAGACAAGCCCGATCTGCGCTTCGGGATGGAAATCCAGGATTTGACAGAGATCGGAGCGGGACTTGATTCTGAGCTTGTCCGGAAGGCTCTTTCCGCTGGGGGCGTCCTCAAGGGGTTAGTACTGGAGGGGGGCGGAGAATATTCTCGTAGTCAACTGGATAATTTTAATAAAAAAGCCCAGGAACTCGGGGGCAGAGGGATAATCTGGATTAAGAAACTCGAGGGGTTTAAGTCCTCCTTGAAGATCGAGGAAAGGGATCTCGGCAAAATCTGGATAAAACTCCAGGCCAAGGATGATGATTTGACCTTATTGGTCGCCGATGAATCGGAAACAGCAGTAAAAGTTTTAGGAGAGCTGAGAAAGGATTTCTACCTGAAGCAGGGAGAAAATGAGAACCTCTACAAATTTGCCTGGGTGACGGATTTTCCCCTTCTAGAGTGGAGCAAAGAAGAAGGACGCCTGGTCTCAATGCATCACCCCTTTACTTCTCCCCAACCGGAAGACCTCGATTTATTGGAGAAGGAGCCCCAAAAAGTCAGAGCCAGGGCCTATGACTTGGTGCTTAATGGAGTTGAGATCGGCGGCGGTTCTATCCGGATCCACGACTTGGATATCCAGAAGAGAGTGTTCAAAATCCTCGGTCTGTCTGAGGAAGAGGTTAAGGCGAAATTTGGATTTTTTTTGGAAGCCCTTGAGTACGGTGTGCCTCCTCACGGGGGGATTGCCCTGGGATTTGACCGGATCGTCATGATCTTGGCCGGCGAGGAATCCATCCGGGAGGTCATTCCCTTCCCCAAAACGACGAGCGCCCTCTGTCTTCTTACTGGCTCACCGGCAGCAGTTGACGATAAGCAGCTCGGCGAACTCGGGTTGAAGAAGACAAAAGGATGATAGTTAACCAATCCTTTGTAGATTTTAAATCAAGTTAGCAGTAAAATATTTCTTGTAAAAGGGAGGATTGGCAGAGGCCGGAGGAAGAAGAGTTGCTCTTGTCTTCGTCGAGGGGGATGAGACAACCTAAATATAAACAGTTTACGAAAGGAGGGACATGAATGAAGAGAAAGACAGGAATTTGCCAAAAGCTTGTTCTTTTCCTCACCGTCAGCTTGATTCTCGCCTCTTCCTTATTCGCTCAGACTTTTGAGGCTATCAAGAACCAAGTCAAAGTCCAGACCCTGAAGAACGGGATGAAATTCATCGTGCTCGAGCGCCACGAAGCACCGGTTGTCTCTTTTCACGTTTATGCCGATGTTGGAAGCGCCAACGAGACTTACGGGATAACAGGGATCTCTCATCTTCTGGAACATATGGCTTTCAAGGGCACCAAAGTTATGGGGACAATAGACTATGAGGCAGAAATAAGAATTCTTGAAGAGCTGGATGCCCTTTATGACCAGATCAAGAGGGAAGAGGCCCAGGTCAAGCCTGATACTCTGAAGATCGAGGAAATGAAAAAGAATTTTGAGACCTTACGCCTAAAGGCTAAGGAGTATGTTGTAAACAATGAACTCATCGATATGATGAGAAGACAAGGGGATCAAGGAATCAATGCCTACACCAGTAATGACGCCACCCAGTACATAGACAGCCTTCCATCGAACAAAGTGGAATACTGGATGGCCGTGACTTCTGATCGCTTTCTCAATCCAGTCTTCCGGGAATTCTACAAGGAGAGGGATGTTGTCATGGAGGAGAGGAGACTCGGCTTAGAGACGAGGCCCATGGGAAGACTCATAGAAGATTTTTTCGCCACAGCTTTCAAGGCCCATCCTTATCACCATTCGGTTGTTGGGCACATGTCAGACTTGAAGAATATCGCCCGCCAGGATGTCAAGGACTATTTCAGTAAATACTATGGACCAAGCAATTTGACCGTGGGGATAGTCGGTGATATGACAGCCGAGGAGGCCTTTAAACTGGCTGAAACCTATTTTGAAAGGATTCCCAGCGGCCCTAAGCCAGAACCTGTCCGGACAGAAGAACCGGAGCAATGGGGAGAAAGGCATGTTACCGTTACAGCAAAATCTCAGCCCATACTCGTTGTCGGGTATCACCGCCCGAACGCTCGCCACCAAGACAGTGCTGCCCTGGAGGCCTTAGCTAATATCATAGGCCAGGGGCGTTCCTCCAGGCTTTATCAGGTCATGGTCAAGGAGAAAAAAGTCGCCATTCAAACAGGAAGTTTCAACGGGTTTCCTGGGGAAAAGTTTCCCAACCTGATTGCTTTTTATGCGGTCTCTTCCTGGGGTCATAAATCGGATGAATGCCTGGAGGTTATTGACACGGAGATTGAAAAAATAAAGACAGAATCTGTTACAGCTGAGGAACTCACAAAGTTCAAGAGGAACGCGATCAAGAACCTTTTGGACCGGATGAAATCCAATTCCCGCATGGCTGCACTGCTCACCTATGCCGAGGTCGTTCTTGGAGGCTGGGATGCAGCGTTTGATCAGATCCAGGAGATCGAAGCCCTCACAGCTGAAGATGTCAAAAGAGTGGCTAATACCTATCTGGTTAAGCAGAAGAGAACGGTCGGTGAGATTATCCCTGGGAAGTGATCTGAAAGGAAGGAAGAAACAATGAAAGCACGAAATGAAATATTTAAGATTGGCTTAGTTCTTTTTCTTTTTGTTTTTTGCGGGAGTGCTGTTTTTGCCCAGAAGAGCCCCAAGGATAAATTTGTCTTCGGCCCATTGAATCCGATCAAGATGCCCAAGGTGGAGAAGTTCGAATTAGCCAATGGCCTTAAAATCTTTCTAGTCGAGGATCATGAATATCCCACCATTGACCTTCGGGCTATGGTCCGCGTTGGCTCTGTCTTTGAACCTGTCTCGAAGATTGGGCTGGCCTCCGTGTGTGGGCAGGTGATCCGGACGGGGGGGACGACATCCGTGTCGGGAGATGAAATCGACAAAGAACTTGAGACTATGGCCGCCACGATTTCGACGGGCATAGGCCGGATGTCAGGGTATATTAATGTGTCTGTTCTCAAGGAAGATATCGATAGAACGCTAGAAATCCTGACAGACATCCTGATCAATCCCGCCTTTGCAGAGGACAAGATCAACCTGGCCAAGATCCAGGAGAAAACGATGATCTCTCGGCGTAACGATGATATCGGGCAGATTACGGACAGGGAATTTCGAAAGCTTATCTATGGTCAGGATAGTCCCTATGCTCATCATCCTGAGTACGCCACGATTGATGCTGTAACCAGACAAGACACAGTCGATTTTTATCATGAATTTTTCCATCCGAACAACACGATCATGGCTGCCTGGGGGGATTTTGAGACCAAAGAAATGTTGGATAAGCTCAAAAGGAATCTGGAGCCATGGAAATCGGCTGAAGTGAAAATGTCCTCTCCGCCCAAAGTTGATTATGATTACAAGTCTACGATCAACTATATCCACAAACCGGATGTCAACCAGTCGAACATCATGATCGGCCATATCGGAGGAATGATGAACAACCCTGACTACCCAGCTCTGAGTGTCATGAACAGCATCCTTTCCTTTGATCGAATGTTCAAGAAGATCAGGACAGATGAGGGCTTGGCCTACAGTGTCTGGGGATATTATGGGGCCTACTTCACCTATCCTGGCGTTTTCTCGTGTGGTGCGCAGACTAAGTCAGAATCGACTGTGTATGCTATAGACTTGATGCTTAAAGAGATGAAGTGGATGACAGAAGAAGAAGTGAGTGATGAGGAGCTGGCCAAGGCAAAAGACCAGTACTTGAATTCTTATGTCTTTAATTTTGACAGCAGGGCTAAAATTGTCAACCGGTTGATGACCTATGTCTTGTTTGATTATCCTCTTGATTTTATGGATCAAGTGAAGAAAGGAGTCGAAAAAGTCACCAAGAAGGATGTCCTCAGGGTGGCAAGGGAATATCTCCGGCCTGATAAAGTTCAGATTCTGGTCGTCGGAAAACAGGAAGATTTTGATAAGCCTCTGTCGACCCTGGGTGAAGTTAGCGATATTGATATAAAAATTCCGCCTGCAAAGCCGAAGAATAAATAATTGTCAGCAAGGGCCCGAGAGTTCCTGTGATTTTCGGGCCCATCAAACCTGACATCCACACTTTTTTTTGCGCAGAATTTCCTCCTGTTCTTCTGGTGTGTCGACAAATTCGTTCTGCCTTTGTTCTCCTCGGGCCCGAAGAGGATCAAGGGGGGTTTTATGCTTGTAGCCCCTGGTTTTCATCTCCAGAACCAGGGCCTCATGCCTGAGGAAAAGGGCCTTTAATTTGCCCTTCCATCTGAGAGTTTCCGGGTGCTTGGAGAAGCCATTTTTGTCTTGAGTGAGGATGTTCCACAGGGCGTGGAGTTCGCTGTGTTCCCCGAGCAAATGCTGCCGGCAGAGCTTATCAGGAGGAATGTCCCAAATTCTCATCACGAGCCTCTAATTTTCTTCCAATTTGATCTCAAGATCAGGATTATACAGATAGATGCCGGAATCCCTGGGGCCGTAGTAGAGGCCGATGGCTTTGACCTGGACTCCCACCCTAGCCGCCTCAGCCAAGAGATCGCTGAGAAGAGGATCGGCTTCCCTGTTGGGTTTAAAAGCCTTCACTTGGGGCAGGGCAGCCATGAACAGGATGAACGCTTTTCCACCTTTGCGGACATAAGCAGAGATTTCTTTGATGTGTTTTTGGCCTCTTTCAGAGGGGCAGTCAGGGTACAGGGCCTGCTGATTTTCTCTCAGGACGGCGCTCTTGACTTCGAGAAATACCTTTTGATTCCCGCATTCCAGGAGATAATCTATCAGGGAAGTCCCCAGCTTAGCGTTTCTCTTGATCAGCCGGCATTCCTTGAGCCAAGGGATGAGACGAGCGCTCAAGGCGTTTTCGAAGGCCTTCATCTGAAGCTGAGTGTCGATCAAGGCCCCCAGGCCCCTCTCCCCCACCGCGAACAGCTTGACGTCTGTTTTGATCAGATTTTTACTCGGATAGCAAAAGGCCTTTCTTCCTCTGATTATGAATTCGGATGGTCGTCCCGTGTTGTTGATGTGGGCCCTGAAGGTTTGGCCTTTGATCTCGATCTTGACCACAAACCTGTTGAGCCGCTCGACGATGCGGCATTCGTGAGGATTTTGGATCCTTAAGACTCTTACGCCGGGCTTTTTCAATTTCCAGAATATTTATTGCTTTTTTATGGACTTTAATAATTCTTTGACTTCTTTTTCCTCTTGTCCTCCTAAATACAGATATTTTTCATAATAAGAAATGGCTTCCCTGATATATTTTTCTTCAAGCTGGGATTTAGCCAGGTAGATTTTTCCCAGTTCGTAATAGGGTTCTGGGTCACCGGGTTCTAACTCTATTGCGTTTTTAAATTCTTGCAGTGCCAAATCAGGTGAGCCTTTCTCAATGTACAACTTTCCCAAGAATTTGTGGGCTCGAAAGGAGACGGGTTTACTTCGAACAACCAGAGATATAGAAAGCTGATTATCGGAAATATTCGTCTTTTCTTCCCTATCCTTTGCTTTTTTTTCAGATTGAATCGCTCTTTTCCATGCTTCTTCAGCATTTTCTAAATCATTTATTTCTTGGTAGGCACATCCTAAATTAAAGTGGCCCATGGCATCTTCTGGGTGGATTTCAATGACTTTTTTAAAAGCTAAGATTGATTTTTGAAATTCTCTTCTCTTGAAGCATATCGTTCCCAAAGAATTATAGGCATCTAAAAAATAATTTCCTTCTTCAAGGGCTGCTTCAAATGTCCACTGAGAAAGAGGAATCTCAGTAGGTTTTTGTATTCTCTGCTCTTCTTCCCTCAATATTTCTTGCTGTCTGTAAGCAGGCAGACTCCCGAAATAGCCTTTTCTCCTGAGGGCGATCAAGGCATGCCTTTCCGCCGATTTTAAAAAATCAAGCCATGAATAGACCATGGCCGCATTGAAGTTTATTATCGGCGACTCAGGATCAATTTTTAATCCATGACGGAATCTACTTAAAGCCTGTTGAAATCTTCCCCTTCCTACGAATTCGAGACCAAGGTTATTGATATGATCCAGGACTGAAGACTTACTATTCTTGAGTTGATATTGATATTCCAGACCAGGATTATCTAAAAACTCTCTGGATAGTCTTATATTTTTGGGGCAGTGCTCAGGTGTTGATACTTTATCAGCGGATGGGTCGAGTTTTTTGAGACAACAACCTGAATAGAGCTTCACTTCATCATTTTCGGGATCCATTTCTAGGATTCGTTTGAAGTATTCTGAAGCCTTTTCAAAATTATTATAATTATAATTTATGCTTCCCAAGTTAAAAAGAGCGTCTCTAAAGTCGGGATTGACTCTTAAAGCAGCCTCAAAAGATTCAACAGATCTACGTAAAAAGAAAAAGTCCGATAGTGATTTTTCGTGATACCTTAATCCATTTAGGACAAGGAATTCAGGTTGAGAGCCATATTCTCTAACGGCTTCCAATAAAGTTGTTTCATAAGATGATCTTAATTCAATTTCTGCTGCTGACTTTTTCTGGGTAAAATCAATATCTATCAACTGAGCATAACATTTAACCGGGTCATATCTCCTCTCCAGAGATTTCATGAAATAGAATTTTGCCTTATCGTGCATCTCGATGTTTTTAAAATACATGCCTTGAATAAAACAGGCCAAACCGCCGAGATGAGGATTGTCGGCTGTCAGTCTTACAGGAAAATCTAGCCTTTCTGGAAATTCGTTGGCTTCTTTTAGCCTATTCGACTTGGAGAGAATATAGACTAAAATATCATAAGCATCCTCATTATCTGGAAATAAGGCCAATTCTTCGCCAAGAAACCTCAGGGCATCATCAGCCTTGCCCAGCTGGAAATATGAGTATCCGATATTTTTCCGGATATCTCTTCGGTCAGGATTTTCTGTAAGGGCCTTTAAGTAATTCTCGATCGCCTGCCGATATTCCATCATGTCTAACAGGAGATCTGCTTCCCTGGTAACTTCGTTTTGCCCTGGAAGGGAAAATGAATAGAGTAAAAAGATGGCTAGCATTAGGGAAATTGGTTTTTTCATTACTACCCTTTCCGCTTAAAATTATATCACGAATTCTGGCCGTTTGTTTTTTCTAGTGTAAACGCAGTAAATAAGGTTACAATCTCTGTGCGGCCTGAAGCCGCCCAGGAGAGGTGATGTCGCCATGAATAAATATTTGAGATGCAAGACAACATTCATCTTTTTCTTTATTTTCATTGCCTTTTCAGCGGTTTTGGCCGATGACCGCACAGATAAAGTCGACAAGCTCTTTGCCAGTTGGAATAAGCTAGACTCGCCCGGATGTGCTCTAGCCATCATCCAGGATGGACGTATCATCCATAAAAAGGGCTACGGCCTGGCTAACCTGGAGAACGGTATCCCGATCACTCCCAAGAGTGTCTTCTACATCGGCTCTGTCTCTAAGCAGTTTGTGTCCTTCTGCATTGCTCTCTTAGCCCAGGAGGGGAAGCTCTCGTTGGATGATGACATCCGTAAGTATGTCCCTGAAATACCTGACTACGGGACTCCCATCACCATCCGCCATCTCATCCATCACACCAGCGGCCTTCGTGATTACCTCGAACTGGAGGGAATCGCAGGTATTCCTATGGGCAGTTATCATGAACAGGACGTTTTAGAGCTTCTTTCCCGCCAGAAGGAGTTGAATTTTATGCCTGGAGAACAGTACCTATACAGTAATTCGGGGTATTTCCTCCTGGGTGTGATCGTTCGAAAAGCCAGCGGAAAACCTCTCCGCCAGTTCGCCGAGGAAAACATCTTCGACCCCTTGGGAATGGAGAATTCTTATTTTCACGATGATTACCGAAGGCTCATCAAGAACAGAGCCTCGGGTTATTTCCCGGCAGGGAAAGAGAAGTTCAGGAATTTTATCACCACCTTTGATTGCGTCGGTTCCGGTGGCTTGTTCACCTCGGTGGAAGATCTTTATCTCTGGGACCAAAACTTTTACAGTCGTAAAGTCGGGGGCAAGGAAGTGTTCGAACTGATGCATACTCAGGGGACACTCAACAACGGCAAAAAGCTCGATTATGCCTTTGCGGTCGTGATCGGAGAATACAAGGGTTTAAAAACGGTGGGGCATGGAGGCGCTTTGGGAGGCTACAGATCGGCGTTTCTCCGCTTCTCTGAGCAGAAATTTTCCGTGATCTGTCTGTCCAACCTCAGCAGCCTTGACCCGATGGGGCTGGCGCGGAAAGTCGCGGATATTTATCTGGCAGATCAGTTTAGGGATAAACCGGAACCCGAAGCCAAACCCAGCAGTAAGCCTCGATTTATTAAACTCTCGGAAAAACAACTCAAAGATAAGGTCGGCGCTTATATCAACCACAATACATTCACTTTAAGAAATATTCTTTTCGGAGATGGGCGTTTATTAATCGAAGCTTCTGGCCAGAAATTTCCTCTGGAACCGGTGAGCGAGACAGAATTCGTCATGCTGGAAGCTCCTGTCCAAGCCACCGTTAAGTTTGAAATAAGGGGTAAAGATAGGCCGATACTCCTTCACGTCTATCAAGAAGGAGAAATTCCAGCGACTTATGAAGCTTTCGAAAGGATCAAACCCTCCTCCGAGCAGCTTACAGAATACGAAGGAGATTACACCAGCGAGGAGCTTTTGGTGACCTTGCGGATTGCTCTAGAGAAAGGAAGACTCCGGTTTGTCCACAGGGACGCTCCTGCCCTGCCCCTTCTCCCCATGCTTCAAGATAAGTTCACCTGCGGCAGCTTTAAAATCCACTTTCTCCGTGACGAGGAAAAGAGGATCATGGGCTTCACCCTAGATTCCGGACGGGTCAAAAACCTTCGCTTTGCGAAGAAAGCCTAAAAACTACTTTTTTCCGTGGATGTGATCCTGAGATGTACAGATAAGGGAAGGGCTTAAATTGTCCTTATTCCTTTTTATTGTTATATTTATCATCGTTTTTGGCAATAGGATTTCGTGATAAAAGCCGCAGTCGTTGACTTCAAAATAGCCCTTTGTTATAAATGGGATTCCTCACCGATAAGAAGGATGCAGAGGACGGACTCAGGATTTTCTGGGATTCAGAAATCTCTTCACAGTGATAATAAAGTTAATTATTTTTGGAGGCAAAAATGAGAAAAGTCTCTTTACTTTCGTTATCTCTTTTGCTGCTTTTCTGCTTTGCAGGACTTCAAGGGCAAGAGACATTCGTGGGTGTCCAGACTAAAAACAGCGTGAAAAAAGCCTTGCTCGATAAATACGGTGAGGTCCTGAAATTCCGGATAGAAAAAGGCGTTGACCAGGCTGCCTCCCTCTGGACAGAGGAAGATGGGACGGCAAAGGAGTTCGAAGACTTCTGCCGCCAATATTTTGTCGACTCCCCTGAACTTCTCGATCTGAATTTTAAAAGACTGGAGACAAATTATGAGATCCTGAACGGTAACTTCACCAAAATGATCATTGATTTGAAGCGTCCCCTCGAGCTGGATTGGGGCGAGATTCTTCCGTTGGACATAATGTTCGGACAGTTCGACCCCTCTTCGCACCTGACGGAGGATCTGTTCCGGAATAAAGTGGCTTTTTTTGTCCTGCTGAACTTTCCTCATTATTCCCTGGAAGAAAAAGCCGAATTGAGCCCAAAATGGGGCCGCAGAAACTGGGCTTACTCCAGGATGGGAGATACCTTCATCTCGAGGGTTCCCGCCCACATCTACCAGAAGATATCCCAAGTTATGACTGCAGCCGATACTTACATATCGGAATACAATATCTACATGGGAAAACTCGTAGACCAGAAGATGAAAGCCTACTTTCCAGAGGACCTCAAACTCATCAGTCACTGGGGCATTAGAGACGAGTTGAAATCACGGTACAGCGATCCTGAGGGGCTGGTCAAGCAGAAGATGATTTACGAAGTCATGTTGAGGATCATCAACCAGGACATCCCTGAAATCGTGATCAACAACCCTGATTATCTGTGGAATCCTTTCCAGAATATGGTCTTCAAGGGCGGAGAAGAGATTGAAACCATCAGAGAGCCTGACACCCGGTATCAACACTTTCTCCAGATATTCAAAGCGATGAAGCTGCTCGATCCCTACTATCCCTCTCTGCCTACCCATATCAAAAGAAGGTTTGAGGCTGATCGGGAAATTCCGGAGAAGGAAGTCGAAGCTCTGTTCATGAGTTTTATTTCATCACCTCAGGTCCGCAAGGTCGGAAAACTCATCAGCCGGAGGCTGGGGAGGAAGTTGGAGCCTTTCGATATCTGGTACACGGGTTTTAGGTCTGGGGGTTCGATCCCCGAGGAAAAACTGGACAGGATCGTGGCCGAGAGGTATCCGACAGTAGAGACCTTCGAGAAAGACCTGAGAAATATCCTGGTCAAACTCGGGTTTTCTCAGGACCGAGCAGACTTCATTGCTCCCAAAGTTACGGTTGATGCCTCGAGAGGCATAGGTCACGCCTACGGGACAGAGATGAAGGCGGATAAATCACGCTTGAGAACCAGAGTTCCTGACAAGGGAATGAATTACAAAGGATTCAACATCGCCATCCATGAATTTGGGCACTGTGTGGAGCAGACGCTCACCCTCCAGAAGGTTGACTACTATATGCTTCGCGGCGTTCCCAACGCAGCTTTCACCGAGGCTTTTGCCTTTGTTTTTCAGGAGAAAGACCTCGACCTTTTGGGGTTTTCAAGTAAAGATCCCGACAGAAAACACCTGAAAGCCCTCGACGATCTCTGGAATGCCTACGAAATCATGGGCGTTTCTTTAGTGGATATGAAGGCTTGGAATTGGCTTTATGATCATCCTGAGGCCACGGCAGCGGAACTGAAGGAAACTGTCATTTCTATCGCCAAGGACATCTGGAACACCTATTATGCCGATGTTTTCGGCGTCAAGGATCAGCCAATTCTCGCCATCTACTCCCATATGATTGATGCTGCGCTTTATCTTCCTGACTACCCTCTGGGGCACGTGATCGCTTTCCAGATTCATCAGTACCTCGAAGGGAAGAATCTAGGTGAAGAAATGGAGAGAATGTGTGTGGCCGGTAATATCATTCCTCAGGCCTGGATGCAGAACGCCGTCGGCTCCAAGGTGTCAACCCAGCCGCTACTCGAGGCTGTGGATGAGGCCTTGGAACATGTGAAACAGTAAGCTTTCCTCTAAAAAAGTAAAAAACAAAGACAGCGAGTATGCCGGTGAAAGAAGGAGAGAGGACGATGTCAAGAAAGCTAAGTCTTATCTTCATATGCATCTCTCTTATTTGTGTCGGTTGCCCTTCGGGCCCGAAGAAAGACGAGATCCGCTGGGTTACGGTTGAGGAGATTGCCAGGAGTCTGGAGAACCAGCCACCGATGAAAGTCGGGTTTGATGTGGACGACACGGTTCTTTTCTCAGCTCCCGGGTACTACTACGGCCAGCAGAAATATTCACCAGGGAGCAATGAGTATCTAGAGAAGGAGGAGTTCTGGAACGAGTTGAACAACGGTTTGGATAAGTTCAGTCTGCCGAAAGAGTGCGCTAGGACATTGATCGCGCTTCATAAGAGCCGTGGTGACACGATTTATTTCATCACAGCCCGGCAGAAAACCGAAACGGAAACAGTGACAGACCTGCTCGCCAAGACGTTTAACCTGGACAACATCAATGATGTGATCTTCACCGACCTCAAGGCACAGGCCATCCTCAACCATGACATCCAGATCTACTACGGAGATTCTGATGCCGATATGAAGGCCGCCGTTGAGGCCGGCATTCTAGGCATCCGCATCATGCGGGCGGGCAATTCGACCAAAAGACCCTTCCCCGAGTATGGAAGCTTGGGAGAGGAGGTTCTGAAGGGCTCTGAGTTTTGAGATACATGTTAATCCTGGTCTGGCCAAGATAAAGTCTCAGATGTCTGGGTGTCCAATGTTAATTATATAATCGTTGAATAGAAAAAGAATCTCTCTGTCATTCCTCCCAGCGTTCTCCCTTTTCGGATTGACAACCCTTTGGGGCTCTGTTATAAGCTTGTCAATAGAAAATCAAAGACAAAAGACATTTTTAATTAACCAATAAAGATGTGCTGCTAATGCTCTGAAGAGACGTGGATGGGTGTTGATTATTCTCTGCAAACAATCCAGCACCTAGAGAATCTTTTTGACAGCCAGGAAGTCCTCCGTCCTCGGCGCAGACTGCGCTACGAGCCAGAAACAGAACTCCAATACAGAATCAGAGGGGTCTTCCCACCCAGAGAGGGACAGGTCAAGTTCAGAATCGAGCGCTTCGTGGGAGGAGGCTATGCCGGCCAAGTTTACCGGGTCAAAGCTCTTGAAGTTGAACCAGAGGGCGAGCCGATCATCGGCCTTCAGGTCGGTCAGGTCTATGCTTTAAAGATACTTGTCCCTCCGAATGGATTTGCGAGATGGTTCCGGAACGTGATGTTTGGGCTGGCCTTCCAGGCCCCCTATTCTCTCCAGGTCAATCCTGATGCAGCCCAGGCCGGGGCTCTCTGGCAGAAGCTCATCCGGCGCGGTGCGTGGTTGAGGTTTGGTTCTGAGGATGCTGTTGTCGATATCCTGGCCACCTTCATCGACCGCAGCCTCGGCAGCTGTGGGGAAATCAGCGAGTGGGTTGAGGGCCGGATATGGCGGTTCGAGGTGGATGACAACCTGGATGCCAGGAGGAAATGGAAGGTCGGAGATCCTGGAGAAGGCCTGGGTTCTCCAGAGTACCGGGCTAAACGAGTCTTTATGGCGAATCTCGTGAACCTGATGCATGATATGGGGGCATCGGAGCTGGCCCGCCAATACGAGTGGTGGACGTTAAAAAGCCAGCCGAACGCACTCAAGCGCATCGCGAGCGATCCCGAGCCAACGCAGGGTTTAGTGGGGGTTGATTTCAGGGCCGGTCTGGCCCTTCTCCCCTTCCTGCCTCAGTGTCCCGCCGATTTTAAGCTCATCCTCCAAGGAGTAAAACGAGGCCGTCTGGTCCAGTTTGATAAAGGGGATATCGAAAAGCTCGAAAATTTTGTCGAAGAGCAGGCCGATGCTTTCGCAGGGATGGAGGGGGCGGTCGAGGAACTTAAGGCAGTGGATCAAGCTTACCGTGATTCCCTGCTCGATATCACCAATCATCATCTGAAACTGTTAACCAGCCCCCGCCTGCGGGCCTCCATCATCAAGGGCTTCGTCAAAAGCTGGAACCTCCGGAAGATAATCGATGATAAATGGTGTGAAAAACTGCTTCAGAGCAGATTCTTGGCCCTGGTTTACTGGATTCTGGGCCTTATTCCATTCCTGGGGAATTTCTTTCGCCGTTTAGGAGGACATGCCGTTTATCGTCAGCATTACAAACAGGTCTTGACGAGCCTGTCTTATTATCGACGGGCCTTCCGGGCCCATGTTGCGGAGGCTCTGATCCGCTGGCACAGGGCCGGGCGCATCTCTGAGAGTCGCGCGGAGGGGTTGGCCAGACAGCCTGTGAGATGCCTTCTCCATCTGCCGCTTTCTATCTCACCCCCAAAGATGCATCGATTTTTCTCGGACAGGCGCTTTTTTCTCCAGTCGCTGGACTATATTTTTGCCCGTCCGTTCCGTCTGTATTTCAAAGCCGAGGTCAGGGAAGAATGGCTTCGGGATATGGTTTCCCAGGGACAGAAAGAGGGCATGCTGACTGAAAGGGAAGCCGCCAACGTCCAATCCCAGATAAAGGAACCCTTCATCCAGAAATACCTGAAAAGTCTGGCCGTCCATGTCTGTACGCTCCCGATAACCCAGATTGTCTCCGTCATCGTGGCCTTTATCTACATCCGGATGCACCCAGAGTTATCCTGGCAGGAAGCCTCTGTCCATGCAGGCCTGATCCTGGGATTTTTCCAGGTCATCCCGATCTCTCCCGGGTCGCTCGTCCGAGGCTTGTACGTGACCTTTCTCGTTATTAGGGAGCGCAACTTTCAAGATTACAGCCTGGCCTTCTTCATAAGCTTCTTTAAATACATAGGTTATCTGGCCTTCCCCATCCAGATGGCCTACCGCTACCCTGATCTGGCCCGGTTCATGGCCGGCCGCTGGGCGATCGGTGTCTCACATATTGTCCCTGTTTTTGGAGAACGAGGGGCTCTGCTCGAACATGCAGTCTTTGACTTGTTTTATAACTATCCGCTAACTCTGAGAAGACGCTTCAGGCGGCGCCGGGAATTCCGCGCGGGATTGAAGCCGAGATACTGGCATGTTCCGTTGTCTATCATCATCGGAACGGCTGTCCTGGGAGGGATCGACACCTCTTTTTTCCAGCTCAGGGGATACCTTCCTCAGTTCAGTGACCTCTGGTGGTTAGCTCTTTGGATTCCGTTACTGGCAGCAGGGGCTGTGTCAATCTGGGCTGGCGGATCATCGCTGGCGAGACGGTTTATGGCGGGAATGATTTGTGGAGTTTTAATCGGAGTCCTTTATGCTGCTCTGAGCGGGGTTGAGAGCCGCTTCATCAGCCTGGAAGGAGCAGAGGTTTTGACCGAGCTCCAATTTACTGGACAGGTTGCTGTTGATGCCCTATGGAGAGCCTTCCTGTTCGCTGTCGTTGCTGTC
>LJVD01000006.1 GCA_001304225.1 candidate division Zixibacteria bacterium SM1_73
TAGAACAAGTAAATGCTATTTATCTTCCTCCTCGTCTTCTTCCTCCTCTTCTTCTTCACCGGGACCCACATCCGCACATTCTTCTGAGCAGTATGGTTGATCGTCTCTCCATACGGCACCACCCTTTATTTCGTCTCCGCACGAAGCACACTTCATTCTTCTCACCTCCTCATGGGAGCTAAGTTCGTTAATGCCGAACAATTGAACATCCCGGCGTACCTATATCTAACAAGAGACAGAGCGTCCGCCGAATTTTGGCGGGATAATTAATATCTCTGGATATCGACTTGTCAAGAAAAATCTTTGCACTAAGACAAAAATTTTTCGTGCCGAAGATCGGGATGGGCTTAGGAAAAAGTATCTATCTTTCCGTCTTGTAACGTTTTGATCAAAAGGAACTTATAACCGCTTGTGGGAAGATACCCCTATCCCCTCGCTTTGTGTGTTTTCCTGCCAAGCAACCCGAGACAACGCTCTATTTTTCTCTTGCAAAGTTCTTTTCGGCTATTTAGATTAACAAAAAATAAAGGTCTACTTTAACCTGTAAGGAAGGAGAAAAGATATGCCACTCATCATCGGATGTCACGGGCGTGAGATTTTGGACTCAAGAGGCAATCCCACTGTGGAGGTTGATGTGGTCTTAGAGGACGGTAGCCTGGGAAGGGCGGCGGTCCCTTCTGGTGCTTCTACCGGCGAGCATGAGGCTTTGGAGCTGAGAGACAAGGACAAAAGCCGCTACCTCGGAAGAGGCGTAAGCAAAGCGGTAGAAAATGTCAATAGCATCATTGTTCCTGAATTATTTAAGAAGAATCTGGACGCATTGGATCAGGTGGAAGTTGACAGATTTCTCGTCGAATTGGACGGCACCCAAGACAAAAGCCGCCTGGGGGCAAACGCTATCTTGGGAGTGTCGCTTGCCGTCTGCAAAGCAGCTGCTCAATCTTGCGGTCTCCCCTTATATCAATACATTGGGGGAGTGAACTCCAGGGTCCTCCCCGTACCTCAGATGAACATTGTTAATGGTGGATCACATGCGGACAATAATGTAGACTTACAGGAATTTATGATCATGCCGGTGGGTGCCCCCAATTTCAAAGAGGCTTTGAGAATGGGAGCCGAGATTTTTCATAATCTCAAAAGCGTGCTCAAGGGCAAAAAGTATAACACCTCAGTGGGAGACGAAGGAGGATTTGCTCCCAATCTGAATTCAAATGAGGAAGCGCTTCAAGTCATAATGGAAGGCATCAAAAAGGCTGGTTATGAGGCGGGCAAGGATGTCCTACTGGCTTTGGATCCAGCCGCCTCAGAGTTTTATGATGCAAAAGAGAAAGTATATAATCTCAAGGCAGAGAACAAAAAGCTCAACTCCGAGGAGATGATCGGCTTTTATGAGAATCTGGTGAACAAATATCCCATCATCTCCATCGAGGATGGATTGGCTCAGGATGACTGGGATGGATGGGTCAAGTTCAATGAGAAATTGGGCAGCAAAATCCAGATCGTGGGAGACGATCTTTACGTTACCAACATAAAAAGATTAGAAAAAGGGATACAGCTTAAGGCAACCAACTCCATTTTGATCAAGCTCAACCAGATTGGCACTTTGACCGAGACTCTGGATGCCATCGAGATGGCGAAGAAAGCTGGTTTTACCGCGGTGGTCTCCCATAGATCCGGAGAGACAGAGGATACTACAATTGCCGATGTGGTGGTGGCAGCCAATTGCGGACAGATAAAGACCGGCTCAGCTTCCCGCACCGACAGAATCTGCAAATACAATCGCCTCCTCAGAATTGAAGAGGAGTTAGGCGAAAGAGCACAATTTTTAGGAAAGAGAGTATTTTATAACATAAAGGAATGGTAGGGTAACCATGGCGAGGTCTGCGTGACAAAAGGATGCCAACCATTACTGAAGCATATGGCGGGACTACGATGACCGAACGACACGAATACCGAGCTGAAACCGGGAGATATTCATGAAAAAGAAAGATAGCCAAGCTCAACTTGAATGGGTGAACCCAAAAGAGATTGAACCAAGCCAAGAAAACCCCCGTAGAGATGATTTTTATAAGGATAAAGATTTCTTGCGATTGAAAGAGTCTGTGGCTGAGCATGGAGTCATTGTCCCCGCAATTGTAAGAAGACTTTCAAGAGAGGTAAACGGAAAGAAATATGTACTCATAGATGGTGAGCGCCGATGGAAAGCAGCAATTGAAACCAATCGTCGTGAAATTCCAGTGTACATTTGGCCTCGGGAGAGGTATATCGATGTTCTTGCAACAATGTTTCAGATCCACATGAATCAAGAAGGATGGGAAGCGATAGAGCAGGCCAGGGCATTGGAAAGCATAGTAGTCGCTTTACGGGAAAAAATAAGAAAGCAACACCGACGAAGCAAAGACATCGAGAAAGAGCTTGTCAAGCAACTCATGGACAAGACGGGAATGGATCGGAATAATGCTCGCAGCCGAGTGCTGTTTTTTAGATGGCCGAAAAAGCTCCGGTATGACATCTACCGAGCGGAGGACAAGAACTACTATAGTTACGCCGTCGAGATAGAGAGCAAGATCGTCGGTCCGGCGTTACGTAATTTTCCAGACCTAAAAGGTAGAATTTCACCTGATGATATTAGGAGGGCATTATTTGCAAAAGTTACCGGTGGATTTGTAGACCGTGCTGAACAGATAAGAGATGCCGCTATTTTAACAAAGAGAAGAAGAGATACAAAGCAAGTATCTAAGGCAAAGAGCCTTCTTTTGGAATTCATCAAAGATACGTCATTTACTTTTCCAGAAGCACATGAACAGTATGTTGCGCTTTTCCCTGAAGAAGCAAAAAAACCTGCATATTCTTCTAGGAAATTGATCAATACTATTGTGAGTTTGGTGAAGGCATTAAGCGATTATACAGAAACAGCCATAAAGACGATGAAGCATAAACAGAAGAAAGATTTGCAAACTGCCCTTAATGAATTAATAGGCATAGCAAGAAATGTATTAAAAAGACTAAGATGATGCCAAACAACTTTATTCGGAAGTTGAGAGTACACCTCTCAAAATCACGAGGAATTTCCCTGAATGCTATTAAGCCCAGGAGTATTGATCGGTTTCTGAGAACGCTACCTGGTGATATACACTGGCGCCCAGATTACTTGTTTGAAGACACTCAAAGCAACAAATACATGGCATTCACTATTATCTATGATGCAGAATATTTCCCAGACACCTTATGCCAAAAAGTAAGAAAAGCGATACAACATTGGAATCTTGATTTCTTTTTTGTTCTGGAAAATCAGTCGCTTCTGGACATGTTCGAACAAAACTGTCTTGAAAATGGATTTGGGCTGATTTTGCACAAACACGAAAACCTTTTACTAGTCCGCGACGCGATAAAGCCAATAATTCCTAAAAAAACTTCGGCCTCATATGGCGGACATTACCCTTTATGGGTAATCAAGGAAATCACGAATATCAAAATGGGCAATTCAATATTTAGAACGATACTAAAAGATTTTGCCAGAGGATACTTTGGGCTTAAAAGAAAGGGACAACTGGATGAGCAAAAAGAAGAGGCCCTTGTTAAAAATACAATTCTAGCGCTCTTAAGGTCCGACACCAGATACACATCCGGAGTCGAGTCTCTGGAAATCTTAAGCAGATTTGAAGTTTTCTTTGCCAATATTCGAGATCATTATTTTCACTCGTTTCATATTTACCTGCTGGGTTTGTTGATACTTGATCATTATAAGGAAGACTTTAGTCTGTACTATAAAACTGTTTTCCCCAAATACCCGGGATTCTCCATTGAGTTTTTGTGGTTGCTTACCGCAATTTTTCACGATGTAGGATATCCCATAGCAAAGTTCGAGGATTTAAAAGAAGATATTTTTGGAACTCCCATTACCATGCTCGAGAAAGAAACCGCAAGTGTCTGGGATAACGAGATATATAAAGAAAACTTGAAGCAACTAATCTCTCTTTTTAAGTTTTCACTATCCGACAAAAAGCACAAGATTGATTGGTATCCCGAAGTCTTCGGGAGCAAAGATCCCCACTTGGAGCGAATCTTCCGTAAAAGTTTCTCTGACGCGCACGGTGTCGCGGGATGCTTTAGGTTCTTAGTTCATATCTTTTATGAGGCGGTACAAGAAGAGGATCAAGCGAGGAAGGTTTTCTTAGTTAATCACATATATCCGGCGGCGCTTTCAATTTCTCTTCATGATAGAATATTTAGAGAGAGACTTACAGAAATCGGTGTAACAAAGATAAAGCTGAGCAGGTTTCCTTTTGCAGTCCTTTTAGGCTATCTGGACAGTCTACAAGAAGACAGACGCGATAGATTTCTTTGTGTCGAAAGTCCGGAGCTTCTTCAGGGTTTTGAATACAATGGAAAAGTCGTGGCTAGTATAAACGAAGGTTTAGCTGAAACTTACCCACGTCTTGGAAAACTCAAGGCAGAATGTAGAGATTTTATCAATTTTGTGGAATGTGATGGGATCAAATTTCAATATCCAAACGTTTTGTCATTATGAAAATCCTACTCGTCGAACCTGAAAAACGGAAAGAGTATCACACGTCCTATCCTCCTCTGGCACTTCTTAAGCTTGCGGCTTACCACAAAAAGAGGGGCGATTTGGTTAAATTGGCAAAAGGTAGTTCAAATAATAGTTTTATTCCTGATAAAATCTACATCACTAGTCTTTTCACTTATGCCTGGGAACCGGTGCACGAGGTAATCCGTTTCTATAGCGACCGATACAAAAAGGCGAAAGTAATTGTTGGCGGGATATACGCAACTTTATGTCCTGACCATCTCCGTGATGCGTTCAAAAAACGAATAAAAATCCATAAGCGGTTATTTAAAAAAATAGACAATATTCTACCCGATTATTCTGTTGTGCCCGAGTGGGATGCGAGCATTGTCTTTTCCTCAAGAGGGTGCATAAGGAAATGTTCGTTTTGCTCGGTAAATAAACTGGAGCCTAAATTCGAAGCAAGGAAATCAATAAAAAAGCTGATATATCCGGGACACAAAAAGATCATCTTCTGGGACAACAACATCCTTGCCTCTCCTTACTGGAGAGATATTTTCGATGAGGTTGAAGACTTGAATCTTGAGGTTGATTTCAATCAAGGTCTTGATGCTCGATTATTAACCGAAGAGATTGCCTTAAGACTTAAAGGACTAAAAATCCCGCTTTTAAGATTGGCCTATGACACCATGGGAATTAGAAAGCATCTGCAAAAAGCGATAGCACTTTTGAAAGATGTAGGCTTTAGGGGAAGAAGAATCATAGTCTATTCCCTATTCAACCACGAGAATGATAACCCAGACGATTTCCTCTTGCGCATAAAAGAACTTTTAGAATGGGGTGTTGTTGCATATCCTATGAGATACGAACCGTTGGAGCCAATGCCCAAGAATAGTTATGTTTCTCCTAATTGGACCGCCGAACAGCTAAACATGATCCAGAAGGCCAGACGAGTAATAGGTTATGGTGGTGCATTTCCACCTTATGACGGGTTAAGAAAAAAGATAACAAGAGCAAAAACCTTTGAACAAGCGTTTAAGTTAAGACGAATTCAGAAATGAACTCTTGGAGATAGAAACATGGCTGGTGACGTAAAGGTAGGAAGGATAATCCCCAAAATTGTGGAGAGGATAACAAAGGAATATCAACCAAGGAAGATCATTCTCTTTGGCTCGTATGCTCATGGTGAGCCAACTGAAGATAGCGATATTGATATTCTAATTGTCACTGAAAAACGCCTGAGCTCTGAGGAGACCTACAAAATACGGCGGGAACTGTTGGATGATTTCTCTGTCCCTGTTCAACTCATTTGCGTGAGCGAGGAGGAATTTACAGAGACCAAAGACATCATCGGCGGCATAACCTACCCCGCTTCAAAATACGGAGAAGTACTCTATGAGAAACCGTGAGCAGGTTATCTGGGATTTTGTGCAACAATGGCTCAAAAAAGGTGAGTCAGACCTAAAAGCAGCGAAAATTCTTTTGGGCACAGAGGTAGATGACTACTTCTCCTGTGCCTTCCACTCCCAGCAAGCCGCAGAGAAATTCCTAAAGGCATTTCTAGTTTGCCACCAGATTGAATTTAGAAAGACACACGATTTAGACGAACTTTTAAACCTCACTGATTCTGCAGATTCTTCTCTTCGTCAAGAAATCGGCTCTTGTGTGTGGCTCAGTCCTTATGGGGTGGAGTTTCGCTATCCAGGAGAGTACCCGGTAGTGGATCATAATACGGCAGAAAAGGCTTATAAGGAATCAGAACTCGTTAGGCAAGCTGTAATGAAAAGACTTGAAGAGTTCCTTTCAAAGGGAAGACCCGATTAAATCTTGGGTAAGAGTATGAAAATTTATGCATATGCATTCATACGAATCACCCTCCCTTAATCCCTCCCGTCAAGGGAGGGAAACTTCCCTCTTCCTTGGGGGAGAGTGTTAGGGTGAGGCGGTACGTTGTAAAAAGATGAGAAAAAGAAAAAAGTCTAAAGCGTTTTTACAGAGCGATTTTTTCAAAAAGATAAAAGAGCGAACCCTCGAACGGAAAAAGAAGATTAAAAAGGTTCTGTTCCTTTTGCTTTTTGTCTTCGTGGGCTATCGCTTCTTTGCTGGACCGTATGGGTTCATCCAGATTCATTCATTATGGCAGGAGAAGAAGAATCTGGAGACCGAATCCAAGATGCTCCAGGCAAAAATAGTTGATTTGGAAATTGAGAAGAAAAGGTTAGAAGAAGATAAGTTCTATATAGAGAAGCAAGCCAGAGAGAGATTGGGGATGGTGAAAAAGGGGGAGGAGGTTTACCGGGTCGTTCCTCTCAAAGAAGTTCCACCTGACACAAGTGAAGAGATATCTCCTTCCGAGGAAGTCACTCCAGAATCCGATTCCCTGCCCACCCAGGCGGGTGAGCGTCTGCCCAGATGAGCATCACCAAGACAGAAGCCATTGTTCTAAAACGGCTGAAATTTGGAGACACCTCCAAGATCGTCACCCTATATACCAAAGATTATGGAAAGATCAAGGTTATCGCCAAAGGAATAAGAAAGCCAAAAAGCAGATTGGCTGGAACCTTAGAGACATTTTTCCATATTCATATTGTCTTTTACAAGAAGACCACCACCGAGATTTACCTTTTATCACAAAGTGAGATTTTACGGCCATTTCAGAAGATCACCAGGGATTTGAACCGATATGCCTTTGCTTCTGGGACTTTGGAGCTTCTGGACAAACTGATCACCGGAGAGGAGCCAAACCCGGAAATCTTTGAACTGACCTTAAACACTTTGTCTTTTATGGAGGCCTGCACCCCAAAATCGGTGGAGAAATCCTTTTTGTTTTTTGTTTTAAAATTAACCGATATTTTAGGATATAAGCCCAAATTTGATCGATGTATTTCCTGTGGCAAAACTATTCCGGAGAAGTTGATCTTGTTCAGTCCAGAAAAAGGAGGCATCGTTTGCGTAAGATGTGCCAGAGAGGATCAGGCATATCTGCGATTGACAAAGGATTCGACAAAATTAGCATTCAGACTTCAATCCATTAAGTTAGACAAGTTGAATTCGTATAATATTCCAAAGGAACGGTTCCGTGAAATGTTAAAGGTAGTCTTAAATCTTTTGGATTATCATACTGGAAAGGGAAGGGAGTTGAAGTCGTTGGAATTTCTAAAAGAAGAGTTCGGTGCGGGTTAAGGGCTTGTCCTGAGGGCGAAGGCCGAAGGGTACCCGCGCACCAACGGTTGGAAGGTAAGGAATACGAGCACCGGCACCGACGGTAAGATGCGAAAGCTGTGCGAATACCCATTCAAAAGGAGGAAAGGTGGCAAAAAAGACCGAACCGGATTTGATGGACAAGTTAGTTTCCCTGTGCAAAAGGAGAGGATTCATCTTTCAGTCCTCGGAGATCTATGGTGGCATCACCAGCTGTTGGGATTATGGACCTCTGGGTGTGGAGATGAAGAAAAATATCAAAGACTTTTGGTGGAAATCCATGACCCAGTATCGGGACGATGTTGAGGGGGTGGACGCTGCCATATTGATGCACCCAAAAGTCTGGGAGACCTCCGGACATGTGGAGAGTTTCACCGATCCTTTGGTGGACTGCAAAAAATGCAAGCAGAGATTCAGAGCAGATGATATAAATGGAGTAGTCTGTCCGGCCTGTGGAGGCGACTTGACCGATGCTCGTATGTTCAATCTCATGTTTAAAACTCATATGGGTCCGGTGGAAGATGATGCGTCTGTTGTGTACTTAAGACCTGAGACCGCACAGGGGATATATGTGAATTTCTTAAATGTTATGGGACCTGCTCGACAGAAAATCCCTTTCGGCATTGCTCAGATCGGCAAAGCTTTCAGAAATGAAATCTCTCCTGGAAATTTCATCTTCAGATCACGTGAATTCGAGCAGATGGAGATGCAATATTTTGTCCATCCCCAAGAGGATCAGAAATGGATTGACTATTGGAAAGAAGAGAGAATGAGATGGTATCATGACGTCGGGATAAGAAAAGAGAATTTGAGATTTCATGAGCACGAAAAGAAAGAATTAGCCTTTTACGCTAAGATTGCCTACGACATCGAATATAACTTTCCTTTTGGATGGAAAGAAATCGAAGGCATTCATAATCGCACGGATTTCGATCTTTCGAGACACACTCAAGCTACGGGCAAAGACCTCACATATTTCGATGACCAGACCAAAGAGAGATTCATCCCATATATAATTGAAACATCTGCGGGTGTCGACCGAACCTTGCTCGTGTGCTTGGTAGATGGATATTACGAGGAAGAAGTCAAAGGTGAACAGAGAACGGTATTAAGACTAGACCCCAAAATCGCTCCTATCAAAGCCTCGATCCTGCCTCTGGTCAAAAGAGACAACATGCCCGAGATTGCCAAAAAGATTGAGAAGATGCTCAGACCTCATTTTAACGTTTTTTACGATGAAGGCGGTGCAGTCGGTCGTCGTTACCGCCGCCAGGATGAGGCTGGCACACCTTTCGGCATCACCGTAGACTCGCAGACTCTGGAGGATGACACCGTCACTTTGAGAGAAAGAGATTCGATGGAGCAGGTTAGGTGTAAAATAGATGATTTGGTTTCGGTGTTGAATAAGAAGATATGGAGTGATTGAGGTTTATTCGTTGTTTCGGGGTGCCCTTCTCCCGTCCTTCGGTCTGAGCTCAGGGTCGAAGACCAAAGGCGGGATCAGGATGAACCCTCAACCCGAAACATAAAGCTGCGGGGTAAGGGCTTGTCCTGACGGCGAAGGCCGAGGGGTACCCCGCACCAACAAGTTCATACTCCAAACCAATGAGCAAAAAAAGAAGGAGCTCGGGATGCTCATCAGAGAAATGAATAAGGGCGACATTAAAGCTTGCGTCGAAATCTCGCATCGGGCAAGAAGGGAATCGTGGGAAAAGTATGAGAAGGAAGTTTATCCTGAAAAACTGTTCGAAGAGGAACTGAAACGCTATTCTCCAGATGCTTTCTCTCAATTCATAGAAGGAAAAAACACCTTTGCCTTTGTGTCTGTGGAAAAAGAGGAGGTAATTGGTTTAGCCATTGGAAGAATAGAAGAAGGGGGCATTTCTGACCTTTCATGGATTTGCACTGATCCTCTGTCTCAGGGAAAAGGAGCTGGGAAAGAGCTCCTCTCTGGGGTGGTCGAATATTGTAAGAATAAAGGCTGCCACAAAATATTTGCCTATACTTTTCCCTTTCTGACCCCCGCAGTTAGCTTTTATCTTAAATCAGGTTTCATTCTGGAAGCGTATCTGAGAAAACACTGGTATCAATTGGATTTTTTGATAATGAGCAAATGGTTGGAATAGACAGAACCGCTTCTGGCCACACGAACCGCAACTAAAGATCTGCTTGCTCCTGGTCATTGCGAGGAGCGTAGCGACGAAGCAATCTCATTGAATTACAACTACTGACAGATTGCTTCGTCCCGACTTCACCGGGACTCGCAATGACAAATCGTTGTGGCATTTTCTTGGCGCGGTCATCCCGACAAATCACGATTCCATCACCAACGGAAAAATGAGTGATTGGAAAAACATGCTGAATGAAGACCCGACGAATTGGCTTTTGGAGGGCGAACCCTGGGTTAGGTATAGAACCCTGGTTGACCTATTGGATAAAAACGAAAATGATAAAGAGGCAATCAAGGCAAGAAAAGAAATCCCCAAACATCCGCTGATTAAGAAGATTTTCAAGAAACAGAATAAGGACGGATATTGGGGAGTGCCCAAGGATATTTTCACCTGGTGGCCCAAGAAGGATACCACTTTTTGGCTCCTTCCAATGTTGGCTGATTTTGGATTTACCAAAGAGGAAAAAAGAATTGCAAGAGCCTGCGTGTATGTGTTTGGTCTGCAACTGAAATTAGGTGGCTTCAAAAGTTTCAATCCTGGAAAGGCGGCTGATTGCCACACCGCTATCCTTCTTGAACCCTTGGCAAAAATGGGCTTTTCAGACGATGCGAGGTTAAAGAAGGCCTATGAATGGCTTGTTTCGAGACAAAGACCAGACGGTGGCTGGTGGTGCAAAGATACTGCGCAGATCGGTCGACCCAGAGAAAAAGAACCCAGCTGTGCTTTTGCCACCACGTTTGCCTTAGGCGCAATGGCTCAAAATCCTTTGCTAAAGAAAAGTAAAGTGACAAAAAGAGGCGTAGAGTTTCTTTTGCAATGCTGGGAAAATAGAGGCAAGATTAAATATGCAGGGCATGACAGCCAAATCGGGACCGGCTGGGAGAAACTGAAATATCCCTTTACCGATTACCGTATTTTGAAATCTCTGGACACGCTTTCTCAATTCGAATTTGTTAAAAAAGATCACCGCTTAAAGGATATGATTCATCTGTTGGCTTCAAAGCAAGACTCAAGTGGGCGTTTCACACCCGAGTCGATTCACCATGTTTGGTCAGATTTCGACTTTGGACAAAAAGAGAAACCTTCTCGTTGGATTACCTTTTTAGCTTTGCGAATATTAAAGAGAATTTATGAATGACTTGTGGATTATCCTTCCTGCACAGACTTCCGAAGACCAATATGGAGAAGACAAATGCGAAGTCTATACCCTGAAACTGGAGTGCTCACCTTTAGGTGAACCTTGCAAAAGTTCATTGTTTTTTCCCACGAAACGGGATCCTAGGAACAACAGGTTTCGGGTCAGGCTAAGGGGACTGTTGAAAAACCCTATTGGCAGGGCTGAATGCCCTGCCCTATGGGTGATAAGTCATTGTTGCTCATAGGGGCGGGAATTCATCCCGCCCCTGAGTGTGGCTTTTTCAACAAGCCCTAAGGCTTGACACTCCAATCAACCATTTCGCAGAGTGCTGAACAATAATCACCGATGAAAAACAGGAAATTGATCTTTCGGAAAAACAGATTAGATCATCTTCTTCTCAAAGGGAATAAGGTAATCATTCGCTCTTTGAGGAGAGACGATATCGACAAAAGATTAGCCTGGCAAAAATATCCTGATCCTCTTTATTCTCACTATAATCCTCCCAATTTGGGGCAGAGGGAAAGGGAAGAATGGTATTTCAAAAGAAAATATGACTCCAACATTATCTATCTTGCCATCGACAACCGTCATCATCGGTTGGTGGGTTTTATCTCCTTGTATGAAATTGATAGGGTGGCCAAGAGCGCCTGGATGGGGATATTCCTTGGTTATGAATTCACCGACAGAGGTTATGGCACTGATGCCATCCTAACCTTAGCAAAGTATTTTTTCGAAAAAATGAAATTTGAAAATATGTTTCTGGATGTGGCCTCCCACAACAAGAGAGCCATAAGATGCTACTTAAAATGTGGATTCAAATACGTCGGAACAAAATATAAGAAACACGACCCTCGAACCAAGCTCGACATCTTTGGAGATGATAGATATAAAAACATCAGGAAATATTTCAAAAAAGAGGGCGATGAGGTTTTAGCTCAGTTCGATGATATGGTGTTGACAAAAAAGATGTGGCTTGCTCAGAAATCCCACACCAACAGGCTATAACAAACATATTAGACAAAATGTCATTGCCGGCGTAGAGAGGTCCCGCCTTTGGCGGGATCACGCTCCGAACTGTGTTGGTTCGTGGCTCGCAATAACAATGTAAAGACATTTAGTGCATTTGCATTAATATTAAGCTTCTTTTCTTAGCCAGGTTCAATCCTAAAATTTTTGCCGTTTGTGTCGATAGAAATAACGAAGCACGCACGAACAGAATCGGAATTTTAACCATCCGAGTTTAAAAACAGTCTTGAAATTCCGAACTTAGTCGTAGATGAAAATAGAGAACATCCTCTGAATTTTCGCTGAAAAGCGTCCCCAGGATTTTTGTCGAAAGCTTCGTCAAAGCGGAATTGAAATTTCTACTTTTCAGATGTGCGGTTAAACGCACAAAAACGGCAATCCAAAGGCATCTCCTAATCAACCAGGAGATGATCTCAGAATAGAAGCTTTTCATGATAGACATACATACGCATATACTACCCGGGGTGGATGACGGCGCTAAGACTGTCGAGCAGTCCTTATTTATGGTCAGACAGGGTCAGGAAGCCGGAATTAACACAATCTGCGCAACTCCTCACATCTTGCACCAGGTGACTCCTCAATTTGAGCAAAAAATAAATCGCAGCTTCGATCTTCTGAAAGCAAAAATAGCCGAGAGTGAAAGCAAAGTGCATTTAGTTTTAGGATCGGAAATATATGTGCGCGAGGATATAAACTCCCTGAAGAAGTTTGATTTCTTCACCCTGAATAAAACCGGGAAGTACCTTTTAATGGAACTTCCTTGGGGCCAGTTTCCTCTTCATGTTGACCGGATTGTGTTTGAGTTGCAGCTGGAAGGGCAAATTCCCATAATCGCTCATCCGGAAAGAAGCATAATTACAAAAAAACAATTGGGCAATGTGGAAAATTTGGTGCAGAAGGGTGCTTTGATGCAAGTCAATGCAGGAAGCCTTTTGGGGTTTTTCGGCAGAAAGATTAAAAGGATGACAGAGGAGTTATTAAGGCAGAACTTAGTCCATTTCTTAGCCAGCGATGCTCACGACCATTTTTCTTGTTCTATCGAAATTTTGCCTCAGGCCTTCAGCTGTGCGTCCAAAATCATAGGAGAAAAAAAAGCAAAGGAGCTGGTTCTCTCCAATCCTCAGCGGGTGATTCAGGGAGAGAAACTAACCAACTCGAAGATTCCACTTTCTTTTGGGAGTGAATAAAAAAATATACAATTCAGTTAACTTTTAAACCGGGAGGTGTCAATTGAACAGGATAAGAAAATTGTCCTCACTTGTCCTCGCCTTATATCTGGTGTTCTTCCAACTTGGCGGAATGACCAAAGCCCAGACCCAAGAGGCAAACACAACACAAAATCGCAACCCCGCCTTCCAATACTATTTGGAGAGGGGAACTGAGAACCAATTGCTCATGAAGGTTAACGTATGGGGAGCCGTAGCTAAACCTGGATCACAATATGTTCCCGACCAAACTGACCTCATCGGGCTTTTGTCAGCAGCCGGGGGTCCTTTGGAAAATGCCAAACTGTCCAAGGTCAGATTGATAAGAAACTTTAACGGAGAAAAAAAGAATATGCTGATTAATGTGGGTAAATGTTTGAAAAAGAACGATGTCGACAAAATCCCGGAAATTAAGCCTGGAGACACGGTGATAGTTCCCAAGAAGGGACGCTCCTTTGGAAAGTTCATTACCATTCTATATAACGTGGCGGTGATCGCCAGCGTGGTGAAGCTGATGACCGATTGAAAAGCTTGAGCCTTAAAAAGGGAGAGAAAAAACCATGACAAAAGAGGAAAAGAAGATAACTTTAGCTGATTATCTGCGAATTCTTCTGCGAAGAAAATGGCTGGTCATTCTAACTTTGATATCCTTGTTAGGAGCGGCGACAGGCTTTTCACTCATTGCCACCCCGGTGTATGAGGCCGCCACTACCATAATGATAGAAAAAGAGGGGGGGCTGGAGGATCACGTATTTAACATCTCCACCTTCATGAAGAAGGAGGTTGCGATCAGAACCCAGGTGGAGATTCTAAAAAGTCGCACTCTCGCAGAAGGGGTGATAGATGCCATCTTGAGTTCTGCGTACAAGGAAGCTTTTGAAAATGTGATGACTGGCAAAAACCGAGTTCTTCCCACAAAAAATCAGATCACCAAATCCCTGCAATCCAACTTGAAAGTGACCCCAATCAGAGACACGGACATAATTGAGGTGAAAGTGGCCGCAAAGGATCCTCAGCTGGCAGCACTTTTAGCCAATACTGTTGCGGACCAATATCATCGACAGAGCCTCCAGCTAAGCAGAGGAGAAATAACCGAGGTAAGACAATTTCTTCAAGAACAATTGAAAATCGTCCAGGACAGCCTGCTTTTGGCAGAGGAAGATTTAAAGGATTATATGCAAGAGGAGGAAGTTTCGGCTTTGCCGGAAGAAACCGTGGAACTGGTCAAGCAACTGGCCACTTTCGAATCTCTGTTTAACGAGGCCAAAATAGAGTTAGAGGCAAACCAGAAGAGATTGGATCACACAAAAAAGCAATTGAGTCAGAGAAAAAGCCAACTATTAGAGGAGATAACTCAGACCACCACCCCGATGATAGCGAAATTGAGGGAAGAGATAACGGAATTAGAAGCTATGAGAGCGGAATATGTGGCTCAAGGAGTTGAAGAGAGTCACCCCAAGATGCAGCAGATATTGACCAGAATAAAAGAGACAAAGTCCAAATTGATCGAAGAGACCAGTCAGCTGGTTTCACGGGAACTGACCTTAAGAGATCCATTAAGCTATTCTCAGGAGCTGGTGGGCAAAATCTTGGCTATGGAGATTGAGATCCGGTCCCTCTCTGCAAAAGCAGATGCCTTACGGAGCATTGTGGACAGATATTCTCAGAGGATGAACCTGCTTCCGGATAAAAGCCTGAAGTTGGCTCGTCTGGAAAGATCGACCAAGGTGGGAGAGAATATCTTTTTGATGTTGAAAGAAAAATATGAGGAAGCTCGCATAAAGGAGGCCGGGCAGATAGGGAATGTCAGGATTGTGGACAAAGCCATTCCGCCGGAAAAACCCATCCGACCAAAGAAAGAATTAAACGTGTTGTTAGGAGCCTTCTTTGGACTTCTGTTGGGAGGAGGATTAGCATTTTTCTTGGAATCACTGGATACCTCGCTCAAAAGCATTGAGGATATTGAAGATCAGGGGTTGAGCGTTTTGGGGTACGTACCCAAAATTGGAAGGACCAAGGCGGCAAAGAAGCCCCCCAGGGAACAAAGCCAGATACAGGACAAGGAGGTGCGAAAGGTAGCATCTAATTTAATTACCCATTTTGCCCCCAAATCCCCGGTGTCCGAGGCTTATCGCACCTTCAGAACTAACATTCAGTTTACCAATCTGGACTCTCCTCCTCAGACCATATTGGTAACCAGTCCGGGACCAGGGGAGGGAAAGTCAACCACGGTGGCCAACTTAGCTATCGCCTTTGCTCAGATGGGAACGAAAACCCTGCTCATGGATACTGATTTCCGCCGTCCCATCCTTCACTCCATATTTGGCCTGGAAAAAGAAATCGGAATCACCAATTATCTGGTAGGGAGGGCTCCCTTGGAAATGGCCATAAAGAAGACCCCCATCCAAAACTTGGACATCATCACCTGTGGGGTGATACCCCCAAATCCGTCAGAGCTTTTGGCTTCGGAGAAGATGAAGATGTTTTTAGAGCAATTGAAGACCGAATATCAAATGATCCTCTTTGACTCGCCTCCGGTGATAGCGGTCACCGATGCAGCTGTTTTGTCCCTCCTTTTGGACGGAGTGGTTTTGGTGGCTTCTGCCCGGCAGACCTCCCAGCAAGCTCTTGCCAGAGCCAAGACTCTGTTGGAGAATGTGAAGGCAAAAATGTTGGGAGTGGTACTGAATAAGGTGGAAGCCAAAAGCACCTATGGTTCCTATTATTACTACTATTATTATCATTACTACGGAGACAGAAAAGAGACCAAAAAGATGAAGAGAAGAGTTAAGAAATCCGCTCAAATGATTGAATCACCGAAAGGGTGACAATCTGTGCAATCGCTTTAAGGTGGGGCAATTCTCCATCCAAAATGGGGGGATAGTGTGAAGAAGATAATCTTGGTGGGGGGCGCCAGACCTAATTTTATCAAAATCGCCCCCCTGTATTTCGAACTTTTGAAACGTCCTCAAAGATTTACGCCTTTGATCGTGCACACTGGACAACACTATGATCAAAGGATGTCTGAGGTATTCTTCAAGGATTTAGATTTGCCTGAACCGGATATCAATTTGGGAGTGGGTTCTGGCTCTCATGCCGTGCAGACGGCAAAGATCATGATGGCTTTTGAAGAAGTTCTGCTGAAGCATAGACCTGAGTTAGTAGTAGTGGTGGGTGATGTGAACTCCACTCTGGCTTGCGCTTTGGTAGCGGTTAAGCTGAAGATAGCGGTAGCCCATGTGGAGGCGGGTTTAAGAAGCTTTGATAAGGATATGCCGGAGGAAATAAATCGGGTGGTTACCGACTCTCTTTCGGATTATCTTTTCACCACCTGTGAGGATGCCAATCAAAATTTGAGAAGGGAAGGATTTTCTCAGGACAAAATCTTTTTTGTGGGCAACGTGATGATTGATTCACTTCTGGGGTATTATTCTAAGATCTCACAATCAAACGTTTTGACTAGATACCAGTTGAAGGAAAAAGAATATTGTCTGCTCACCCTTCATCGCGCCTCTAACGTGGATGAAAAAGATAGTTTTTGTAAGATAATGAATGCGGTTCAACAAGTCAGCAAAAAGTCGAAAGTGATTTTCCCGGCTCATCCTCGAACTAAGGGGATGATGGGGGAGATTCAACTTCAAGACCAGAAGTTGGTTGTCACTGAGCCATTAGGCTATATAGATTTTCTGAAACTTGAAAAAAACGCCAGGCTGGTTTTGACCGATTCCGGAGGAATTCAGGAGGAGACCACATTTTTAAAAGTTCCTTGTTTAACCTTGAGGGAGAATACCGAAAGGCCGGTGACCATAACTTCGGGCACCAATCACCTGGTCGGTCTGGATCCGAAAAAGATAACAAAAGAGGTGGACATTTTATTGCAGGATGGAGACAGAGATTTTGTCCTCCCTCCTTTATGGGACGGAAAAACCAGTGAGAGAATTGTGGGGGTGTTTAAAGATATTTAGGGGGAAAAGAAAAACTGGAAGCTATTTTTGTGTGAACAATATTGTAAGATCTCGTTAATATGGAACATCTCAAAATAGTCAAAACGATAATCTTTTCTTATTCCTGGGTGTTAGCAGCAGGCTTGGGGACGTTTGCATTAAAGATGTTTCTCATGAAAGAGCTTCCTGTTGAAGAATATGCCCTCTTTGACTACAGTTATGGATTGATGATCCTTTTCAGTTTTGTAGGAATGCTGGGACTGCCCTATATTACCGTTCGCTTCATAGCCCAAGGATATTCTCCCCGACTTATAAAGAGACATTTTTTTTCGGCAGTCAAATATTCCTCACCAGTGGTCATAATCCTGTTTTTAGGGCTGTGGTTTTTTACCTTAGGGGATAATTATTGGACTTTCCTCTTTGCCTCTTTGGGCATAATTGGTCTGATTGTCTTTAATGAATACATAGCTGTTTTCAAGGGGTTTAAAGAATATGTGACTACTGGCTTCAAATACAAAGCTTATATGATAACCACCTTTTTCATTTTGTCCTTTGCCATTTTATACTTTTTCAGCATCAAAAGTGCCGCTACTGTGCTTTTGCTTCATTCTCTGATTCTTTATCTTTTTATCTTCTTCGCCAAGTTCAATCATAAACAGATCGGTGAGGTTAATGGTTTAAAGGGGGTAGAGAAAAAACATTTTCTTTTTTACGGATTCCCTATCTTTCTTTTGGGCATGAATGGCGAATTGATAAGAAATATCGACAAAATGTTTGTAGCTAAGCTTTTGGATTTAAGCCAACTCGGAACCTATTTAGCCGCCGCTGTCTTTGTCATCCCTTATGCGTTATTATGCAACGTGATCGAAACAGTAATGTTCCCCTATTTAAAGGAGAACCTAAATTTAAAAAGAGTGCTGGGACTGGTCAGCCTTTTGGCGATAATAACAAATTTCTTATACTTTTTCTGGATAGAAAAGGTGGTCGGATTTTTGGTTTATTCGGAATTACTCAATGAGCATTATCTTGATTCGGTACCCATAATCAAAGTTCTGAGTGTGGGGTATAGCTCTCTACTAATTTATGCCGTCTCGGCCAGTGTGGTAATTTATTCAGCGTCCCATAAAAAACTTTGGGAGATATTCATCTGGAATTTTTCGTTCGGGCCCATTTTAGGCATTTTCCTTAACTACTTTTTTATAAAAAACTATGGACTTATTGGCGCTGCCTATGTAACTGACATCTGTCTTTTTCTTAGGGTCCTTATCTGGACGGCCTATGCTTTTCCACACATGAAATTAGAAAAGAAATCTGCTTTTGTTTCTCCTTCCTGGGTAACAGCCAAAGATGAGGAAAGAAGAAGAGCGAAAATAAAATCTTATTCAGGAGCATGCAAATAATGGTAAATCATCAAAAATGGTTGGTGGCTCAGGAGATTGAAAAGAGACATTGGATCAGAAACCGTAGTAAATACGTCTCGGAAGATTTCAAAATGACGCTGCTGTTAAGGGCCGAGCAAAATGAGAAATGGATCAGCCAGTTTATTGAATTAAAGGATAGCTCAAAAATTATGGAGATTGGCGGTGCAGCAGAACCTCTAATTGATTTCTTCAATAAGGGAATGCTGCTAAGCTTAGATCCCTTAAATAATTTTTATTTAGAACGGTTTCAAAATTTATTTAATCCAAAAGTAAGACGAATTCAAGCAACTGCGGAGGATATCCCTTTTGATAGTCGATTGTTTGATCTGATTATAATCTATAACGTGTTAGATCATACGCAAAATCCTTCCAAAGCCATCTCCGAGATATCTCGATGCCTAAGAAGTGGAGGAGTACTGGCCTTGTCTGTTGACACCTTCCCGATCTATTGGCTCTGGGGTAGGAGGCTTTTCCCTCTTCTGGGAGGACAGGACCATCTGCTCCACCCCCATTCTTTTTCGGCGAAGAAGGCCTGTAAGTTAATAAAAAGCGAGGGCTTTGACATCTTGGAGGCCAAATTGGATTTATTCATTCCGAAAAGGCAAAGAAATCATCCGGTCCCACCCATGAGACAAAAAGCTTATTCCCTTTTGAATTACAGGAGACAGAGAATTTTCATCCTTGCAAAAAAGTCACGCTAATCTAATCCATTATTCATTTTGATATGAACTATTATCAACCAGCGTACCGTCAAAGCATTAAGATACTTTTATTAATACTCTTGTGTGCTTCGATCTCGGCGGGTATGGTTTGGGGACCAGTAGTTGCCTTGGTTATTGGTTTAGGATTTTTAGCCCTCTTGCTAAAACAATTAGCCGGTTTGGACTCGAAGATAAAGTCACCGGAGTTCTTGATGCTTTTCCTGATTATGGGAACTATAAGCTTTGGAAGGCAATTTTCCTATCTGGGAATAAGAATTGGAGAAACCAATGTTTATGTAACAGAAATTGTCCTGGCCGCGAGTTGGGCATTGGTCTTTTTAAGAAAGTTCGTTACCAAAGAGACGCTTTTCAAAAAATCGCCATTAAACCTTCTTTTCTTATTCTATTATGCCATTGGTCTTCTTTGTCTTTTTAGGGGGCTTCCCGATTTTGGAATGGAAGCGCTGAGGCACTCCGTTATAGTTTACTATTCCCTTTTCTATTTTTTGATCTTGGAGCTTGTCACCGACATCCACCAATTGGAAAGATTTTTAAAGTACTCCTTGATTGCCTCGGCGGTCGCGCTTTTGGTTATATTCTATAATTTTGCCTCTGGTATTGGTTTTCAAACCAGCACCGAGGTGAAAAGATACGGAGCGAATATTGGGGCTTTGAGTCTTACCTTTTGTTTCTTATTCTGGCTAAGTTTAAATATCTTCAAGGTCAGATCCAAAGCCAAAAGCTTTCTCACAATTCTGCTTCCTTTTCAGCTCTTCGCTGCCTTTTTTTTGATTCAACACCGTTCACTTCCTCTTGCTATGTTTGGCGGACTTGTTTTCCTTTTTGCTTTGATAAGTAAAACACGTGCCTTTAAGTATGTGATTTTTGCCCTGGGTGGTTTCTTGTTGATTCTCTCCGTCGATTACTCCTCAGGGATCTTGTCTGCTAACGTCTTGGTAAAAGATACCTTGCGGAGAGCCTCGACCATTCTGACTCCTGAAGAGGATCCCAATTCCCTCCATAGACTTGCCATGTGGGAGGAGGCGCTAAATAGAACGGCAAGAGAGCCGCTTGTGGGCGAGGGATTTGGCCCCCCCTTCTCTTTGCTCGCCTCGAATAAGTTTTATGACTATTCTGAGAAAAGATTACATCCCCATAACTCCTTTCTATGGATTTTAAACCGAATGGGTATGATTGGATTCACTATCTTCTTTTTATTAATTTTGAAATTCTATAGATCTGCAATAAAGGCATACAAAAAAATGAGTCCAGGCAAATCCAAAGCGTATCTGCTTGCCCTGATGAGTTGCCATGTCTCTATCTCTATATTTGCATTTTTTAACGTGGTCTTAGAAGGACCTTTCATGGGGATATTCTTCTGGATAATAATGGGATTAGCGATGGCCTTGATCAACATCAAGAAAAACGAGTTGGACGAGAATGAAGATGAACTTGAAAGTTAATGCCGGAAAAAAGAAGGCCTTAATTGTGGGGCCTTTGCCCCCGCCCTATCATGGGGTGGCGGTGATGATAAAGTGGTTACTTGATGGATTGAGAAAAAGCAATGGGTTGGATTTCGTACATTTAAATACTCAGGATCGAAAGAAAAATAAGAACTTTGGCAAATTCACCCTGAGAAATAGTTGGTTTGCTTTGAGAAGTATTCTTCTTCTTTTCGGATGTCTTTTTAACCAGACCATAGAGGTGGTCTATATACCTATATCTCAGAACTTCTGGGCATTTTTAAGAGACAGCATCTTCATTTTGACTGCCGGACTTTTGTTCAGGAAAAAGGTCGTAATTCACCTTCATGGTGGTTATTTCAAAACTTTTTATCAAAATGGTTCAAGATCAAGAAAGCTATATATGAAATTTGCCTTCAGGTATGTGAACAGGGGCATAGTCTTAGGGCATTGCTTGAGACATGTTTTAGAAGATGTGTTGGCTGATGATAAAATCGATGTGGTGTATAATGGCATCGATGTGAAGACCTTTGACGAAATTGAAAGCCAAAGGGAAAAGAATGGCAAATTCAAAATACTTTTTGCCGGGGTTTTGGAAGAATCCAAAGGATTCTTTGATTTAGTCAAGGCGGTTCCAACAGTTGCCAGATATTATCCGCATATACAGGTTTTTATCGCCGGACGTTGGCAGGACAATGGTTTGAAAAATCGAGTGAGCACTTATATCAGAGAAAACAATTTGGAGGAAAAGATAAAGTTTTTGGGGGTTGTAACTGGCGAACAAAAGATAAAACTCTTCAAAACTTCGGATTTGTTTGTTCTGCCCACTTACTATTTTCTGGGAGAAGGTCAGCCGGTGGTTATCCTGGAGGCTATGGCCGCAAAATTGCCAGTTATAAGCACTGACAAAGGCAGCATTAAGGAGATGGTCACCGACGGGCATAATGGCTTCATCATTTCCCCTTCTTCTCCTCATCAGATTGCAGAAAAGATAGCCATTTTAATTGAAAATGAGAGACTTAGAGAAAAGATGGGAGAAAAAAGTCACAGAAGAGTGAAAGATGAATTTTCTCTTGACCAATACCTAGATGGAGTAATCAGAACGATTGAAAAATCAACAATGACAACAGAGAGAGGAAACATATGAAACAAGTGTTGCAAAATAACAAAACCGGAGATCTGAAAGTCGAAGAAGTGCCGCATCCTGTTCTTATGCCCAGAGGAGTTTTGGTTAGAAATGAATATTCCTTGATCTCCAAAGGGACCGAAAGGATGAAGGTGGATTTCGCCAGAAAAAGCATGGTGGCTAAAGCCAAGAGCCGACCGGATCTGGTCAAACAGGTTTTGAAAAATGTAAAGAAAGAGGGCTGGGTGACAACTTTCAAAAAAGTGATGAACAGATTGGAATCTTCTGCTCCTTTGGGATACAGTTCAGCTGGAGAGGTGATTGCGGTCGGAGAATTGATGGAGGGCTTAAAGGTTGGGGACAAGGTCGCCTGCGCTGGTGCAGGTTATGCCAATCATGCTGAGATCGTTTCAGTTCCCATGAATCTGTGTGCGAAAATTCCGGAAAATGTGAGTTGTAGTCAAGCCTGTTTTACAACTTTGGGTGCCATAGCTCTGCAGGGTATAAGGCAAGCTGAAATAAATTTGGGTGAAAACGTAGCGGTAATCGGCTTAGGAATATTAGGACAACTCACCCTACAGATGCTGAAAGCCTCAGGATGCAAGGTCTTTGGAATTGACATTGACCAGAATATGGTTAATCTTGCAAAAAGTTCAGACGCCGATTTTGGCTTGGTTATTGGAAACGAGAATCTGGTTTCAAAGGTGATAAGCTCAACCTGTGATCGTGGTGCAGATGCGGTTATAATAGCTGCGGGAACTTCCAGCAATCAACCCATAGAATTAGCTGGAGAGATTTGCAGAGACAAGGGTAGGGTGGTGGTAGTGGGTGCAGTGAATATGGATGTTCCGCGAAAGAATTTTTATGAGAAGGAACTGGACATCAGATTCTCCCGATCCTATGGTCCGGGCAGATACGATCCTCTCTATGAGGAGATGGGCATCGATTATCCATTTGGACATGTTCGCTGGACTGAAAAAAGAAACATGGAAGAATTTTTGAATCTCCTTCAACAGGGAAAAGTCAATACAGAAAAGTTAATCACTCACAAATTTAAAATCGAGGATGCAGAAAAAGCCTATGATCTGATAATGAAGGAAGATGAGAGATCGCTGGCGGTTCTCTTGGAGTATGAGGATTTCTCTGAAAGCCAACCCAAGATTTATTTGAAACAAATCTCTCCAGATGGACAAAAGGAAATCCCCACCGTAAATATAGGATTTATCGGCGCCGGAAATTTTGCCAAAAATAATCTTCTGCCCCACTTGAAGAAGATGAAAGATGTGAAATTGAAAGGAGTAGTCACCTCCACCGGAATTTCAGCAAAGGATGTGGCAGGAAAGTTTGGCTTCGAGTATTGCTCCTCGGAGGTGGATCAGATTTTACAAAACGAAAAAATCAATACCATTTTTATCGCCACCAGACACAATCTGCATTCTGAACTGGTCTGCAGAACTTTGAAAGCCGGGAAATCCGTGTTTGTGGAAAAACCCTTGGCCACAAGCGAAGGTGAGTTGGAAGAGATAAAAAGAACTCTGGATCTGACACAGGGCAAAATTTTGGTCGGATTTAACCGGCGTTTCTCGCCCGCTGCCCGACTGTTGAAAAAGCATTTCCAAGAAAGGACCACACCCCTGGTCATGACCTATCGAGTGAATGCTGGTTTCATCCCTTTTGACCACTGGATACATGATCCGGAAGTGGGGGGTGGAAGAATAATTGGCGAGGTCTGTCACTTTGTGGATCTTTTGAGTTTCTTTGCAGATTCAGAAGTCTCTTCTTCTTTTGCTCTGGCAGCCGATGATTCCAGAAAAACTCCCCTTACTAACGATAATGTGGCAGTTTCTCTTAAATTCAAGGATGGTTCAGTTGGATCCATCATATACACCTCCGCAGGCGATACGTCCTACTCTAAGGAGCGAATAGAAATCTTTGGAGCAAATTCTGTCGGGGTGATAGATGACTTCGAGAAGACTGTGTTGGTCAGCGATGGAAAAGAACAGAAATTCAGACATTCTGGATCGAGCAAAGGACATAAGGAAGAATTAGAGGCATTTGTAGAATCGCTAAAGCAAAACAAACCCATGCCCATATCACCAAAGGGAATGATTAACACCACACAAACGACATTCAAGATAATCGAATCTCTACAGACCAATAGCTCAGCCGACACAGAATTGACTGATCTTGCGAAAGAATCCTTTGAAAAAATCTATTAGGAAACTAAAATGGAGTGTCCACCTTATGGTCATCAACCTTTTAAATGCTGACAAATTTTGCCACAGGAGACTCGTAGGCGGGGTTCATCCTGCCCTTCGGTCCTGAGACCTCAGGGTCGAAGGAAAGGGATT
>LJVD01000007.1 GCA_001304225.1 candidate division Zixibacteria bacterium SM1_73
TCCAGAAGCAGCTGAGGCTCTGAAATTATCCGCCGCAGATTTACTTGAACTTAAAGTCATAGACAAGATCATCCCTGAACCTATCGGAGGAGCTCATAAACATCCAGACAAGCAAGCTCAGATTCTAAAAGGGGAAATCTTTAACGCTTTGGATGAGTTAGAAAATTTGGATCAGGAGGAATTGATCGAAAGGAGAATCCAAAAGTTTCGGGTGATGGGAAAGTATCTTTCCCAAAAAGGTAGCTAAACTTAAAAATAAAATGGCAAAATCAATCTTTACCCCAGGGGGATAATTAAAAAAAATTGAATCTTTTGGTTAGAATGGGGGCATATTGATAAAATTTTGGAAACATTAGTAAAGGATAAGCGTAATTTTCATTTTTGAATTGCGTTTTAGATTTTTTCGTTTTAATTTGGAATTAGTTGGGCATCTTATACAGGAAGATTGCAAATGCCATAACCGTCTTGACGAAAAGGAGAGGATATGATTGATCCGAAACTTTTGGAAATACTAGCATGCCCAGCCTGCAAGGGAGATTTGATTTATGATGAGGAAAACCAGAAACTGATTTGCGAAAAATGTAGGCTGAAATTTGTAATAAAGAACGACATACCGATAATGCTTTTGGATCAAGCCGAAAAATTTTAGCCTACCAGATGTGTTTCCGTCAGGTGGCGTAGGATACAAAACTCTGGTAAAAATAAAGTAGGAGGAAAGAGAGGATGAAACTCTCAAAATTCTGTGAGGAGGATTTAATTGCCTTTGAACTAAAAGGGGGAGCTAAAAATGAGGTAATAGGTGAATTGGTCGATTTGGCTTCGAGGTCGAAGTTGGTCAAAGATGGCAGTGAGCTTTTAAAGGATATATTGGAAAGAGAGAAGTTGGTTACCACCGGTGTTGGGTATGGCGTGGCCTTTCCCCACGCCAAATCCAAAGCTGTAAAGGGAATTGTGATCGCTTTCGGGAGATCGAAAAAGGGTGTCGATTTCGATTCCATGGATAAACAGCCGGTTAATCTTTTCTTTCTGATTGCGGCTCCGGAAGACGCGATCGGAGCTCATTTGAATGTGATGGCCAGACTCTCTTATCTTATGAAAAGCGAAAAGAATCGAGACAAATTGATGAAAATAAAAAGTCCTAAGGAGCTGTTGGAGATATTGGATTTGGTGGACTAAAAGATTTTAAAAACGAATTTTATTCTTCCCAAAATAATGGACTAAAAGCAAATAGCTAGTCCCGAATTGAAATGGATCAAATCTCTTTTGCCGTAATCAGAAACCGGAACCTTCTTTACTTAGGTATCTGCCTCCTTTTGTCTTTATTGCTTTTAGTTTTACCCCGAAGAGTTAAATCCGATCTATCGGCCCTGATATTTAGATTTACCTATGCTCCATTTTATGCTTTGAGCCATCAGATAAAACAGTTAAAAGGGGTTTATCAAGAGAATAAAAAGCTGCACCAAAGGGTGATGGAGCTCACTTTGGAAAATTACAATCTGAAAGAGGAGCATTTGGAAAACTCCAGATTACGAGCTCTTCTTGATTTTCGCTCGGAGCTAAAATATCAGGTCATCCCGGCTGAGGTGGTGGCGGGTGAACTGAATCGCCCTCCAGGCACAGGGTCTATTCTGATCAAAAAAGGAAAAGAGGATGGTATAAAGAGAAATATGCCGGTTGTAAACCTCTATGGATTGGTAGGGAAGACCGAGGAGGTTTTTCCTCACCGTTCCAGGGTCCAGCTTATGCTGGATCCTAACTTTCGAGTCTCAGCTTTAGACCAAAGAAGTCGGGTTTTTGGAATCATAAAGCCCCACCCTGGTTTAGGTTCGGTCCTTAAATTAGATAATGTTCCGATTGAGGAAGATGTTAGGAGGGGAGATGAGGTGGTCTCTGCAGGCTTGGGAGGGATCTTCCCTGCAGGAATAAAAATCGGAGTCGTTTCCAGGGTCCAGGATCAGACCTTTCCCAACACAACCCCGCACTCTGGGATTTTCAAAGATATAGAGGTGAAGCCCTCGGTCGATTTCAATAGTCTGGAGGAGCTTTTTTTGCTAAACACAGATGAGGGAAAGGTAAAATAATAGCTTTAGTTTTTTCTTTTAAGTCATTCTAGTTGGAAGCTGGCACCTTCTGGTGGGACGTTTCGAAAATGACACCATGTCTTAACCTGTCATTGCTCAGACGCGCACCTCTGTGCGAGGCTTGTCCTGAGCACGAGCGAGGTATGAACTATACGGTCAATGCCGGAGGGAACCTTCGGAGGCATTCTCTTGACGTAGATGAGATCGCTCGACTTCGCCCACAACAACACCGAACAGGAGATTGCTTCGTATCGATTTCACTAGGACTAACAATGACAGATTACTGTGATACTATCGAGCAAACAATGTCAGAGTGTCGATAAAAAATTAAGGATCTTTCGCACATGATTTGGGGAAGTGCGGTATTTTCAAAGATCATCTATGCCATATTCCTATTATTTATCCTGATAGTCTTCCAATGTTTCTTGTCTGAGGTGGTAACCATAAAGGGAATCCGGCTGGATTTGGCTGTTCTTATTTTGGTATATATCGCGCTCACCAAAGGCCCGGCTCAGGGGGCAATTTTTGGCTTCTTGATTGGAGTTTTATTAGATATTTTTACTCCTCAAAAGTTAGGATTGGGGGCTTTGATCAAATCTGTAATTGGCTTCGGTGTGGGAAACTTCAAGGATAATCTGTATCTGGAGAGTTTATACTCAAAAGGAGCCATAGTGTTCTTAAGCGTCATTATAAATGATCTTCTTTATCACCTGCTGTCAGAGGGAATGACACTCTTCACTTTTAACATCATTTTATACTATTCCCTGCCTTCGGCCCTTTATACCTGTGCGGTAGGAGTTTTGCTATTTGTTGTTCTGGAGAAAAAGTTTTCCTTCAGAATGAATTCTTCAGAATAAATTGCTAAATTTGACTTAATATGGAAAGATTAAGAGATAGCAACGAGTTTATTGGCGGATTTATTCCGAGAAAGCAAAGAGCCAAAATTTTGATCGGGTTTTTAGGAATTTCAATTTTGGTTTTGAGCTTGAGGTTATTTTCTTTACAGGTGATGAAAGCCTCTTATTACAAAAGGATTTCAGATGAGAATCGAATCCGCTTGGTGCCATTGCAGGCACCTCGCGGAATAATAACGGATCAAAATGGCAGAGTCATAACCTTCAATCGTCCCTCCTATACGGTTTTTCTTATTCCCTATGAGGTCAAAAATCTGGATTTTGTGGCTGAAAGACTTGCTCCCCTTTTAAACTTGGATCTTTCCACACTAAAAGAGAGACTTAAGGCTAATTGGTCAAGAAGATATGAGCCCATCAAACTTAAAAAAGACGTGGATTTTAAAACTATCTGTGTCATAGAAGAACAGAACCAGGACCTCCCTGGGGTAATATATCAGGTGGAGCAGATTCGGAGGTATCCGGATTGTGGTTGGGCTGGACACGTATTAGGTTACGTAAGAGAATTATCCAAAGAGGAGTTATCCTCCGATTCAGTCTCCTCTGCTGAGAAGTCGGATTTCAGCGAGTCCACCTCTCTCAAGCTAAGTCCAGCTGAAAGGAGAGGCTATCGGCCAGGGGGATACATTGGCAGAAAAGGAGTGGAAAAACAGTATGATGATCTTTTGAGGGGAAAAGAAGGGGGGACCTTCTTGGAGATAACTGCTGCTGGAAAAATTATAGGTCCTTTAGAGGATAGGGAGCCAGATTTGCCGGTCAAAGGTACCGATATAAAACTGACCCTCGATCTTGATCTGCAGGTCGAGGCGGAATCAGCTTTGATGAATTATGAGAGTGCTGCCGTGGTGGCGATCGATCCTGCCAATGGAGAAATATTAGCTTTGGTGAGTAAGCCCGGATTTGATGCTAATCTCTTGGCTGGAGCTTTGAGCTCTGCGGAATGGAACGAGATTTTACAGAATCCACTTCATCCTCTCCTTTCCAGGACTGTTCAAGCCACTTATGCTCCCGGATCCACCCTAAAGCTCTTGACTGCTGCGATCGCCTTGGAATCAGGAATTGCTAATAAAAATACCTATCTTGCCCCTTGCAATGGCTCTTATCGGTTTGGACGACGAACCTTCCGGTGTTGGAGACCAGAGGGACATGGAAGATTAAATTTGGTGGATGCGATTATCCACTCGTGCGATGTCTATTTTTACCAATTGGGATTGAAGGTCGGACTGGAGGAATGGTGCCGTTATGCTAAGTTATGTGGATTTGCAGAAAAGGTGGGAGTGGATCTGCCAGATGAGGTAAAGGGTTTTGTCCCCTCTTTGGAATATTATAATAAAAAGTATGGCAAAGGGGAATGGGTTAAGAATTTAGTGATAAATTTGTCCATAGGACAAGGGGAGATTTTGGTCACCCCCCTTCAAATGGCAAGTTTTTATTGTGGTTTGGCTACCGATGGAACGATCTATCGGCCGCATATTTTGAAAGAGATAACCAGCCCTGATGGGCGGGTCAGTATTGCTCAGAGTGAGGTATGGAGGCACCTTCCTTTTTCATCTGCCACTCTGGGGGTATTGAAAGAAGCCATGGTTGGGGTGGTGAACGATAAGGATGGCACCGGAGTGTTGGCGCAGATTCCTGACGTCACCGTGGCGGGAAAGACCGGGACGGCTCAAAATCCTCATGGTGAAGATCATGCCTGGTTTGTGGGCTATGCGCCAGCGAAGGACCCGAAGATCGTGGTGGCTGTGGTGATGGAAAATATTGGTCATGGTGGAACCTTTGCTGCTCCAGTGGCAAAAAGAATTATAGATAAGTATCTTAAAAGAGGAATAGTTGCTGAGAGAGCCGACAGTGTTCTTGCAGGCGACACTCCTTGATTTTGGCAAACTAACATTAAAGTGGTTTGTTGACAAATTCAATAACAGCGAGTCGGAGTCTCCTGCTTTAGCGGAACCAAGAAAATCTATTTTTCAGAAACCTAAAAGGATTATGAAGCTTGATATTCTTTAGTGTGGTCTTTGAGCCCTTACGCTTCCAGACCCACTTTTTTAATTCATCTTTTTCTCAGTAATGATCAAATTTCGCTATAAAAATTTCGACTGGGGATTAATGGCAGTAGCTTTAATTTTGTCTGTTATTGGAATTCTCCTGATCTACAGTGCTAAACATTATTCGGCTAATGTGGTGGAGAGAGGAATTTATCTGAAACAGATTGTCTGGCTATTTTTGGGCTTTTGCGCCTGTATCATAGTCTTCCTTATCCCTTTAAGATTTTATGAGGTTTTTTCCTATGTGTTGTATTTCATTGCACTGAGTACACTTTTGCTGATTTTGATAGTTGGTTCTTCCAAAATGGGCGCTTCACGTTGGTTCTCCTTAGGAGGTTTGAATATTCAGCCTTCTGAATTTGCCAAAATTGCCACTATCTTTGCCCTTTCCAGATATTTGGCTTATTCCAAGCGCTCCATTTACAGTTTCAGGTGGCTGGTCCCAGTGATAGGGATTGCGGTGTTACCAGCCCTTTTGGTTTTGAGACAACCAGACTTGGGCACCTCCTTGGTATTCTTGGCCATTTTGATTTCCATGTCCTTCTGGGCAGGAGTTCCGATCTTCTATCTTTTTTTGATCGTCTCGCCTTTTATAAGTTTGATCTGTGCCTCCCATTGGGTAGCCTGGGCGCTGTTTTTCCTCATCTTGATTATTATACTATACCATTTGAGGTTGAACTTTCTCTTCTCAGTTGGTTTCCTTTTGTGCAACTTGGCGTTCGGCATGATCACCCCTTTGATTTGGAATCGTTTACATGATTACCAAAAGGATAGAATCATCGTATTCCTCGACCCCGGAAGAGATCCTCAGGGGGCAGGATACCAGATAATCCAATCCAAGATTGCTATCGGGTCTGGTGGCCTTTTGGGAAAAGGATATCTGCAAGGAAGTCAAACCAAATTGGCTTTTCTTCCTCATCAACACACAGATTTTGTTTTTTCAGTATTGGGTGAAGAATTGGGATTTTGGGGCAGTTTGATGTTGTTAGGATTATTTAGTTTTATCATAGTCAAGGGGATTCTCATAGCTAACAAAGCCAGAAACGCTTTTGCCAGCAACGCGGCTTTGGGTATCACCAGCATATTAGCCTTTCAGATGCTGGTAAATATTGGTATGACCGTGGGTTTCCTTCCGGTTACTGGCCTGCCTATGCCCTTCGTGAGCTACGGTGGCTCCTCCATGCTTTCAAGCTGGATTGTGGTGGGTCTTTTGTTGGCAATTCATTATCGCTGGTATGAATATTGATAAGGTTCAGGGTCAGGGGGAACAGTCAAATAGAAAATCAGAACATCTGGTATAACCATAAAAGAAGCTAAATATCTAACAGCGAACAGAATAGTATGCATCCCACTCTATTCCATATAGGCCCGGTTGCAGTGAGAACCTACGGTTTTCTATTGACTTTAGCTTTTGTGCTGGGAATCTGGTTTTCAGCCAAAAGAGCCAAAAAACAGGAAATTAGTATAGATTGGCTTCCAGATTTATCTTTGATCATTTTGATCACCGCTATCGTGGGATCCAGGTTTTTCTATGTGATTCGGCATTTAGAGGAGTTTGAAGGCCACCGGTGGGATATGGTCAATCCCTTTCAGAGTTCAGGAGAGATAGGAATTGGCGGGCTTTCCATGTTCGGTGGTCTTGTATTGGCGATAATTGGCAGCATAGTTTATCTTCGCCTAAAAAAACTGAATGTGCAGAAGATCGCCGATATGGTAGCACCATCAATTATGCTGGGCTTGGGCGTGGCTCGCATTGGATGTTTTCTCAACGGTTGCTGTTTCGGTCTACCCACACAGAGCTCTTTGGGAGTTATCTTTCCTCCCGACTCTCCGGCTGGTTATTTTTATCCAGATATCCATTTGTTTCCCATTCAATTAGTGGCATCACTTATGGGCTTTTTTATCTTTGGTCTTCTTATAGTGCTCGAAAAGTTAAAAAAGTTCGATGGATTCACCTTCTGGTTGATGCTGGCGCTCTATTCAGTGGGTAGATTCGTTATCGACTTCTTCAGATATTATGAGGAAAGCATGATCTTTGCTCGAATTGGTGGTGTAAGCTTCTCTTTGAATCAGGCTTTGGTCGTTTTAATTTTTGTTATCTCCATCTTCATGTGGAACCATTTGAGGCTAAAGGCTAAGAGGATCTCAGGCGAGTAAGCCATAAGCGGAAACCTTTCACCTTAAGCCTATTTCTTTTAACATGTTGCTTTCGAAGTTTCCCAATTCCTTTTTGGAACTGAAGGATGACATTCTGGATTTTGTGTATCCTCAGCATTGCGCAATCTGTAAGAAACACTTGAATAGGGAGGAAAAAGACATCTGCGAAGCTTGCTGGAACAGCTTAGTGACTCTTCCTGATTCTTTCTGTCCATATTGTATATCATTCTACGAGCCTGGGGACACAAAATGTGGCTTCTGTCAGTCTGTTGGAAAAATCATCGAAGATCACAAGATCACCCTGGTCAGATCATTGGGCAGGTTTGATGATTATTATAAGGAGCTTATTCATCGGTTCAAATATGGAAAAAAGATTCCTCTGGGAAAAAGGTTAGCCCAACGATTAGGAGAGACTATAAATGATGATTCCAACTTTTCAGAATGTCATTTTTTGATTCCAGTACCTCTTCACAAATCCAGATACCGGGAGAGGGGATTCAATCAAAGCGAAATTATAGCAGAGGAAATCTCAAAGATTGCCCATGTTGCGGTTTTGAAAAATGCGCTGAAAAGAAAAAAGAATACCAAGGATCAGACCAATCTTTCTCCCCAACAGAGGGAGGAGAACGTGAGCGGTGCATTTGTGGTAACTCAGCCTGAGATGGTGAATGGCAAAAGGATAATTCTGGTGGATGATGTGATCACCACCGGTGCGACTATGAACGAGTGTGCTCAGATGCTAAAACAAGCTGGCGCAGAAAAAATTATTGGAATGACCATTGCAGTGGTGACAGATTAAATCTTTGAACCCTCTCCCCTCTGGGGAGAAGGCAGGGCGAGGGGGAATCAAGCTGTGGTAACAGATTAAAGAAGATTCTTTCCCAAAAACTGTAGTTGCTCGATTTATCGAGCGAAAAAGCCAATGGAATTGGGCAACTGCAATGTCGATTCTCTTGTGCCAGCGGGTGCCCACTACTCGCCATTTTTCTCCTTAGTGAAGAAAATCATCAGAATGAAGCGGAGAAATATCATCTTTTGAAAATCTTGAGGAACTCAAAGTGTTTCTTCTTCCGCTTGTCCCAGGGGCGAAATCCGCTTATTTCAAAGAGATAATCTGAACCGTGCATCTCACTATAAAAAACGATCTCTTCGTATGGCTGCCCGCCTTGCATCTCAAATTGGCAGTATATGTGTGGAATTGGGTAATACTCATCTCCCTCCCAATCAATTTCCTCGATACAGTCAAAAGGGATTCGACCCACAGGATATGCTAATACTTTGTTTTTTTTATCATCAGACTTCGCAAAGCGCCACTTACCTGATTTCCCCTCCATAATCAACTCTTGCGGGAAACTGATAAAGGCCTCTAATCCACGGTGATACAAATCCTTTAGCTCTACTTTAAACCAGGGAGAAATCCCTTTATTCTTGTTATCTAGATCTGGATATGAGTCTAAACGCTTTAGATCACGGATAATAGCTTCTCCACGCACTCCGTGTTTGTCAGCCTTTGGCAGATTGCGAAGAAATTCCTTCTTGAGTTTTGCACGGTGTTCGATCTTTTTGCTTGAAGATGGTTTTTTCAATTTATGTAGGATCCACCTAAATGCAAGAAACAATCCAGTAAGGATAGTTACAATTGAAGCGATTACTCCAATTACAGTAAAAATCATTTCCATGTTTTGCCTGCTTGATCTCTACACCAGTTAACTTCTTGCATGTTTGCGGAGCGCATAAAGCACATGAGGATTGAAGCTACGGGCAAACGCGTTGTCAGACAAAGATGCCCGTTCTCACCTGTGTGGATTTCTGTTTGAGTACTAACAGCTAAGGTTCTGTTTCTCATCTTTCTATAGCACAAACGGCGCAGCAACTAAGTACACAAGGGTCACAAGCAAAATGGCGACGTAACCCATAGAACGAAGCGGCTTGTTTTCGATATCCAGAACAACCTTCAAAACTTTGACGCCTATACCAAGATATTGACCCAGTTTAACAAGTAAGCCCGAACCGGCATATAACCAGACCCAGACCGACGTGAAGAATGTCGAGGAGAAAAAGATTAGTATGGGCGGACGTAATAGCCCCTTGTAACTAAGGCGTCCGAGCATAAAAGCGGCCCAAAGCCAGCAGATGAAGATAGCCGCAGTCGCAAGTAAATCAAAGGCGAGAAGACCCAAGATACGAAACGTTGAGGCTCTCTTGCTCATCCAACGAATGATATACCTAGTCTCAAGAAGTGAGAGGTAGTCGGGTATCAAGTTCAATAAAGCTGCAAAAAGAAATACAGCAAACAATGAAGTGTTCTTTAGGTATTGAACAAAAGCGGTAAATTGGCTGGGACGCAGTGCAGCCCAGACCAGAGTAGCTATCACCACAGCCAGAAATGAGGCGGCACAGGATCTGATAAAGCAGTGCCATGAGAAGTGCCGTTCCCCGAAAATCCGGTCAAATACCGCGGCAAAGGTCACAGGCCAATTAGCAAATGCTGTCGTTGGGTTTAGATTTTGTAACCACTGTGAAATAGCAGCCTTTACCTCAGGTTTTACAACAGTCTCAGCCTGCTGGAATAGCACCCAGATGCCGCCTGTGATTGCTGCCCACGAACCAGCATACGTCAAAAGAGGAAGTAATTCCATATTTCACCTATAGTGCCACAGAAGGCGACTGCAGCCTTCTTCCAGCTTTCCTAAGACACAATCCAATATCTTATCATCGCCTCAAGCTGTTTAGTGTCTTCATTCAAACCATTTTAACTGATTTTCCTCTCCCCGTCAAGTTTTTTCCAACAAAACTAACTTCGATCCTGCCAGAATAATTGTATAAGGCTGATAGAATCCTTCATAGAGATGGATTCTAAGAGAGATTCACTTTTTTTCTTTAAGCAGCGAATTAACTCTACGTATATTTAGATAAAGGTTTCTAATAGTATGGTAAATCACAGATTTCACTTGATATTTCAAACTTTTATCATAACTTATAATTAAGTTAAGATAACCAGTATGTTCATATCCCTTATTAGGACTAGGAACTGGAGCCGGTGTTTAAGAAAAGTCTCAGAATAATTCTTTTTTTGTTCTTTCTTCTTTGTCTTGCAACTAATTCCCAGGCTGACAAAATATTGATCCACATGGATCTTTCTCAGACCGATCATCTCAAGGCTTATGGGGTGGCTTATTGGGTTTTGGAGCAGGGGCGCAATGTGGAGTGGCTTTTGAATTATCGAGGGGGTTCATTCATGACCGATTATTATGAGGAGATTGCGGACCTGTGCAGATTACGAGGAGTAGGATTCGAGCAGATTGATTTTTCTCAGGCTGCATCGATCTATAAGGTAATCGAGGAGAACAATATGGAGGTGGTGCTTTTGGAGAAGGCTCCTGCCATTGCCATCTACGCTCCACCTAACAAAGAGCCATGGGACGATGCGGTAACTCTGGCTCTAACCTATGCGGAGATTCCCTACACCACACTGTGGGATGAGGAGGTCCTAAAGGGAGAGTTGGAGAAATATGACTGGCTGCACCTGCACCATGAGGATTTTACCGGTCAATATGGAAAATTCTATGGTCCTTACAGAAATGCGCTGTGGTATAAACAGGAACAGTTGACCTGCGAGCTTATGGCGAAAAAGCTGGGATATAGAAAGGTCTCGGATGAGAAAAAAGTGGTGGCCCGAGCACTTAAGGATTATATGGCAAAGGGAGGGTTTGTCTTTGCCATGTGCTCTGCCACCGAGACCATGGACATTGCCTTGTCGGCAGAAAATGTGGACATTGTGCCGCAGGAGCTGGATGGAGACCCGGTGGACCCAGATTGTCAAAGTAAGCTGGATTATTCCAAGTCCTTAGCTTTCACAGATTTTGAAGTTTCAATAGATGCCTACAAATATGAGCACTCCAACATCGACACCAGCCCCGATAAGACCGCAGCCCAGTTAGGATTAGAGGCAGATTATTTCACTCTTTTCGATTTTTCCGCAAAACTGGACCCGGTTCCAACCATGCTAGTGCAAAATCACGTCTCGGTGGTGCAGGGGTTCATGGGTCAGACCACTGGTTTCAGAAAAAGTCTGGTGAAAAAATACGTTACCATCTTGGGAGAGACCGAAGGAGAGGATGAGGTGAAATATATTCACGGTAATTTCGGAAGGGGAACCTGGACCTTTTACGGCGGACACGACCCGGAAGATTACACCCACAGGGTGGGGGATCCTCCAACTGACTTAAGCCTGCACAAAAACTCTCCGGGATATCGACTGATTTTGAACAACATCCTCTTTCCTGCTGCCAAAAAGAAAGAGAGGAAAACCTAAGACTTTTGTAATTCGGAATAGTAGCCATTACTATGAGCGTTAAGGGGCGTTACCAAAATTATTTGTTGGGCTGGGGGTTGAACCCCCAGCCCTCCTTTCAGGACAGGGATTCAACCTCCGCCAGAACTAAATCGCCCTATATCCCTCTTTACTAAAGGGAGACCAAGGGAGATTGCTCTATAAGAAAGCGAATTAGGTTTTTACCTTCTATGGTTGGCAAAGATATAAAAAAATACAAGGTCAAAGTGAAAGTCATAAAGATTTTGGAAAACGGGGAGTGTCCGCTTAATTTGAAGGTTGGCGACGAATTCGTTTTTGAACATTTTCCCCCGCCAGATTTCTGTCACTGGGCATTTCATTCCCTGCTTCCCTTTATCACCGCCTTAAGATTCGGAGGCAATATCCCCTGGGAGGAAAAGGAGGGGATATGTCATCTCTGCTGTCCCGATCCCAACAATCCGGTGGTCTTTGAGATAATCAGGATCGAAGAAAAGTAGCCATAGCCAAAAAATGGTTTAACTCCTTTAGAAAAACCAGAGATCAAGGAGGCAAAGGTGCGTATCTTTGTGGTTGTTATTCTGCTATTGAGCTTACCAGGCATATCCCAGGCCTATATGGGAGAGGCAAAAGCTGGTGGAATAGCGTTCAGTTTTGGCTACGAATCGTTTCCTGGAGAGCTGTACTACGAGCTTTTGAGTATCAAGTATAAGAAGGGTCTTCGAGTCGACTCTAAGACAAATCCAAGACAGGAAAACATGAGTTTTTCAGTTCTGAGCCTTCGAGCAGGCAAAATGGCCCGAATAGGTTCCAATCATCTTTTCGCTGGGATAGAAGTGGGGATGTCTCTTCCCGTGTCTGGTTATGAAAAATCCTGGAATCTGCCAACATTAACTCCTGATATTAAGGGTGTTATCAGTTTTCCTGGATTTTGTTGAGGGGGATTAAGTCGATATTTTTCCCAGTCTGGGGAAAAAGAGAGTAAATTAAGTATCTTTCCGGTTCTTGGAACGCTGAGCTACCAGAATCCAATTCGGGATAAATTCAGTCTGAATTTTGCACTTGGGTTAGGTGCCTACGTGTTTCATGCAATTCATACAATTACCCAAATTAATACCTATGTGGAGGAATACTCACATTGGAAGAAAGGGGATGTTCGGAAGAACGTTTGGAGGAGTCATTTTACTGCTGCCACCCCGGGTGCAGAAGGATCTGTTGGCTTTGCTTGTAGACTAAGTCCTTCTGTTTCTCTGGGAATAACCGGCAGGTTGATTTTGCTCTCTAAAATCAAAGATGTCACCGAATATACCGATTATTATAAAACTGATTGGGTACCAGCAGAACCTGAATTGACCACCATGAGGTATGGTGAGGAATATGGCGGAACCGCCTGGGGCATAGGAGCGTCACTTATATTCTAATTCTTAGAGCGTTAAGCCGGCCCTCAGAGAGCTCCGAGAAAAGTGTAGCAGGGTGGTCGGACAAGGTGTCCGCTGCTAACCTGGGACGGAGATGCTGGACCTGCGAAACTGGTATTACTGGCCTTACTGACCTTACTGGCGATTGTTTTGGATTTTTTTTCAGCCATCCTGCGGGCAGGAATTCTGTGAGTTAGAAAATGCATTTTGAGAAAGGAGTTTGTGATCCCAGATGATGGCGGAGGTTCCGCCTTGTGTTTTCGCCTTTCTGAATCCCATGGTGGAAAGGAGCCTGCCAATTCGGTGATAAGTAAGCCCAAATTCTGGGTCTTGAGACTGGCTTTGTTCAGATCTTTCTTGATTAAAAGCGTCGGTAATGGTTTTAACCGGAAGAATGCCGTTTTTTACCTGATGTTTGAGCCCTATGATGGTCTTCAGAATTTGAGCTTCCAGGTTCGTAGGCTCGTTAGGCTCAGGATAAAGTTTGGGTAATTCTTCTCTTCTTATTGCTTCTATTTCATTCCAAAAGATTTTTTCGGCTTCCGAAGTTTTGACCACTTTCTGTTTAAGCTGGATAGCTTTTAGGGCATCCTGGATTCTCGGCTCACAGGAGTTGTCTTCCAATCTTTTAATGCTCTTGTCGATTAATATTTCTAAGAGCTTCAAGTCCTTAGGGTCTTCCCTTGGACAAAGCTCAGGGTCTATGACTTTTTGGTCGTCCGAATTTTGATCCTGTGGATCGCTATCAATTAGATGGTTCATATCAAACTCGTATGAGTGTATACGCACATCTTTTCCGCACAAGGTAGAATTCCTACAAGACTTTGGACTCCCTCAAGGGGAGTTTCTGTTCATACATCATATACTTATCTCCCATAAACAGGGGAGCTATCCTTTTCACCATTAAAGTTATGGTGATTTTGCCAGTGGGGGGAGAACTGTCAACGGATTCAGCGGATTAAACGGATACGTCGAGGACAAGACCAGAGGCTACAACTGATAAAAATATGGCGTCAGAACAGGGTTCCGACACCTCATAGAACTTATCTTGGTGTCAAGTGCTCAAGGCACCTGACCTACCTGCTAGAGCATGATACAGATTTGAGATTCTTCGGCTGACGCCTCAGAATGACATTTTTTGACAGACTCTGGGGTTTTGACACCCCGGAGAAAGAAAGGTCAGAAGCCAAAGCAATAAAGAGTTCTGTCTTCGGAGGCGATATAGATTTTTCCATGGTAATAAGCCGGAGATGAGGAGATCATTCCATGAGTCTGATACTTCCATAAGAGTTTGCCTGAGAATCTGTCCAGGACATAAAAGTTGCCGTCATAGGATCCGAAGAAAAGCTTGTCGCCAACGGCTATGGGGGAAGAGTGGATTATCCCTCCGGTTTCGAATTTCCATCGAAGCTTGCCAGTTGTCTGATCCACTGCATACATAAAATAGTCATTCGATCCAATATAGACCAAACTGTCTGCAACTGCGGGAGAGGAATATATCTCTCTATCGGTTTTAAATTTCCAGATGAATGAGCCGTCCTTGATCTTTAGAGCATAGAGATGACCGTCCACAGAGCCAAAAAAGACCTTGTCGTCCCCGCCGTTGGTATGAACCATCCGGTTCATACCGTTGGCGGGATTTTCAACTTTCACCGCTGGCGAGGAGTAGATGCTCCCCTCAGCTTGAAATTTCCACCTCAGTTCGCCATTCTCTTTATCCAGAGCATATAAATGGTCATCAGCTGATCCCAAAAACAGTAACTTTCCATCACAGGCAGGAGTGGATACAATGGCATCTTCGGTTTTGAATTCCCAAGTTTTTTCTCCGGTGAATCTGTTGAAAGCCCAAAACAAGCCGGAATTTGAGCCGATGAAGATTTGGTCTTGATATATCTGGGGCGAAGAAGAAATATCTCCCAATTTCTCTTTCCATAAAAGATCACCGGTTAAAAGATTCAAAGCAAAGAAGGTTTCGTCTCCCTTGTCTTGAGCAAAATAAAGGATGCTGTCCCCTGCGCAAGCAGAGGAGGAGATGGAGGTGGAGATCTTACGCCTACCCAAATCTTCTCCAGAAAGGGCGTCTACAAAGAGTAATTTTTTGTCTAAAGAGCCGATGAATAAAACGCCCTGGGCTATGATAGGAGAAGACTTTAAAGGCTTCTTAGTCTCAAGGCTCCATAAGAGCTTGTTAGGAATATCTATCGGCTCAGGAACATAACCTGTATTTCTATCATTTCCTCTGAAGCTTTCCCACCCTCCGGAATGAAGGAATCTGCTCTGGTTTAGCTTGAATCTGTGGGCACAAGATAGCAATGAGAGTAGAAGAAAAAAGCTGAATAAACAAATCAGAATCTTACGCACAAGATCTCCTGACATTTTTCTTAACCTTCTTTCATATAATTTCCGAAAAGCTACTTGAAGAGAATCTGGAGTGTTTACCTTTAGGTGAACCAAGTATAGATAGTTGTCTTTCAGGAAGTTTCTGGTCCCGCTAAAGCGGGACACTCCAGCAAACTCTCTTGTAATTTAACTTTTTCGGAGCTTCATGCCATAGGTAGATCCCTCGCCTCCAGCCCAAAGGGCTGCCTTTGCGTTTTCCTTTAGTGCGTTTCTATTAGTCTATTAATCTCAAAAGCTCCAGCCAAAGAAGAAGTCGAAATCAGTCTCTTTAAAAATCTTTTTAAAATCGGTCCTTTTGCTCACATCGAACCTCAAAACGATAAACCATCCCAAACTGACCCGGGCACCAATACCGAAGCTCCCATGAAGTCTTTCGAAATTGTCGTCCCAGGCATTCCCGGCATCGAAGAACAAAGCTCCCCGGATGGCTTGAAAGGAAAGCTTCCCGATGGGGAAACCTATAGAGAGATTGTCAATGAGAGGGAACCTCAGCTCATTGCTTAGCAAAATCAGATGTCGACCATAGAAGGCTCTTCTATCGTAACCCCGAAAAGACCAGCTTCCGCCCAGATATAACCTCTGAGGCTCTTTCCCACTGGAGGAAAACCCCCACATTCTTATGGCAAAACAGCTGTTCTTTTTCAGCCGGAGATATTTTCTCAGATCGCAGAGAAAAAGTTTGTTATACGCCTCAGATTTGCTCAAATTCATGGTTAATCCCAAAGTTAAGTTGAACCTGGTGCCGTCAATGGGCCCTACAAAGTCCCAGATGCTGGTATCCAAAATCAGGGAGATGTAATTGGTGGAAAGGAAAGCGTTCCTTTTTCTTTGGGGGGTGTATTCCCGGTCAGATTCCCTCAAGAATAAGCTGACCTCCACTCTTTTGAATTTGGATAATGGGTAGCTGGCAAAAGCCAAACCGCCGTATTGTCTCTCATCGTAGAAGCCATAATATTCTTCATAATACTCATCCTTGAGGTGAAAAAATCCAAGCCCATAATTGATGCGATGGGTTTTGTTCAAGTAGGTCAGCCCGAAATTAATGCTGGAGAGAAAATCCTCTTTTGAGCGGGCGGAGTTGCCCACCAGAAAGAAAAATTGATGGTTGCCTAACATGTCGGTGAGAGCCATTTGAAATCCCCCTACGGTCCCATATACTGCATCGTATGAGATCACCGACTGAGCAATGTCGAAGGAAAACCGCCTCTTATATTTCGCTACCCCCTTTTGGTGGACCCCTCCAATCTTTTCCGGTTGCCAGGACCTCTGAGGGTTTGAGGCGATCAAACCCGTATCGGAAGAAAAATCAGTGATCTTGCCCAGGGAATCTTGAAAAGCCATCCTGAAAATTTGGAAACTGTATCCCTGATAAGCAGAGAAATAAATGGTCTTTCCATCAGATGAGAAGGAAGGATCAAATGCTCCGGTAATCAGGTCGGTGAGCTGGATGGCTTGAGAAGAATTTTTTTCTTCTGAAGTATCTGGTCCAGAATCCAAAGATAGAAAATAAAGGTTATAAGCTCCATTTCGGTCCGAGGAAAAAACCAGACCCTTTCCATCAGGAGACCAGTCACAGGATAAATCCTGATGTGGTCCGAAGGTCAACGGCTGGATTTCATTTTCAGAAATATCCAAGAGAAAAAGGTTTGAAGAGCCAACTTTTCCGAAAACTCCTCTATCCGAACTAAAGGCAATATATTTCCCATCCGGCGACCAACGAGGATCCGTCTCCTCATAAAGGTCCTGAGTCAATTGATCCAAAAGCCCTGTTTCAAAGTCATGTAAATAAAGATCTGAATATCCCTCCTTGGTTACGCCTACAAAGACCACCTTTTTACCGTCGGGGGACCAAGTGGGCGATGAGAGACCGGTTAAGTTGGCGAAACCATTTTTGCTTCGGATCTTTCTTGATTTGACATCATAAACATACAAAACGTCATTCTCGTTGCTTTTGGATATGAAGGCGATTTTCCCCTCCGGGCAAACCTCTATTTTACTTTTCATGAGGTGGAGTGATTCAAATTTAGGAGACCTTTCGCCTTTGACCAAGGTGATCAGTTTTTTCTTCTCGCCTTTAGGTGACATGAGGCCGATGGTGGAATAGCCAAGTTTGTTGGACTTGAACACCACCCATTCTTTATCCTCCAAAGATAGGGGCTCGGGCATTATGTTTATTCCATCGAAGGTGAGTTGAGTGGAGACTTTGTCTGGAAGGTCGCTATCTTTTATCTGGGGAAAATATTTCTTCTTAAGGAAGTATTCCCATTCTCCCCAAACCTTCCTTAAACTTTTGCCAAAAGTTATTTCAAAAACCTCACTGAAGCTTTTCCCTTTCCAATAATTCTCGAAGATCATTCCGATTTTGTCCTCTCCGTACTCTCTTTCCAAAAAATCCAAGAAAGATTCTCCTATCTTATACATCAAATAGCTCCCATAGATCTGGGGGATATCTTCAAGTTTTATGAATCTTCCTGAGATGACCAAATCCCTTATCATCATGTCTGCCTCGGCGTCCCATTCTTTAGACCAATGCTCAGCCAATCCTTCCTCAAACCATAAAGGCAAACCTGAAAAGTTATATTTCCGGTGCGACTTCATCACGTAAGGGATCTTTTGCATAACAAAGGCATGTACTAACTCATGCCCGATCACTCGCCCAAACCGGAAATAGGAGCCATCGAAAGGTATGACCATCCTTCCTTTAAAAAACTCGGTGAAGCCGGCCACGTTTTCCGGCAGAAGGGTGGGGATTACGTTGGTCTGTTCAAAATAGTTAGGAGAGCTGTAGATGACCAAAGGGAGCTTCTTTTTGATATGATGATTGAATTTGCCTTCCAAAAATCGGTAGCTTCTCTCTGCATAATTTGCCGCAATCTCCGCAACCTCTCTCTCCTCGGGATAGAAATAAACGTTGAAGTGATCGGTAGTCAAAACCTGCCACTCAAAATCGGTGTACTGAATTTTGTTCTTTCCGAAATAGTATTGTCCAAATGCCGGAGCAGAGCATAAAAGGAGAATCAAAGTTAGAAGCGGGACCTTTATGCATCTGAACAAATTACGTAAATTTGCATTTATAGTAAGACGCCGGAATAAACCTTCGGTCACTCGATTGTCGTGCTCAGCGGGGCGAAGCACCCCCGCCTCTGGTGTGAACCATTCGGTTCGCACCTCTGGCAAGATTTTCAACTGGTTTTTAGATTCTTCTCCCGCCAGAGGCGGGATGAGAATGACAGAGGGGGTACATCTGTCTACGCGTAAGATAGACAAATTCCCAAGTACAGACTTATCAGACCTCAAATTTCTGTGTCCAGGTCTAAAAAAATGCAAGACTTTTATCAGTGAATTTAACTTCTTCATCCTAAATCTTTCAAACGAAAGCAAGAACTTTGGCCTTTCAAAATTCCTAAAAGAAAAAGTTCGCAGGAGACGACGAAAGAAAAATATAGTTGGGATCGGATTTTGTCAATGGGTCGATTTCACAATTTGCCATTATCTATTTTCTTTTCGCCAATGGCGAAAGATGAAGGAATGGTCTGAATTTTTTATTTCATTATTTTCAATACGCGTTCTGCTTTTTCAGCCACCGCATCCTTGACAAAAAGACCTTTGACTCCCTTTTTTCTTTGCTTCACCAACTTTTCAATCTCTTTTGCCAGACTGTCGACTTCGGCCGGCGATGAAAGGTTGGAGCCAATTTTGCCCAGGACATTGAGGGCAGTTATTTTGATCTCCTCGGTTTCCCGGTTGGGCAAGTGTTTTATCCCTGGATCCTCATCAGATAGTAGTTTCAGAAGAAATCGGATCACCTCTGCACCGCCAATTTTGCCAACGGCGGTGAGCGTAAAGAGCTTATCTTTTCGATTATGATGAAAGTGATCGATGAGAGGCTTTAAGCATTGCCTCTCCCCGACTGTGGCTAATGAGGTGATGGCGTTCTTCCGCACCTGATCATCTTTGTCTTTCAAAAAGGTCAAAAGCGCATCCACCGATTCCTCTTTGCCAATCTTTTCCAACGATTTGATGGCTTCAAGTCTGACTCTAGGATCTGGATCAGAGTTGAGTTTGACCAAAGCCCCCACACTGGATGGGTCTGAAATGTTTCCTAGAACATAAATGGCGTTGCGCACTTTATACCAATGCTCATCCATTAAAAGTTGGGTTTTTTCTTGCCTTGAGAAAGTGTTTATGTGGGACAAAAGGCTAGATAGGGCGTCTGCCGAGCTTTGCCCCAATTTGCTTAAAATCCTCAGTGAGCTTATCCGGGAAACTCTATCGTCCACGGTAAAGATTTGTAAAAGCTCTTGCGCTACTTTGTCCTTATCCAACGACTCTAAAATTTCTTCGATAAGCTTGGTATTCTGTGGAGATTGACCCTCCTTGAGCTGGCTCGTCAAAAGGGAAAGGTTAGACTCATCGCTAACCTCTTGCAAGAAATCCTTAGCGATTTCCTTTATCTCCTCAGGGCAAGAAACCTCCTCTTTAAATCTGGCATTATATTCAGAAATTATCTTTTTTGCCTCCGCAAATTCTGTTCTTTGCATTAGTTCCGAGATGACGATCTTGATCAGTTCGGTAGAGTCCTTAAAAATGTGAGCTGGGAGTTGCTGATCTTTGATCTTATCATATAATCGATCCTTTAAATATACGAATTCATATTCCATCTTGCCTGAGATCAAACGGCTCAAAATTTCTTTTAATGCCAAAGCCGAGAGGCGACGAGTTTCGTTATTTTCCGAATCCAGACTGGAAAGGAGCTTATCTGTGGGATATAGCCTGGTTTTTTCCTGTTCGGAGTCGATCACCCTATGGACTAAGAACATAAACCGCTCGAAATCCACCTCTTCTTTGCCCAATTTATCTATGAGCTTAACCAGCTCATCTAAGACCGTCTGACTTTTAAGCCATTTCTCGTCAAAGATGAAGTCAAAATACTTCTCTTCTAAGACGCCACTTCTAGAAAGAATCCTTTTGACCTCCGGCAAAAGTCTCTTTTTCTCTCGGTCCTGTAACAGCTTGTTTAACAGGTTCGCTACCTCGTTTGCCACGGATATTTTATCCTCGTCTTTGGATTTTTCCACAGTAATCTCAAGTTCAGAGGCCAAAAGGCTCAGCACTTGATCGTCGGTGAGATTTTTCACCTGCTGATGAATCTGTTGGTCCAACTGATCTAAGTCTACCTCGGTGCCAAATTTCTCTCTGAAGCTTTCCTGCTCAAGAGGCTTATCTAGGAGAATGTCTCTAACCAGATCAGGATTTTGCTTAATGATGTTGGATATTTGAACCTTTAGATCCGCCCCCTCCAGGACTTCGGATTTCACCACCATTTCACCATCAGAGACCAGCTCATATCTTAATTCGTTCACTTGTATGGAACGAATTCTATTCTTGTCGAGAAATTCGGTCAAGCTTCTCTTGGGCGCATTCTTTCCTAAAGGTTTGACGAAGAAGTTTAAAAATTTACTCAACTCTTCCTTAGTTAGAGCGTTGAAAAAGTTCAGACTGTTTATATTTTGCTCCTGAAATTCCTCCTTTAATCTTTCCGGCAGAAGATCACCCGTTACACTCTTTCCATTTACGATGATTTTATCATCCACCTGGCTTATGGTCACATGATCCGTATCCTTAAACATCTCCTGGAGGGTGAGGAAAGGTTTTTCAGTTGCTTTAATGGATGCAGGATGATCTGGCGGGTACATCCCCAGTCTTTTTACGGCTGCACCTATTTCCTTTAAAATATTAATTTCCAAATGCTGAGTGCCTGTCTTAATTGCTTCCATCATATAAACTTATGGTTTCGAAATATCTGTTTTTCACATTATTTCGCAAAGTAGGGAGTGTATATCGTTGGCTTTGTTACCTCTTTCTTATCATCGACAAAGTAAATCAACCACTTGAATAATACGATGCTGAATACTTGCGTCAAAGGGTTTATAGGCAGGTCACGAAAGAACCAGAGTAAGCAGTATGCAGAGTAGGTAGAGAGTTTTTAAAAAAGGTGTAAACGAATTTAGCGGATGGAGCGAACTTATCCCCTTAATCCGCTGGTATGAACCATACGGTTCATACCGCTGACCGTTTCGCCTCTTCCCAAAGGGAATCCAAAAGAGGAAGACCAGCTTCATGAAGTGAAATCTTCTTTTCTTTTAGACGTGTTTCAATATAATGGAACCTTTTCACAAATTTGTCAATGGTCTTTCTTAGGGCGAATTCGGGATTGATCTTTAAATGGCGGCAAAGATTGACCCAGGAGAACAGAATATCTCCTAATTCCTCCTCGATATTCTCTTTTTTTCCTTTCTTACGTGCCTTTTTTAATTCTTTAATCTCCTCCTCCATTTTCAAAAATATTTCATCCGTCTTTTCCCAATCGAAGTGAAATCTGGCTACCTTTTCCTGTACCCTATAAGCTTTCAACAATGCTGGTAAATGGCGAGGAAGACCAGAAAGAACTGATTTGTTCTTTGCTTTACTGGTGGTGAGCTTGATATGCTCCCAATTTTTTAGCACTTCTTCTGGAGGTAATTTCTTTTTGTCTCTGAATACGTGTGGGTGTCTTTCAATCAGTTTCTTGCATAGATTATCTATCACCTCATAGATATCAAACTTCTTTCTCTCTTTGGCTATCTGGGCATGGAAGATTATCTGCAACAACAAGTCCCCCAACTCCTCCTTTAATCTTTGGTCATCTCTTGCTTCGATGGTGTCTAATGCCTCATAGGACTCCTCGATCAAATAAGGCAAAAGAGATTTATGGGTCTGGGCTCTATCCCAGGGACAACCATACTCTGATCTCAGCTTTGACATCAGTTTTATCAAATCGTTGAAGTTGTCTTTGCTTCTCTTTTTCATGACATTGCTGATAGTCAAATTACCTTCCTACGACTAATAAACAATACAAACCGTCCAAGATATATTATAATATAATTGCGAGTCGGATAAATTAAAAGCATTTTTCCTCCCTTATATTTTGATAGATAACGTTTGAATTGGGGCTGGTACTTAACTCATAGAATTTCAGACCATCTAATTGAGGCCCGCTGAATTTTTATGTAGAAAGCCAAATACACTCACACCTTTTTGAGAAAAAAAGAAGCCCCAATCCCGATGAGCGGGTATTGGGGCTTTAGATTCTTTTTGTCGTGATTTGAATCCCGACCTGTTGACTACTCGCACCCCAACGGTGGTCCTTCTTTAAACAGGAAGTCGATTAGATAGACCACATCTGCAACGTTTACGATCTCATCGCCATTACAATTAGCTACATTCAAGAATGGAATTGGCGCTTCACCTTCTCTGAATAAATAGTCAATCAGATACACAACATCTCCACTATTGATTAATTCATCGTTGTTGGAGTCGCCGCAGATATATATGGCCAAGGACAAAGAATCCGACCAATCACTTTCGTGATCGTATGCATCCTTAGCTTTTACTTTTGCATAGTATAAACCAGGATTATCCCAAGTGTGAGAGGCTATACAGACTTCGCCGGAGTTGTATGGACCCAGCCAGTCACTATCGCTGCCATCCCCCCAGTCAAACAAATAGAATATGTTGTCTCCCTCTGGATCTGTGGTGCTGGTTGAGAAATCATATTCTACTGCCGGCTCTCCCTGAGTTATTCCAGATGGTGTGTCCGGTATAAGTGGCGGATTGTTGACATTGGACATGGACAGATTGGGGTTGCCCCAAAATGCTCCCCACTCAAACATCTCATATTTTACGGCGTACCATAGCCCATTGGTATACATGTGTCTCAAAGCCCATTGATGAGCCTGGCCCTGGGTATAATTTCCAGAAGTGACGGAGGTGGTAAAGAAGTAATCGAATGACTGACTGGAGCCATCATACGGATCGTTCCAGGCACCCATTCCGTATGCCACCTTTGTGGCACCCAAAAAGCCAACGCCGCCCTGTTTTAGCATGGCCTGACCAATGTTAAGATAATCAGTATCAGAATTGCTGCAGGCATCGGCAAAAATTATGGCTGGATAGTCGTCGTTGAGGTATGGACAGGTGGAAGTCGAGGCAAAGGCTTCGCCCGTGCCGTAATAGATGTGAGACGAATAAGGTGAGCCGTGGCCAGCCCAGTTGACAAAGGCGAACTGGCCGGACGACCACACAGATCGTACGTTAACATACGTCAGGTCGTGGTCCATGGGGAACATGGAGTGGCCCCACTCATACATGCGTGTCTTGGTCCAATCAGCCATCCAAGGTTGATTAACCTTTAACTCCATCAATATTGCATTATCAGTGTCTGGCCAGAAAAAAGCGCCCAAGAGGAGAATGTTTTTCTTAAATGCGGGGTCGGTGTTCTGCTCATAAGCCACAGACTTTTCACAGATATGCAGAACATCCGCAGGGCCGCTCCAGGGAATTCTTCCGACATTTACCTCGGAATAAAAATCGATTGGGTCAGAATTCTCACCCCATCGATGGTCCCCATCAGCGTCCCAGGACTGATTATCGGGTTTGGAGAGCTCAGCATAATATAAATCAGTCTCCGGCATCCCATATCCCAAATCCTGCCAGCAGCGGCGCATAGGGACATCGTCGTAATGACCAACCAGAAGCACGTCTTCTATGCCCCACTCACCGGAAGGGTATTTCTCCCTGAGGAAGTTTCTCATCTTCTCAGCCAGATCATAGCCGGTGTAGTTGGAGTTGATCGTTGTGGTGGTCACCACTTCAACGGTTCTGCCTTTGGAACCCTCCCAGTTCACCAAGGGCGTCACCGAAGAGGTCAATTCATCCAGGGTGATAATGACGAAATCATAAAGTCCCTTACCTGAATTTGCATCCTTCGGGTACCAGCTCTGAGCTTGATCATAATTCAGGATAATTTCCTCTGCGATTCGTTCTGTCCGGGGAAGGTTATCAATTATGATCTCTTCCGGAG
>LJVD01000098.1 GCA_001304225.1 candidate division Zixibacteria bacterium SM1_73
TGTAAATGTTGTTGGTATGGGTGCCGGGGCGAGGTCGAGTGTTTTTATACCTGGAATGGAATAAGATCAAGTTTGGGGAGAATATTTGCTTATAAAGGGACCGACCATATGGCTTGTTTAAGCGGAAGTGATAATTAATGATCAGTGGGCAGACGCTCCAGCCGTGCGACTACTCGCCAGCCTGGGCGTAATCAAACCATGGATTTGATCTTCGACAAAAAGCACGTTATCAAAGGATTCCGGCTGTTTGTCCTCTTGAGCCTCTTGGGATTTGCCATTGTATTCTTTTTCACCACCACCACCGAGAGCTTTAAAGCTCTTTTTTCATTTAAAATAAATTACATTTTCTTAGCTTTATTCCTGGTGCTGGTGGACTTCTTTTTGGGCGGTCTGAGAATTCATGTTTTTTTCACTAAGGAGGTTTTAAAGAAAGTCAGTTTACTTGATTGTATTAAAGCCAATCTGGCCAACATATTCGTAGCTGCGGTCACCCCCTCCAACACTGGCGGCGGAGCGGCACAGTTGTATATACTGACCCGCAGAGGTGCTCCTTTTTCGGGGGCTATGTCGGTCAGCCTGATTAATTTCTTTTCCTCGCTTTTGTTTTTTCTAATCTCCTTTCTATTGGTCTTTCTTTTCACTAAAAAAGGTGTATTCTCGAGTGGCATCACCTATCTGGTGAGATATAGCTTTTTGATTTTCTCCATATTCGCAATTTTAGCAACTTTCATATTGCTTAAGCCGGAGGCGCTTGGTTTTTTGTCTCGTGTGTTAGCCAAGATCACCGGGAAAATATGGAAAAAAGACAAAGAAAAGGGAGAGAGGATTGCCGGGAAATTGAAGGATCAGGTGGTTCAGTTTCGATTTTACTTAAGACACTTCATTTACAAAGAGAAGCTGATCCTCTTCATAAGTTTTGTTTTGACCATTATGATCTATCTCAACAAATACCTGATTGCCTATGTAGTTGTAAAAGGGTTGGGCTTGGAAGCTGAACTGATACAGGTCATTTATCTTCAGGTCATCCAGTTTTTCCTTCTCTATTTTTCTCCCACCCCTGGGGCGAGTGGAATAGCAGAGGTTAGCTCAGTTTCCCTGATGTCCACCATCATTCCGGTAGGTTTCCTTCCAGCTTTTGCCATCCTCTGGCGATTTTTTGTCACTTATCTTGGGGTGGCGGTGGGGGCGTGGATCACCTTTAGGGATTTAAATAGATTCTTCAAAGAAAAGGAAATGCAAGTCGAAGATTCCGCCAAAGGCGGGGGTGAGAAACTCTCTGGAAAACCACAGTTGGCTTCTCTTGATTGAATTTCTTATAGCAGTTTAATCATTTTTTGCCCTCTTTTGGTCTTTTCCCGTCTCTGGTATAAACCAAGTGGTTCGTATCAAATGTGGGACCCGTGTGATTGGCCAAAAGCAAAGCTTTTTCGTTTGATCCTGTGAAGAACATCAAAAGATAGTGGAGAATATTTTTGTGCCACGAGCTAACCAAAAATTTAAGGGGTTTTGCAAAATGAAATTCACTGTTTGTTTGCGTCTGTTGATCGCCAGCCTGATGATTGTATCATGTGGGAAGGACAACCTCCCTCCTGGAGGATCGGGGTTTATCGAAGCGACCGAAATAGTAGTGTCATCTGAAATAGCAGGACAACTTAGGATCATGAGGTTCGACGAAGGTGATTTTATAACGGAAGGTGATACGATTGGAGAAATCGACACGGTTACCACTGTGCTTCGCTCGCATCAGGCCGGAGCCGCAAGGCAGATGGCAGAAACCAAGGTGAAGATTTCTTCTTTGAACATCGAGCAAGCATCCCAGAATCTAAGTCTTGCCAAGAAGGAATATGGTCGGGTCGCCTCCCTGATAGAATCCGGTTCGATCAACCAACAGCATTTCGATCAGATAGAGACTGCCTACCAGCGGGCTATTCTGTCCAAAAAACAAGCTGATGCCACCTATCAGTCCGCCCTGGCCGAATTGGCGAAAGTTGAATCTGAGATTGCACTTTTGAAAAAACAGTTGAGTGACTGTTTCCCCAGATCACCAGGATCGGGTGTGGTTACAAGCAAATTTGTCGATGCTGGTGAATTGATCGGGATGGGCAAACCTCTGGTGAAAATCGCCAAACTTGATACTGTCTGGGTAAAGGTCTACTTGCCCCCGGAAGACCTGACCAAAATCAGTTTGGGAGGTCATGCCCAGGTTGACCCTCAAGATGGGCGGACGAAACCGCTTGATGGTGTGGTGAGCCGGATTGCGGATGAGGCAGAGTTTACACCCAAGAATGTGCAGACTAAGGAAGCGCGGGCGGATTTAGTTTATGCAGTAAAGATAACCATTCCCAATCCGGAGAAAATCCTGAAGATAGGTATGCCGGTATCGGTTAAGATACAATGAGCATAGTTGAGGTTAGCAATTTATACAAAACTTATGGCCCCTTTGAGGCAGTGGACAATTTCAGTTTTTCTGCCAACAAAGGTGAGATACTATCACTGGTGGGACCTGATGGTGCTGGAAAAACATCCATCTTCCGCGCAGTATGCGGTCTGATTAAGTATGATTCGGGCCAAATAAAAATCGCTAGTTTTGATGTATCCCGTGACTTCGAGAAAATAAAGCCACTTCTGGGATATATGCCCCAAACATTTTCTCTTTACCCTGACCTATCGGTGGAGGAAAACCTCTATTTCTATGCCGGCTTATTTGGATTGAAGCGTCAGCAATTCGATGAGAAGAAAAAACTACTTTACCAGTTCTCTGGGCTTGGTCCGTTTCACAATCGCCATGCCGGTGCCCTATCAGGGGGAATGAAGCAAAAATTGGCACTTTCTTGTGCTCTGGTTCACGATCCTGAGGTGTTTGTATTGGATGAGCCGACCACCGGCGTTGACCCTCTTTCACGGCGTCAGTTTTGGGATATCCTCAAAAACTTGAGGGCGGAGGGATCGGCTATTATTGTCTCTACCCCTTACATAGACGAGCTAGAGCTATCGGATCGAGTCATTTTCATTTATCGAGGAAGTAAAATGGCCGAGGGGACGCCGGGAGAATTGGTGCAAAAGTTTGTTGGCCAAGTCTATCAATTAGACCTGCTTCCCACTTCCGAACGCATGCAGCAGTTGAACAAAATTGAGGGAATAACCTCAAGGCGTTTTGGTGCTTCAGTGCATATTTATACAAGGGGAAGCCACACCATCGAAGAATACCACGACGATCTTCGTCGGATCGGAATTGACCCGGACTTAATTACGCCGGTCCAACCTGAGTTAGAGGATACTTTCATCCAGTTTATGGGCAACTAAGACATGGAAAACGCAGTAGTTATCGACAGGCTAACGAAAAAATTCGGTGATTTCACAGCGGTGGATGAAATCGGTCTTACCGTCCAAAAGGGAGAGATATTTGGTTTCTTGGGGGCTAACGGTGCGGGCAAAACTACAGCCATTCGGATGCTTTGCGGATTGCTTTTGCCAACTTCCGGCTCCGGATCGGTAGGCGGTTTTGACATCTATAAGGAGACTGAAAGAATAAAGAAAAGCATCGGGTATATGTCCCAGAAATTCTCGTTATACCAAGACCTTACCGGAGACGAGAATCTTTGGTTCTATGGTTCGGTGTATCAAATACCACGTAGGGATCTACGAAAGAGGATGGAAGAATTGACAGAGACTCTGGGACTATCAGAATTTACAAATCGTCCGGCCGGGTCTCTTCCGGTTGGATGGCGTCAGCGTCTGGCACTGGCAACCGCACTTCTACACCGTCCGAAAATATTATTCTTAGATGAGCCGACTGCGGGCATCGATCCTGTCTTCCGCCGCCGCTTCTGGGAAATCTTGTACCGCTTGGCCGACGAAGGTACAACCCTGTTTGTTACCACCCATTATATGGATGAGGCGGAATTCTGTCGACGGATTTCCATAATGCACCAGGGCAAGATAATAGAAGTAGGCAAACCGCAGGACCTGATAGCGAGATATGATCAGCCGAATCTACAGGAGACCTTCATCACCCTGATCTCACAGGAGGGTGGCAATGGATAAAGTTGGCTACATCGCCCGAAAGGAAGTCAGACATATCCTTCGTGACCCGCGTTCTTTAATGATCGCTATTCTTATACCCATATTGATGACCCTTCTCTATGGCTATGCCATCAACCTGGACACAAAGAACATCAAGTTGGCGGTTTTGGATTTCGACCGGACTGTTGACTCGCGGGAGTTGGTTGCCAAATTCTATAATTCAGGCTATTTCCTTGAACCAGAGACAACTCCGATCCTCTCGGATCCGGAAAGAATATTGAAATCGGGCCAGGCCCACGCAGTTCTGATCATGCCATCAGGGTTCGCCAAAGCAGTTACCAATTTCAGCCAGTATGAGCTGGGGATGCTAATTGATGGGGCTGATGCCAATGTAGCGGCCGCAACTGCCAGCTATTCGCGTATCGTGATGGGGAGGTTCATTGAAGATAGATTGCCCTCCGGTTTTGAATTGCCGGGCGTTCGCATCTCCCAGCAGGTGCTCTACAATTCAGATTTGGAATCATCCCACTTTTTTGTTCCTGGCCTGATCGCAGTGATTTTGATGATGATTTCAGCTCTTCTGACTTCAGTGACCATCGCCAGGGAGAAAGAGACCGGCACCATGGAGCAACTTTTGACCTCGCCCGTTTCACCGCGGCAGATAATTATCGGAAAGGTCATTCCCTACATCGCCCTGGCACTTTTGGATGCGGTGCTGATCTTGGTATTTGCGGTATTACATTTCGGTGTCCCCTTTGCAGGTTCGGTGACCTTGCTTCTGTTTTTCGGGCTGATCTACATCGTTGCCGCTCTTTCTTTGGGGATTTTGATATCGACCTTAGTGGCCACCCAGCAGGTGGCTATGATGATGGCTCAGTTGGTCACAGTATTGCCTTCCGTGATGCTTTCTGGTTACATATTTGAGATAAAAAACATGCCTGCCGTCCTGCGGTATGTTTCCCATATAGTGCCTGCCCGATATTTTATCCGAATTATCAGAGGAATAATGCTTAAGGGTTCTGACATGTCGGTGCTCTGGGGAGAGGCAGCCTTTTTGGTTGTCCTAACAGTTGTGCTGTTGGCGATAGCCTCCAAAAGATTTCAATTGAAGATAGGGTAAGTCATGGTTCGCACGATACTGGCCTTGATGAAAAAGGAATTCTTGCAGGTCATCCGCGATTCCAATATGCTGCGCATGGTATTTCTGATGCCTATAGTTCAGCTCTTCCTTCTGGGGTATGTCGCCAGCACGGACGTCAAGTTGATATCTACGGCGGTTTATGACGACGACAGAAGCGGGCTCTCCCGTGAATATGTGCGGTCCCTTTCTGCCGGAGAATACTTTATCACGGATACTCCCGAGATTTCCTTGCTTGAGGCTGAACGTGGATTTAGGGAAAGCCGATATGAGGTCGCTTTGATAATTCCTCGTGGTTTCTCGAGAAAGCTTCAAGAATCCAAGCAGGTCAAAATCGGTCTTATGGTCGATGGCACCAATGCCAATTCAGCTTCCATCGCTTTGGGTTATGCTAACGTCATAACTCGGCAGTTTAACGAAAGGGTAACTGGTTTCTCTCCGCCCATAACCTTGCGACAAAAACGGCTCTATAATCCTGAAGGGGAATCGGTATACTTCATGGTACCGGGCATAGTGGCTACGCTTTTGACCATGATCACCATGCTTTTGACCTCGATGGCTATTGTTCGCGAACGAGAAATCGGCACCTTAGAGCAACTGATGGTTACGCCCATCTCGGCTACAGCCCTGATATTGGGCAAAACAATTCCATTTGCCCTAATCGGTTTTCTGGAGATGTCGGTGGCTCTTTTTTTGGGAGTGACCTGGTTTAGGATTCCATTCGCCGGCAGTTGGGGATTACTTTATGCTCTATCCTTCCTATTTCTTTTCACCACCTTGGGGACGGGCATGTTCATTTCCACGATTTCCACCACCCAGCAGCAGGCCATGTTTCTCACCTGGTTTTTTGCCATCTTTGCCATAATGACCTCAGGTTTCTTTGCCCCCATTGCCAACATGCCCCGGTCCATACAATACCTAACCTACCTAAACCCCCTGCGCTACTTTATGACCACCGTGCGAGGCATAATGATGAAAGGAGCGTCTCTTGACGTTCTTTATCCGCAGGTAATGGCTATGATCATTTTCGGTATCACCATCTTCACTTTTTCCTGGCTGAGGTTCTCAAAGCGAGTAAAATAGAACACGGGTAAGGACAAAATTATATTGTCAGTATGCACGTCATATTCCTTTCAGACGTTTCTGCAAATAAAAGGAGGAATTCGTTGACTAAACCACGCCCTTGAATTAGGTTTAATAATCGTAAAGCTATAATGCTGAGGTATGATTAATCTTCAAATGAAAAAAGAGCTAATCATGGGTCTAGTTTATATTGAGGTGGGCATTGCGAATCCGGGTCGCCCGAAAAAGATGGCGAAAGCTAAATTCTTGGTCGATTCAGGCGCTTTATATTCAGTTGTATCTGAAAAAGTTTTGTCTAAATTAGGAATTAAAGCGGAGTCGAAAGTGACTTTTAATTTAGCCAATGGCGAAGCAATCGAACGAAAAATAGGAAATGCTCTATTCCAATATCAAGGAAAGCGACGGGCTTCGCCGGTTATTTTCGGCGAATCAGGAGACAGCACACTCTTAGGCACAATCACCTTAGAGGCATTGGGATTTGCCTTAGATCCTCTCAGCCGAGAGCTAAGACCTCTGCCTATGATTTTAGCTTAGTGAAATCTCATTAGAATATATTATCACCCTGAAATATAAAAGAGTTTTTTGCACCAATTCGTATGAACGTATATGCATCGCCCGCAAGGACGATTTTTTTTTGTTGGAGAAATCTGTTGACTAAGCTATGGTTTTCCGTTAAATTTGAGAAAATTCAGAAAGCGTGCAGATGCACACTAATTTGCAGGTAGCTTTAACCCATCGTATGAAAGACTGAAGGCAAAGGCGTATTTGATCAACGATTAAAGGAAGCGTAGCAACCAACAGATGAATCTGCCAAATAAGTTGACCATAACCCGGATAATATTAGCCCCCATATTCATGATCTTCTTTTTGGTCGATAATGTTTACTCCCGCTATTTCTCAACGTTCATCTTCATCGTGGCCGCTCTAACTGACCTATACGATGGATATTTAGCCAGAAAGACTGGGGTGATTACCGGTTTTGGCAAGTTCATGGATCCTTTGGCCGATAAGATTCTAACTTCCACCGCCTTTATTTCCTTCGTGGCTTTGGGTTATGTGCGGGCTTGGATGATCTTGATAATCGTAGTCAGAGAATTCTTGGTAACCGGCTTGAGAAGCATAGCTGCCTATAAAGGCGTGGTGATTTTGCCCTCTATTTTGGCTCAGTGGAAGACAGCCTGTCAGATGACGGTGATAGCGATCATATTGATATATATCAATCTTGAAGCTACCCTCCTACCGTTGGGCTATAATTGGAGCATCCTGACCACTGATTCGATCTATGAGGTTTTCGATGCCATGGTGTTTTTCACCATGCTGATGACCGTAGGGACTGGAATAGACTATCTGATTAAAAATGCGTTTTTGTTAAAGGGAGTGCTTAAGTAATTCCTTTGTTCGTTCACCAATGCTCTTCAGGCCGAATCCCTATTGGTTGTCAAGAGGTGTTTTAAGGAGTGCAAAAACTTTGTTTTGCATTCCCCTATAGAAGAAAAGGATTATATTGAAAAGTAAATTTTTAGCCAAGCTAATTTCTACTTTCTTTTTTGCGGGATATTTCCCCTTCGCTCCGGGAACTTTTGGGAGTCTGATTACATTAGGAATAATTTGGTTTTTTATTCCTTCTTTTTTTTGTATATTATTACCTGTTAGTATCGGTTTGTTTTTTATAAGCATATGGTCTGCGACCAAAGGAGAGGAGATCTTTGGTGAAGATTTGCTGTTTGTGCCAAAGGAAATAAAATGGTATGTGATTGCATTTTTCTTGTTCAGGACATTTGATATCATCAAGCCTCCTCCGGCAAGAGGGGTGGAAAAACTAAAGGGTGGATGGGGGGTGACCTTGGATGACGTGGTCGCGGCGATATACGCGAATGTGACCTTACATTTGATTTACTATGTTGGATCTTTAATGCAAAGATGAATAAGCTCAAAATTGAAAATCCAAAATTTAAAATTGATTTTTTACTGTCTTGGTAGATGTGTTGTGAAATCAAGTAATTTGGTTTTTATAATCTTGAATTTTCAACTGTATTTCTTAATTTTACTCTTTGCATTTGGAATTGATCGCTGATACCAACTCCACCTTTATAGCAGAAAAATTGAGCGGAGAAGGGATCGAGGTGGTATTTTCCACCAATGTGGGAGATGACGTAAGCAGAATAGCCGAAGCTTTTGATGCTGCCAAGTCTCGTGCTGATGTTATAATCGCCACAGGTGGACTGGGTCCCACCTCGGACGATCTGACCAAAAAAGCGATAGTCAAAGTGTTCAAAAGAAAGTTGGTCTTTCATGAGAAGATTTTAAAAGAGATCGAGAAGTCATTTGAAAAGCGCGGCCAGTTGATGCCCAAGATAAATCAAAATCAGGCCCTCCTTCCTCAGGGCGCAAAGCCGTTGGCCAATCGCTGGGGAGTGGCGCCGGGGATATTCATTGAGGAGGAGAATACTTTATTCTTTGCTCTGCCTGGAGTTCCTCAAGAGATGAAATGGATGCTGGAGAGTGAAGTCTTACCGATTTTGAGATCTGATAAACCTAAAACTTTCGTTATTCACAGAAAACTTAGAACCACCGGTATCCCAGAATCTGCTATCTACGAAAAGATAGAAGGTCTGATCGATCCTAAAGGTGATGTGAAGATAGCCTTTCTTCCAAGCTACGGGGGAGTGGATATCAGATTAACTGTAACCCCCAAACAGGCAGTGGAGGGGGAGGCGAAAATCGAAGAACTTGAAAAAAAGATAAGGGAGATTTTGGGAACATATATCTACGGCACCGATGATCAGGTTTTGGAAGAGGTAGTGGGCGACCTGCTTTCAGAGAGAGGAAAGACCATAGCTGTGGCGGAATCGTGCACCGGTGGCTTGATAGGAGCGAAGTTTACCAATATATCCGGAAGTTCCAAATACTTCGAAAGGGGAGTCGTTACCTACAGCAACCAAGCAAAAATGGAGCTGCTCAAAGTCCCCCCGGAGACGATCGAGAAATACGGTGCAGTCAGCGAGGAAGTGGCGCTCCTGATGGCTGAGGGAGTGAGAAAATTGGCTAAAACCGATTATGGCTTATCCGCCACAGGAATAGCAGGTCCCACTGGCGGAACACCAGAAAAGCCGGTGGGTTTAGTCCACATCGGTTTTGCTCATGAAAACGATTCCTTCGCTCAAAAATTTCAGTTTGCTGAAGACAGGCTGACCAACAGAGAAAGGGCAGCCCAGGCGGCTTTGAATATGGTAAGATTGTTCTTGATAAAATGAATCTAAAACTTAAGATGGAAAGCTAAAGCTTTCCCCTACATTTTTCTTGATTTATCTCAAAAATGTGGAGGAAACCCTCAGGTTTCCATTATATTAGGGAAATCATCATGAGAACCTTTATTGCGGTCGAACTACCTGAACAGATTAAGAAACAGATTGAGGTGCTGCAAGTCCCTCTTAAGAAGACCAATGCTTTCGTCTCCTGGGTCAAGCCAGGTAACATACACATCACCTTAAAATTCTTAGGTGAGGTTCCGGAGGAAAAGATAGACGAAGTTTTCTCTGCTACCGAATTGGCCCTGAAAGGCGCCAAAAGCTTCAAAATGAACCTGAAAGGGATGGGAGCATTTCCAGATTTCCGAAGACCAAGGGTCATCTGGATTGGAACGGGAAAGGGTGGAGAGGAACTCTCAGACATGGCAAACAAAATCGAAGACGAGATGGAAAAGATAGGTTACCCAAAGGAGAAAAGAAAATTCTCACCCCATTTTACCATAGGGAGGGTCAAGTCTCCAAAGAATATAGAAAAATTAGTAGAATTGGTGAAGTCGGCAGATTTCGAGACGGAGGATATTGAGGTAAACGAAGTGACGGTGATGAAAAGTCAGCTACATCCCGCGGGTGCAATTTATACGCCACTTAAAAAGATACCCCTTTTGGATTAGTTGCAAAACTTTCAATTTTTGTTTTGCTTGAAAGTAGTTAGTGGAGTAGCGAGACTTGTCTCGCGTTTAAAAAATAGCTGTCAGCTGTCCTCTTTTTTTGCGAAATCTTATCTAATGAAGAATTAAAGGAGAGAAAATAAGTCCGTCAATAATTCAACCCCAATTCCCACTTGTAGTTGGTCAAATAGAACATAACAAAGAAATAACCGTTGCTTAGAAGATAAAAAGCGGTTATACTTTGAAAGGTAAAGCCATAAAGTCAGTAGAAGTTTCGGTGGCAAAGGGGAAAGAGAAAAAACAAGGTGAGAGGAGGAGATATGCCAAAGCGCTACGTTTTGGTCTTAGTAATTTTGGCAGTTGCCCTTTTAGCTCCCCAGACAAGTGTAGCTGATGACCAGACGTGGGGTGGTGATGTCTTGGTTCATCCAGCTAACCATATTTATGGTTTTGGCATGGATCAAGGGGACAAGGATACCTTGTATTTGGTGGTTGCAGACAGCAGTACCACAAATTCAACAGACCTTATTCAGATCGAAGAGGTAAAGCAGATATAATCGCGACAAAAGGAGATTTGGACGCTGTCTATATATTTGAGATAATAGGGAAACGACTTGTGTGTGCAAGGTATTCTTATGACCTTACAGGGCTGCACTTCGGCAAATATGTTTCAGATGTTGGAGAAGATGTGGTGGATTTTGAGGTTTGTCAGGATTTGTTTCCCGATTATTGGCTGTATGTTGTCTACCAAACCGATCAGGATTCAGTGATCTTCAAGCGTTCCAGAAATTTTGACACCACTTGGACAGAGAGAAAGAATCTTACTGAGATCACGCCCATCACCAGTCAACCGAGTATCGCTTACAGCAGGGGCCCTTATTTGGTGGTAGCCGGCAAAACGGATGATGACAAAATTTATGCTATTAGAAATGTTAATTATGGCAATTCTGCTGATTGGCAGGATGGCCAATATCCATGGGCGGGTGATGATTGCCATAGTCCGGTCGTTGCCGGTTCACACACTTCGCCCGACAGTGAAGCTGTTTTCTGGGTATTCTATCACCGCTGGGTCACTTCACCAACTCCCCACTATATTTTGAATTATCACTACAGCACCGATGCGGGTTCTACCTGGAGTTCCTTGTGGGGTCTTACGGATACCTCCAGTGGCAGTCGGGTGTTCCCATCTTTACACGTGTTGAAGGAGAATGATGTATCCGATCTAACCTTGGGTTATCGCTATGAAGGTACTTCACCTCATCAGATACGCTACATCTACCAAGAAAATGCACAAAGCTCTCCGCACGTCTTTCGGGCTTCCTACAGCGGAGTAAACGATTATAACCCCGTTGCTCTTCCGCATCAGAAAGCTTACACCATAAGAGACACAGATAATTCAATTATCTCAGCTGTTCTGTATGTTAATACTTCTCACCATTTATATTTCGATGCTTCTCCGCTCACAGATGTAGATGATGAAACAGGAGATGAACCTGTAAGAGGATTCAGCTTAACGCAGAATTACCCCAATCCCTTTAATCCAGCCACCAACATAGAATTTCTGCTTTCCAAATCAGGACCGGTCAAAATTGAGATTTTCAATGTCTTAAGTGAAAAGGTCAGGACCTTACTGGATCAACATTTGAAAGCGGGACAGCAAATGGTACATTGGGATGGGAAAGATGATTCAGGGGACAAAGTTGCCAGTGGTGTTTATTTCTATAGGCTTGAAACCGAGGACTTTACTGAAACGAAGAAAATGGTTTTGATCAGGTAGGATTGAAACTGGATCCCGCCCTGCGGGAAGAGCTAGGAGAGGGACATCTTGTGCTCAACGCTCGGTGCTGGGCAAGCCCCGTTCCTAATAGGACTTGTTCATGTTTAGATTAATTGTAAAACTTTCAATTTTCGCTTTACTTGAAGGTGGTTGTTGGAAGTTCAAAATCCAGGTTTGGAGTAGCGAGACCTGCCTCGCACCGAGGCTTCCTTCGACACTGAATCTCAGCTCAAAGTGTCACTCGAGGTGTCTCGCATTTAAAAATAGTCAAATCTTTTTGCAAAGTACAGATTGGAATCATTATACTAATGAAAGTGAGGTGAGATAAAGTGGCAGAGGGAAAAGTTGAGAGAAGTGAAACCCATAGGGAGGAAAAAAGGAAAGCTTTGGATCAGGCGGTGCTCCAGATAGAGCGTCAGTTTGGCAAAGGTTCTATCATGAAGTTGGGAGCAGAAACCTTAGGGGAAAGAATTCCCGTTATCTCTACGGGTTCCTTGGGACTGGACGCGGCCTTAGGTGTGGGCGGCGTGCCCCGAGGAAGGATAATCGAGGTCTTCGGACCGGAAGCCTCAGGTAAAACCACCTTAGCCTTACATGCAATGGCAGAGGCGCAGAAAAAGGGAGGTATAGCCGCCTTTATAGATGCTGAGCACGCCTTCGACGCAAGCTATGCTAAGAACTTGGGAGTGGACATTGACAACCTTTTAGTCTCCCAGCCGGACACAGGGGAACAGGCTTTGGAGATAGCCGAGACTCTGGTGAGAAGTGGGGCAGTGGATGTTATTGCCATAGATTCGGTGGCGGCTTTGGTTCCCAAGGCAGAAATAGAAGGGGAAATGGGTGATCAACATATGGGGCTTCAGGCCAGGTTGATGTCCCAAGCCATGAGGAAGCTGTCAGGAGCTATCAGCAAGTCCAAAACCTCAGTGATTTTCATCAATCAGATAAGGATGAGGATCGGGGTGATGTTCGGCAATCCGGAGACTACCACTGGTGGAACGGCACTCAAGTTTTACTCCTCGGTGAGATTGGACATTCGAAGAATCGCCTCCATAAAGGAGGGGGATCGGATAACCGGCTCCAGAACCAGGGTAAAGGTGGTGAAGAATAAGGTGGCTCCCCCTTTCAAGAATACAGAGTTCGACATAATCTTCGGCAAGGGCATATCCAAGACCGGAGAATTGGTCGATCTGGGGGTCGAGCACAAGATCATCGAAAAAAGTGGCACCTGGTTCTCGTACAAGGATGAAAGATTAGGGCAGGGACGGGAGAATGCCAAGAATTTCTTGGACCAAAACACAGACATCGCTCAGGAGATCGAGCATAGGTTAAAAGAAACATTGGGATTTTTGTCCGAAGGATCCCACTTTGCGGGGGAAAAAGCAAAGGCAGAAGAGGAACTGGTCAAGACAAAAGGAAAGTAGGTAAGATTTCTCCTGATTCATCCAGTGTCTAGCGAAAGCCAACCTTCGGGATTGATCCGTAGTTGTAGTTGCAAAGTTTACTTTGCCAAAAGGTCGAGCAAGCCTTGAAGCGTATGGTTCATGGCAAGCTCTACCACTACAACTACAACCTGTTTAGCTTTAGCCCTTATGAAAGAAAGAATTGTTACCAAAATAGATGTTCAAAAGAGAAATCCCAAAAGAAGATCGGTTTATATCGACGGGGAATTCGCCTTTGGGTTGGATGAAGAGGTTTTATATAAATCCCGATTAAAAAAAGGAGAGAGCTTAACCCTTCAACAAATCGAAAAGATTACAAAAGAAGAAAGAAAGAAAAAGTCCAAGGATGTTGCCTTGAAATTCTTGTCCTTCCGGAGACGGACAGAGAAGCAAGTTAGGGAAAAACTTCAGAAGAGAGGATTTGACGAAAAGACTATAGACGCTACAATTGACAAATTAAAGGAATTTGATTTAATTAATGATTTGGAATTTGCCACCTGCTGGGTTAAGGACCGATTAGCTTATAAACCAAGAGGCAAAAAGCTGCTCAAACAGGAGCTCTGGAAGAAAGGAATAAGCAAGGATATAATAGAGCAGGTAACCGATGAGTTATGTCAGGAGGAAGACAAATCAGCCTCAGATCTCGTCGAAAAGATAAAGAAAAGATACAGAAATTTAGCCCCACAAGTGGCAAAAAGAAGAATGTACAATCTTTTGCTGAGAAGAGGCTTTTCCTATGAGACCACAAAGAATGCACTAAGTCGAGTGAATTGATCTTTTGCAGAAGAGGAAATATCATAAATTTTCCCCCTCCCTTTGATGGGAGGGGGTTCAGGGAGGGTGATTCTGACAATATATTTAGCTCGTTTCCCGTAGGACACTGTGACTAAAGACTGTGAATTGAAAATGAGAAGCAACCGGATTAGACATAAATTTTTGAAATTCTTTGAGCAAAAAGATCACAAGATTTATCCCAGCTCATCCCTGATTCCTAAAGACGATCCCACTCTACTCTTTGCCAATGCTGGGATGAATCAATTCAAAGATGTGATCTTGGGGAAAAAGGTGCCGGAGCACAAGAGGACAGCTTCCTCCCAGAAGTGCATACGGGTTTCCGGCAAACATAATGATTTGGAAGAGGTGGGCAAGGATACTTATCATCACACTTTCTTTGAGATGTTAGGAAACTGGTCCTTTGGGGACTATTTCAAGAAAGAAGCTATCATCTGGGCTTGGGAGTTTCTGACCGATGTTTGTGGGCTTCCTAAGGAGAGATTATGGGCAACTGTTTTTAAGGACGACAGTGAAGCCGAAAAGCTTTGGTATAAAAACACGGATATAAAAAAGGGAAGGGTTCTAAGATTCGACGAAAAGGAGAATTTCTGGGAGATGGGGGAAGTTGGTCCTTGCGGTCCCTCCTCAGAGATTCACTATGACAAAGGCGAGGAATACAAGTGTAACCGTCTTGATTGTGGGGTAAATTGTCCTTGTGGGAGATTCGTCGAAGTCTGGAATTTGGTCTTCATGCAATTTGATCGGGATGAGAAGGGGAGACTAACCGATCTGCCGGCTAAAGTGGTGGATACCGGGATGGGATTAGAAAGACTGACTGCGGTCATGCAAAATGTGGACTCCAATTATGATACCGATCTTTTTGTTCCATTGATCAAAAAAACCGAGGATGTCTCCGGACTTGGCTATAAAAGCTCGGATCATGAGGAATCCTTTAGAGTTGTGGCTGATCACATCCGTGCGCTTTCTTTCGCCATAGCTGATGGGGCTATTCCGTCTAATGAAGGACAAGGTTATGTGCTAAGAAGGATCTTGAGGAGAGCTGCCCGGCACGGAAGACTTTTAGGTTTGCACAAGCCCTTTATTTATCAGCTCTCCAGCGTAGTGGTGGATATGATGGGAAAGGTCTATCCGGAGCTTATGGCAAAAAAAGAGCACGTGGCTCTGGTGATAAAATCTGAAGAGGAGAGATTTGAGGAGACTTTGGATTTGGGATTGGAGCTTTTTGAAAAAGTGGCTGGAAAAGTCTTAAAGAGTAAGGAAAGGGTGATACCTGCGGAAGACGTTTTCAAACTTTACGATACTTATGGATTTCCATTAGACTTGACCCAGGTGATGGCACAGGAAAAAGGATTGTCAATAGACTTAAAAGGATTTGAAAAGCTGTTGGAAGAGCAGAGAGAAAGATCAAGAACTTTTGTGAAAACTATCAGCTCGGATGCAGTAATTTCAGATAAAGTGGAAAAGAGCAATTTTGTAGGATATGAGAAAATTGAGGAAAAAGCTAAGGTTCTTCATTCACCGAACAAGACTATGTTGATCTTAGATCAAACGCCCTTTTATGCTGAATCCGGGGGGCAGATTGGCGATAGCGGAGTGATCTCTGCTGACAACTTCGAATTTGAGGTGGAGGATACAAAGAAGGAAGGAGACGCCATAATCCATATCGGAAAATTGACCAAGGGGAAAATCAATGATGTCTTAAACAAGAAAGTCTTAGCCAAAGTTGATATCAAAAGAAGAAATTCCATAAAAAGAAATCACACGGCCACTCATCTTCTGCATAAAGCTCTGAGGGAAACTCTGGGAGATCATGTGCATCAGTCTGGGTCTTTGGTGGCTCCGGATAGATTGAGGTTCGATTTTACGCATTTTAAAGCTTTGGATCAGGCTCAACTGGACAAAGTGGAACACTTGGTAAATGAAGCAATCTGGGAAAATCGACCAGTAAGAGATAAAGACTTGTCTTTCGAGGAGGCCAAAAAATTAGGAGCAATGGCGTTATTTGGTGAGAAATATGGCGATGTGGTCAGGATGATAGAAGTAGACGGTTACTCGAGGGAGCTTTGTGGAGGAACTCATGTAAAGGCGACAGGGGAAATAGGACTTTTCAAGATAGTCTCCGAAACCGGAATCGCCGCAGGTATGCGAAGAATAGAGGCAGTTACCGGCGAAAAAGCTTACCAATTGGTGAAAAAGCAAAAAGAGATTTTAGATGAGTTGGCCTTTATCTTGAAATCGAGTCCAGAGGATATAAAAGATAGAGTTGAAACATTGGTCAAAACTAACAAGCTTTTGCAGAAGAAGATCAAGGAAGCTCAGAAAGAATCTGCCAAGACCAAAATCGAAGAATTAGCCGAAGCTTCTATAGATGTAAGCGGAATTAAAGTGATCGCCCACAAGGCAGAAGTGGAAGAACGGGATGATCTTTTAAAGTTGGCGGATACGATCAGAGAGAAACTTAAATCCACTATCGGGGTTCTGGCTGGAATCATTGACGGCAAGATCGTTTTTGTGGCAACCGTGACGGATGATTTGATAAAGAGCAAAGGGATCAAAGCAGGAGACGTGGTCAAACAGGTTTCAAAAATCGCCGACGGAACAGGTGGCGGTAAGCCCCATTTAGCTCAAGGAGGTGGAAAGGATTTAAAAAAGCTTGATGAAGCCTTAGATAGCTTACCGGAGATTGTCCGCAGAATCTTGAGATAAAAAGAATGATAAGGTAGTTGCCCAATTTATTGGGCAGATTTAAAACCTCTCCCCCTTTGTCCCCCTCTCCACAAATGTGGAGAGGGGGAGATAGGGGGTGAGGTAAATGGTTCGGGTCATATGTCAATATATCAAAAGCTCTTAAATATCAAAAAGGAAAAAGGAGCAGGTTTCTTGGTCCTTTTGGATCCAGATCGATTGGAGATAGAGGAGATTGTTAAATTAGCCAGAAAATCTGAAGAAGGAGGTGCGGATGGATTTCTGGTAGGCTCAAGCCTTCTTTTGTCCAGCAGGTTTGACCGAGCCATAGAACAGATAAAGTCAAATGTAGGTCTTCCGGTGATAATCTTTCCGGGTAACGCCAATCAGGTTTCCAAATACGCTGACGCCATCTTGTTTCTTTCCTTGATTAGCGGAAGAAATCCTCATCTTTTGATAGGTGAACAGGTGAAAGCCGCCCCGATGATAAAGGAATTTGGTTTGGAGCCCATCCCCACCGGATACCTGATCATAGAGTCAGGAAAAGCCACCTCGGTACAATTCATGAGCGACACCCAACCAATTCCCAAAGACAAACCAGATATAGCCAAAGCTCATGCTGCAGAAAATCCGGTCCCGGATACAGTGATAAGGGAAATCAGGGATTTCATCTCTATTCCAATAATAGTGGGTGGGGGAATAAAAGAACCGAAGGTTGCTTATCAAAAGATTGGAAACGGAGCCAGTTTTGTGGTCATCGGAAATGCTTTGGAAAAAGACGATTCCATCATAAAAGAATTCGCTAAGGCAATTCATATAGATGAAAAGCCAGAACTTGCTGAAGAACGGATCAAATCATCCTACCACATGAGTGGTTCTTTTGATCCAGACGAACCCAATGCTTAGACACAAGTGAAGGGAATCAATATGTATGTCAAGACTGACGAAAAGGTTAGTTTAATTGAACAAGAGTTTCAGGAAAGCATTGATCTGAAGAATCAGGTTAAAGAAAAGCTTTCGGAAGAGATAGTCGAAGTTGCCCACGCTTTGGCAGAATGCATAAAAAATGGGGGGAAGATTTTACTGTGTGGTAATGGTGGTTCAGCTGCGGATGCTCAGCATTTTGCAGGTGAGTTAGTGGTGAGATTGTCTTCAGATTACACCCGTAATGCTATTCCCGCCATTGCACTTTCCAGTGATAACTTCGTCCTCACTGCCTGCGCCAACGATTTTGGCTTCGAACAGGTTTTTTCCCGTCAGATTGAGGCATTAGGAAGACCGGAGGATGTGTTGATGTGTATCAGCACCAGCGGCAGCTCCCCCAACCTGATCCAGGCGATAGAAAAGGCAAAAGAGAAACAAATGAGAACCATAGGACTTCTCGGAAAAGACGGGGGGAAGATGGCGAAGTTAGTAGATTTTTCCCTGGTAGTTCCATCTCAGCGGACTCAAAGAATTCAGGAAGTTCATATCACCATGTGTCATATCTTCACCAGCTTGATTGAGAAGACTCTTTTCGATTAAGGAAAAAACTAATACAACTGGAAAGAATCTTTTTACGGTCCACTTCATTTCCCCCCTCACTCTTCCTTCTCCCCCTGGGGGAGAGGGAAAGGGAGAGGGGAGGGCTTCATATGAGAAATAAACACGCTTGTATTAATCAGCCAACAATATAAAAAGCCTTTCGACATTGACCACGTACCTAAATCCCTCAGATACACAGCCAGCCCCCAAAATCTCCGAAAAGATAATAAAGAATACAATTTACAATACAATAGGTAAATTCTGGGGGATTTTGGTCGTCCTGTTTCTCACTCCTTATATGGTAAGTCGGTTGGGAGTGGAGAGATATGGGATCTGGGCACTTCTTACCAGTCTGGTCGGATACATAGGTTTTCTTGATTTGGGAGTGGGCGGATCCTATGTCAGATACATAGCGGAATATTATACGCAGAAAGACTACTCCAAGGTAAATTTTGTGATCAACACCGGTTTTCTGTTGTGCCTGGGATTAGCCTTCATTTTGATCCCTACAGCTTTATTTCTCACTGAACCTTTGTTGATCTTCTTTAAGCTTGATCCCTCCACTTATCCGGAGATAACTTTTGTCTTTTTTTGGGGAGTGGTTATTTTTTCTTTATCCAACGCCACCTTTGTCTTCGGATCGGTCCAGACCGGGCTGCAGAGGATGGAACTCACCAATATTGTGGCGATGGTTTTAACCATTCCCTACGCCTTGGGAATCATACTGTTTTTGGAATTTGGATACGGGCTAAAGGGTTTGATGATCAACACTGGAATAATGTGGGGGATTCAGACTGTAATCGATTTTTCCATCGCCAAAAAGATTCTCCCTCAGTTTTCTTTCAATCCATTTTTCTTTGAAAGAAAAATGTTTTCTGAACTTCTTAGATTCGGGATCAAGCTGCAGATCAGCCGTCTATCCCAATTGGTCAGCTTTCAAGTGGACAAGCTTTTAATCACTTATTTTCTCTCAGTTGGAATGGTCACTTTTTATGACTTGGGCTCCAAGATCACCGGTGCCATCCGAAGGCTTCCGCTTTTGTTGGTGTCGGCTTTGGTACCGGCATCCGCTGAGATTTTTGCCAGAGGCGATAAAGAGGGCTTGAGAAGACTATATTATAGAGGTTCCAAATATCTTTTTGCGGTCAGCGCTCCTCTGTTTTTCTTCATAGTAGCCAGTTCGGAAATGCTCGTCAATGTTTGGGTGGGACCAGGGTATGATTTGGCCTCCTCGGTGATCAGGATATTATCTTTTGGCTATTTCTTTAATCTGATAATGCGAGTGGCAAGCTCCATTGCTCTGGGAATGGGAAAACCCGAGTTTGAGATGAAGTATGGGATTTTGATGTCTGTTCTTAACTTCAGCTTAAGTCTGATTCTGATAATCAAGTTTGGCTTCTATGGGGTCTTAGTGGGAACTGGTTTTTCTCTTACCTTAGGTTCCCTTTACTTTTTGCATCTTTTCCATGGGTATACAAAAGAACCTGTGAGAAATCTTTGGCACTGGATCAAAAAACCATTGGCCGGAGCTTTCTTGGTAACAGCAATTTTGTATCTATTCAACCGTCTAAGTGAAGCGATCGTTTTGACCAACAACAAGTTCGCCGGTGTTTTGTTCATAGGATTGGAGTTTGTGGTATTTTTAGTTTTGTATTTTCTGATTCTTATGAGATTAAATTTCTGGGATGAGTTTGACAAAGATCTTCTGCGGGAAAAATTTCCAGCCAGCAAGTATCTTTTCAGGAAGTGAACCTCGAGGTAAAGCCTGGCTGGCTTACCTACACTAAAGTCAGGGAAAAATGTAAGGCGTTTGCACGAATGCTTCGCATCTTTTTCTCATGCAGAGAATAGCTCAAACATACCGCACCAGTGGACGCAAATTTTTCATTTCTTTTCTTGCTCTATCTCTCCCTCGTCAATAATCTGGATAGGTCTAAGGCGAGGTAAAACTCTTACCGAAACTTCCTTTTCTTCTCCTGGTTTTAATTCAACTTGAAACTCTTCTTTCTCAAGGTAATGGTGGACAGGCAGATCATAGTCATAAACTTTCAACTTCCATTTGCCGGGTCTTATATCTTCGAAAGAAAATCCACCCTTTTCATCTGTAAGTTGCCTCAAAACTTCTTCTTTTTTGGTGATCTCTACTAAGGTATTAGCCAATCCTCTTGGTTTTCTGAGATCATCCTTCTCAATGCCCTCTTTTTTACCCGGGCCTATCAAAAACAGACTTTCACTTGAAGCGGTTACTGCCTGGGCTTTAAGGGCTTCAAATTCAGATAGACCCTGGTTCTCCGTCTCAAAAGGGACCACCCCTTTTTGGCAATCCTTCACCGACAACCGGTTTAAGGCCAAAAGGGACGAGTCTTCAGCCGCGAAAATCACCTCCAGTATCCCCCGATAATCTTTCCCATTCAGGGAAAAACAGAACCCTTCGTTCTTGGGGATGAAAACTACCCTTTCTATTTTCTCCTCAAACTTCTCTTCCTCCCCGTCAGATAAAATAATTCCTTCAGGGCTCGCTTCTAAAAGAACCTCTTTTCCGGAAAAATATACTCTCTTTTCACTTCCTTCAAAGCATCTCATCTCAAATGAGACATCCGGAGAAACAGAAATTGCTTCTTTTGTTTTAAGGAGTTTTATGGACAGTGCTGGCTGTTTGCGTTCAGGATAGAAGATTTTTTCCATATCCTGGGGAGACGCCGTTTTCCCAAAAATAATCGACGTATCCTGGTCACCAAAATTTTCAACCGAACCGGCGGCAAACACTGCCACCCTACCTGAGATTCTACATGAAGTTACTATACCAATGTCAATGGTTATGGTTTCTCCACCTTTTACCTCCATTATAATAGGCAGCTTCTCGGTGGCAATTCGATTAAGTCCGATGGAGCTTTTGTCCACCCTTAAATAGTAGGTCCCTGACTTAAGGGAAGGAAAGATAAATTCTCCATTTTGGTTGGTTATTGCAGTTGCTTCATTGGCGGTTAAAATAACTTTTGAAATTGGCGGTCTTTGTGCTTTTTCGTCATCGTAAACCTTGCCTTTCAGCACTCCGATACTTTTCTTTTTGCTTACCGGAATCGTTAAGGGAATGGTATACATTGCGAGAAACGAAAAATCCTCCTCTTCCTTCTGTTCATACTTAGACCATTGAGTTCTTGAAACCAGGGCATGGCCATTTTTGAAGGTATAGGTAAAAGTGGAGAAAACATTGTCTCTCTCTTCGCTTGTCTCAGAGCCAGCGTTGTCCCTCTGATAGTTTAGCTTGAAAGAAATGTTGTCCTTGATCCTCCAGGAACCGGAAATACCTGCACTTTTTGTCCTTTCCGGGTGCGCGGTAAAACTGCTGTGTCCAATTCTGGCATAAAGACTATAGGTTTGTGTGTAACTTTGCCGAAAAGAAGCATAAAAATTATATCTTTCCAAATTATCATTGGTGATAGCCAAAAGCATATCTTCAAATTTTCCTCTTTCTATGTGAGTGTGAAGGCTGAATTTGCCTAAGGTTTGTGCTACTCCTAATCTCAATGCTTTTTCCCTATAATTATAATTTGCCGGTAAAGCGTCATCTCCTCTGATTAAATCTCTATAGTCTAAAGAAATATTCGTGCCGAAAGGAAAAGAATAGGAGATACTTGACTGGTAAGATTTTTCCCGGTTAGCTGTCTCTTTGGTAGAGTCGATATCCAGATTATTTTTGGTGGAGCGGTAAGAGAGATTTCCTCGTAGCTTGCCGTAAATGGGAAAGGTCATCGTACCCCTCGTATAATCAGCGTCATTGTAGTAACCAAGATATTTTGGTCCAGCATGAGTTTTCTCAAAAGAGTACCGAATCTGATTGGAGATCCGACCGTTTAAATCTATTCGAAAGGCCAAATTGCTCAATTCGCCCTCTCTCTCACCGCGGGCA
>LJVD01000008.1 GCA_001304225.1 candidate division Zixibacteria bacterium SM1_73
TCTTCTGCAATTACCACAGGGGAAAACGACATGAAAAGGAGTAACCGGTAAATCCCAGCCACAGTTGGGACAGCGATGGGGTACTATTTTGAGAGGGTTAAATCTCTCGACGTCTTCGGCCTGACTTTTTTTCAACTCAAAGTAACCCGGGCCTTCCTTGAGAGTCCTTTTCGTTATTCCATCGATTATGTGGTGAATTTTTCCTTCAGAGGCAACAAAATTTGCCACCCATAACGGGAAAAAGATTAATGATAGCCGTTCCTCCAGAAGTCTCAGAACCAACTCATCCTCCGGTGCTTTTTTTCTGCCCAGATAGAAATTCAAAGATTTTAAAGCTCTCTCCCTCGCGCCTGATGAGTTCATTTCCATATCCAAGACTTCTTCACGCCTTCCTAGACTGCTTTTGTCGGTCAAAATCTTTAGGCTTAACCAATCCGGCCTCATTCCCAATGTAGCTATTCCGAAACTATTAGACGTGTGTGCTGTGAAGTTGACATCCCACTCCTTGCTTAAGATCTCTTCGGTTTTCGGCTCTTCTGGTAAGTTTGCCGGGGGTAAGAAAAATTGCGGTTGTTTGATTATGGTATAGAAAGCTTGTGCGGTGAATCTCCAGAAGGGAAGATAAAGAAGCCTGATTTCGTCAATTCTTTTTGGTAGGGAAAATCCCTTTTCCTTTCTGAACCTGTCGACCAGAAATGAGATTGACTTTTTATTGAACTTCGGCTCAAGATAGTATCTCAAAATCTTCTTTTGCGATTGCACAAGAAGAGGAAGACCACAGAAAGGACATCTGGCAACGTTAGCACCTTCTAACAGCTCAAACGGTGCTCCGCAGGAGGAGCAGGAGGTGGATACCTTTAACCTTTGCATTGGTTATTCCATTTTTTCTCCGCAATTAAAGCAGAACCTGGTTCCGGGAGGCACAATTGTGCCACACTTCTTGCATTTCGCCTTTTCAGCCAAGTCAAATCCACACACCATACAGAAATTTGCTTCAGCTGGTAGATCCTTTCCACACTTTGGGCATCTATTGATAACTACCAGTTGATGTCCACATTTGTAACAGAATCTGGACTGCTCGGGTGTATCGGCTCCGCATTTAGGGCAGGTTATTGTTGGAAGAGGCTCATATTTGAGGTCCTTCTGATCCGGAGCCAGGGCTTTAGATATGAGGCTTGGAACCAGCACACCCACCCCTACTCCAGCCCCCATTCCCACTCCAGCCTGAGCAAAACCTCCTGAATCCGATTGCGCCAAAGCCTTAGCCATTCCGAACTTCAAGAATTTATCCAGATCGCCCACTGCTTTCATTCCCGACTTTTGATCTATCATGCGCTGTACTTCATCCGGAGGGGTGATGGAGGAGATGTAGAAATCTATAAGCTCCATCCCATATTTCTCGAACTCATTCTTGATCTTCTCTTTGGCCTCTTCTCCGAGTTTCTGATACCTCTGAGGTAATTCCAATATGGAATCCAGCTTTTCTCCCAGAAGATCATTAATCCGCGATACTATGACCTGCCTTAGGTAGTCCTCAATCTGCTCTGTGACGTAAGCGTGCTCTCTTCCCACCAGGGTGTTCAGAAAGAGCAAAGGTTCCACGATCTTCGTAGTGTAAGCGCCAAAGGCGCGCAACCGGACAAGGCCCAGCTCACTATCGCGGAAAGCCACTGGATCTTTGGTCCCCCACCTCAAATTGGTGAAGATTTTATGATTTACGAAGTAAACCTCAACTCTGAAAGGCGATTTGAATCCCCAGGGTATGGCAAGAATCTTTGTAAGAATGGGCAAGTTCAAAGTAGTAAGAGTATGCCTTCCAGTCCCCAGCACATCACAGGCTTTGCCATCTCTGAAGAAGACGGCCGTCTGGCTATCTCTGACCACACACTGGGCACCCAGCTTTATTTCGGCAGATCCCCTCTCCGGAATCCTGTGGATCATCTCATTCTCGTTCGGATTCATCCACTCGATTACCTCTAAGAATAAAGACATAATGCCCCTCTTTCTGAAGGTTAAAGGTCAACTGTTTCTTTAACATTATCGGCATGGTTAGGCGACTCTTTGGCCAGGCTTGACGCAAACATCGCATACTGTAATCGGACCGGGAATGTAAAGGTGATAGAATTGTGGTAAAAACGGTTTGGGATCGCTTCGATTTTATTGCTCACGGAGGTGGAACTCTGTTTTTTGACATCGAACAGCGTCTTGGTCAGGCATGTTGACGATCAGGCCGAAGACGGCATCCCGCCTAAGCCAGCATCGCCTCGAATTTTCAAATTATTTTGGCCACGCCATGTTACGGGCACAGCAGATGAACCAAACATAACGAGCCAATTGAGCGAGTGATGGCCAAGCCTGCACAGAGGGAGCATGTTCAAAGGAACCAGCGTTCGATTCCCTCCGCCAGGATCATTAATTAAAGCCTCGGACTCGTAGGAAAAAATGCAACTTTTTCACGGTAAATACGTAAGTACTTACGTAAATTAGTGGACGGCAAATTAGTTGGAGGTTAAGGAGCTTTCCGCATGGATTTGATCAGGCAGCTTGGAACTTTGGCCATCGCCAGCCGATTCAGGCGTTTGACTGAGTGGCTGTATAAAGATGGCCGCCGTATTTACCAGGAACAGTCTGTCGATTTTGAGCCACGCTGGTTTCCGCTCTTCCACCTTCTAAAAGAATCGGACGCGGTGTCGGTAACCGTGGCGGCGCAGGAGCTTGGCTTCAGCCATCCGAGGATCAACCAGATTGCTGGCGAGATGTCCCGACGAGGACTTTTGGAATCTATTGGTGATAAGAAAGATGACCGCAAGCGTCTTCTGCGTCTGACCAAAAAAGGAAAAGCCGCAATATCAACCTTAAAACCCGTGTGGTCGGACATTCAAGCTGCCGCCGATGAGGTCTTAACGGAGGCCGGCGCCGATTTTTTGCCCGCGCTCGGTCGGTTCGAAGATGCGTTGAATGAAACCGGGATGCATGAACGGGTGATGCGCCGGATCAAGAGGCGCCAGCTGGATGAAGTTGAAATCATCGATTATAAGCCGCAGTTCAAACGGTATTTCAGGTCACTGAACCGCCAGTGGCTGCAGGAATATTTTACTGTAGAGAAGCCGGATGAACAAATCCTTTCCGATCCCTATGGAAAGGTTATCAAACCCGGAGGATCTGTTCTTTTTGCCCGGCTTAAGGGGAAAATCGTCGGAACTGCGGCATTACTTAAACATAATGATCATATCTATGAGTTGACTAAGATGGCGGTTGCCAGGAAAGCGCGTGGCCAACAGGTAGGACGCAAACTCGCACTTGCGGCGATCAAGCGGTCGAAAAAGGCAGGCGCCGAGAAAGTGGTTTTGTTAACCAGCCCACGACTAACCGCTGCAAATAGCCTCTATCGCTCGTTAGGTTTCGTCAAAGTTTCCGGCGCGCAGCCATGGGCAACTGAGTATGGTCGTGAATCAACAGCGATGAGCTTGAATTTGAAGACAAGGAAACCATAAAAATCTTTAACCAGGAGGTGTTATGTACAAAGCACTCTTTTTTACCGGCGAAGTTTTGCGGTATTTCTCGGTGAGAGCGCGGATATCAGTGTTCCTGATAACGCTGCTGTTTTTCGTTGTAGTACTTCCTCCGGGCGTGGGCGCACAATCGGCCGGGCCAGATTCTGAAGAGAGGAGGATTGATGCCCGAACGCAAGCCGAGATCATAGATAGCGTGACCCAAGCTTTAAACGAGGTCTATGTCTTTCCCGATGTGGCTAAAGAGATGGAGAAGCACCTGCGCAAGCAATACAAGAAGAAGGCCTACCAGGACATCACCAGCCTAAACGATTTCAGCCAAAAGCTGACCGAAGACCTTGGGGCAATAAGCCACGACAAGCATCTATGGGTAAGGTTTGTACCTGATGAGATGCTGGCCCGGTTCAAGGCTGATACGCTTACGGATGAAGAGAAACAGCGCGAGCTTGAGGAGAGGCGTCGGGATAACTTCTGTTTCAAAGAGATCAAGCTGCTGGGGGGGAACGTTGGTTACGTCGATTTTCGCTGCTTTTCCGAGGCCACCGATGCTGGGCCCACGGCAATTGCGGTCATGAATTTCTTAGCCTATACGGATGCGATCATCTTCGATCTGCGTCAAAATGGCGGGGGGAGTCCCAGCATGATCCAGCTTATCACCAGCTACTTCTTTCCCGAGCCGGTTCACCTTAACAGTTTCTATATTCGCAAATCGGATTCGACGCAGCAGTTTTGGACCCAGGCATGCGTGCAAGGACCGCGTATGACCGATGTCGATCTTTACGTGCTCACCAGCAGCTACACCTTCTCCGGCGCGGAGGAATTTACCTACAATCTCAAGAACTTGAAGCGGGCCACCATAGTCGGCGAAACAACTGGCGGCGGAGCTCACCCTATCGACATAAGACTCTTTGAAAACCTGAACGTCGGTATGTCACTACCGTATGGACGGGCAGTCAATCCAATCACGGGAACTAACTGGGAGGGGACGGGAGTGACTCCTCATATCGAGGTGCCTCAGGAAAAGGCACTGGATGTGGCTCATCTGGAGGCTCTAAAGAAGCTAAAAGAGAGGACCGACGACCCCGATCGGCAGGCTGAAATGCAATGGGCGATTGATGGCAAGGAGGTTAAGCTGAACCCGGTCACCGTCGAGGAGAGTCAGCTGCAGGACTATGTCGGCCAATATGGTCCCAGAAAAGTCTGGGTTGAAAGCGCCGAGCTGTATTACCAGCGTGAAAACAGGCCCAAGTACAAGCTCTTCCCCATGGGCAATCATAGGTTTATGCTAGATGGCTTGGACTATTTTAGAATTCAATTCGTGGTAGATGACGAGGGCAAGGCCACGGAGTTGATTGGGCAGTATGATGATGGCCATACCGATAACCATAAACGTGGCAAATAACTAATTCGAACTAATTGAATCGGTAATCGGGCCGGGAATCCAAGGGCTATAAAAGCCTAAGGATAATAACATAACGGGCCTCAGCGGACTGCTATAAGGAGACCACAGTTGCAGCCAACTGTGTAATAATGTAGGCTCTACCACCCGGAAGTATCTCAGCGCGCAAGAAGCTTTTCAATTTTCCTTGCGACCATGCCGGCAGCTTCTTCATAATTAGCCATTACAGCGACCGTATACCCAGTATCAATATACATATCCAAGTTGGCATTGATGCCCGGAGCGCCGCCACCATGTCCAACAATACGGTGACCGTTTACAGTTCGATCCTGAAAAAGATAGGCATACCCACCTCCAGGACCTCTCTTCGTCTTGCCGGTAGTTAAGGTATCAAATGATTCCTTGGTGATAAGTTTATTGTTGCGCAGAGCAATATCGAATTTTAAAAGATCCTCAACGGTCGAAAATCCACCCCCAGCCGGGCCGCCCTTGACCGCGTGCATGAACAAATTATTGCGCCATTTGCCATCCGGATTTCGAGTCCCATCATAATTCAACTTAGTGTAACCGATAGCCAGATTCGGCACCGGAGTATCCATTTCATAGCAATCGGTATTGACCATGCCGGCTGGCTGGCAGATATGCTCCCTGATATAATCATAGTAATCTTGTCCGGTGACCTTTTCAATGATCATGCCCAAAACGATTGGGCCGGAATTGCTATAATGAAAATCTGAGCCAGGCTCAAAAAGCAGGGTATCGTCGAAAATCAATTCTGCCAACTGGTTTACCGTCTTGATCTCCCAAAAAGGAGAATCAAACAATTCATCCCAGTAATCCTGCATGCCGGAGCTGTGGGTCAGCAAATGGTGAATGGTCACTTTTTGGGCGATCTCCGGTCGAGGCAGATCTGGCAGATATTTACCCACCGGATCATTAACAGATATCCTCCCCTGTTCAACTAATTGCATGATGGCTACTCCAGTAAACATCTTGTTCATTGATCCTAAGTTGAATTTGGTGTCGAGTCGGTTGGGAATATTAAATCGCTTACTGGCCAACCCGTATGCTCGTGTATAAAACGGTTTGCCATCTTTTGCGATCAGGATGGTGCCTGAAAAGCGGTCTTTGGACACCAGGTGATCCAGATAACGGTCAAGGAAATCGGCAATCTGCTCGTGGGTCAGATCGCCTTCCGGCGGTTCAAATCCGGGTTCCTCTGCTGGCCTGGCAGACAGCATATCCAGCTTATGGGGAGGCAGGGTATCAGCTTGTAGCGTTAGGTTCACCCACTCAAACGGGCCGCTGGGGCTTTTGGCCCGTATCAGAACCGAAATGGAATAGTCGTCGAAATCTTCGATTCGATTAAGAGTGACCCCCCCCATATCAGAATAGATTTGCCTAAAAAATTCTAAACGACGTTCAAACGCATCTTCTTTCTCTTTCCAGTGATCTCGTATAAAACTTTTCCACTGGTCTTCCTCCCCGGAGTTAAAAACATTCAAAAGGTGAGCCAACAATATGCCGGATTTCGTGTCTGGAATCTCAGGCGGCATCTGCTGGGCGTCTGTGAGCATGGCAAAACCGCTTATCAGAATAACGAGAATAATGCTTGCACAGTATCGCAAGTACATACTTCCTCCTTTTCAGAGTATCAACACAACAGACCTGGGGCGAGATTCCGCCCCTGTTTTTCATAAAAATATTTACAAAAAGAGTTTGTACAAAATTCCCACGGTTGCAGATTTTTCTTTTGAGAGGATCATGAATTCTATAGTTTTGACATCGTGCTCAGTCGGCAGGTGGCAACTGATCCATCCTCAAGGGCTTGGATTCGAGGACTTCAGAAGAGGCTGGTGGTTCTCCCCCTTATCTTCGCAGGCACAAGAGGAGGCGATTCGATTCATCCATCAACCTGAGAGTCTTTTGACTTTTTGTGCGAATATTAAGCCCAAATCTGCTTATTAACTCTGTAGCAATGTTTTTAGGGTTCGGCTGCCTTGAGGTAGATATGAAGCAAGGCTCTCTTTGAGTCCAGGCTCCTTACGGTTAATAAATGCCGGAGGCCGGAATCGAACCGGCACGGTCAATAAATGACCATGGGATTTTAAGTCCCAGGCGTCTACCTATTCCGCCACTCCGGCGCTTATCAGTTCGCAGTTCATGGTTAATCGTTCATGCTCCCCAATTACATCACAAAACAATTCAGATCCTGTAGTCAAAATCCAAATATTAGAATAAGTAGTATGATATCGTGTTCACTTTACTATACGGGAAAACATCCTCCTGGGCAGGTAGTGTGAGAATCTGGCTTTTGGAGGAGCTTATTTATCCTCGCCTAAATTTTTTTCTCTTTTCCTTATCGATTTTCTCAGTAGCATATTGAATGACCAGCCGGGGAGCTTGGTCTTTCCACCTATATAAAAAATCTTCCACCTTCTGGGGTGACTTTTTCCACGCTTCCCTCAAAAGCCAACCCACACCCTGGTGGACTACTCGTTCAGGATCCAAGACAAGCTTTCGTGAAGCCTGTAAGGCCTGCGCAACATTTCCAGTTTTTGACACCACCTCCACCATTGTTACCGGCACTGCTCGCCTTCTCCATTTGCCTGGAGAGTCAGCCCACCTAAGCAGATCTTTGAAATCGACCACCTTATCTTCTATGAAAGAACTCAAAACATTCCCACAAGCTGTATCACAATGTGCCCAGTTTTTAATATACTTTTCAAACCATCGCCCCATGGTATTAAACAAGCCTTTATTATAATGGTTCCTCAATCCAGCGATGAATCTAATGCCGATGCTTGTTTCCTCATATTTACCTGATTTTAAGAGTTCCTCACACAAATTCACAATTTGCTTGATGGTCAGTCGTTTTTCACAATCCTTAAACCACTCTTTGATCTTGGCGCCCAGTTTCTCTGGTGCTACTCCGTAAGGATCGTAGCCCTCCTTGAAATAGCGAGCATATTTCTTGATAATCGCCTTATCTGCGTTTTTCATCAAAAAATTTCGTATGTCCTGCTTGATCTCTTGAACTTTTTGGTCTTGCTTTGGCTGCATCTTTGACTTTCATCAGTACCTTGTAGGAAGTAGAAGAGTTCTTCTACTTCAGGACCAAAGAATTTTGTGTTGTAAACTGTGAACCTTAAACTAGCAACTTTAAAAAAAAGGCGGCTTCCGGATTTGAACCGGAGAATGGAGGTTTTGCAGACCTCTGCCTTCCCACTTGGCTAAGCCGCCGTAAATGCTGTCCTGAGCCTAACGTGGACCAAGACCAGTTTAAAATAAAGTAGGTAACGATTCATACCAAGTTCAAACAATAAACTGATTCCCCGGATCCAAAAGACTTTTCTATGAACCGTTAACCATTTTTCTTTCTCAAGATATCTTCGTCTTTCCTTCTTGTCAAGAAAAATTTATGTCGGGTGCGTCGTCAAGCAAATCGTGTGAGATTTCTGACAGATTATACTGAAGTCTTCGCTCAAGGTGTCCGATCTCGGAAAAATTCGATGAGTTACATCATGGAATATTATTCTGAATGCTTTGCATAAATAACAGAATCGATTTTATCGGTCACATCAATAAGCCTGTAAGGATGCTTTGCAGTTGAGAAATAGCTTTTATCCTCCAATAGTTCATAGTCTGTATCAAAATAATGGTTGAAAATTATCCTAAAGGTATTCACAGGCGTTATCCCGTCGTATAAATGTATATCGCCATGGTTTGGTAAGTAATATGTATTCAATATGGACATGCATTCTTTGAAATAGGTTTTTTTCGGATCTTCCCAGACCAACATAGAACGAGGACCGTGATCCGCTTGCAGAATGATAATTGGAGGTTTTTTTGACTTAGACAATATGCCATCTAATGCTTTCTTTATTTTACCATTAATAAATATAAGCTGATCTCTATAACCTTTTAGATATTCAGCTTTAGTGAGCTTACCTTTCCGTATCAGCCAGTTCCCATCGTGGTCTGTAAATCCTGTGGCAGGATCAACTTTCTCTCCATGTTGCCCAAATACAAAAGGAGGATGAGGGGCTTTGATGTGGGCAAAGACAAAAATGGGCGATTCCAGTTCACATGGGTCCACAAGATGATCAATTGCATATAAAAGCTTTCTTCTGTGTAAATCGAACCGATTATACTTTTTGAAAATTCTTAACACAACGGGAACAGGAGTAGTATTTAGCAACTCATTTTGGAACTCATTTAGAGTCCGACCACAGGTTATGTAAATGTCAGCTTCTTTTATTTCCGTGCCGGAGTATCCTGAAGAAAAGGCCACTATCTTATAACCATATTGTCTTAGAAAACGGAACACGCTGCTACTTTTTATCATATTCTTTAATGGGGAGAAGTCCTTTGATTCAATGTCAACTTGTTCTATTAAATCATCAAGATATTTAAGATTCAGGCACGACGCCAGCGATAAAGCAGTTTGACAGTAATTTGAACGAGATTCATTGGCTATGTAAAAACCCTTTTTGGTTAAGTAACTAAGAAATTCAGTATTTTGATATCCGTAGATCTCCTGAAGAATATCTGGGCCGGCATATCCATCCAAAACTATGAAGTATATATTGGGAAGTGTATCAGTCATTCCAAAATCCCCAGAACTGTTTTTTACACTTTCCGCGCTTATGGTGTCTCGCCATGTACCCCTTGCTTTGAGCTTGTAAGCTCCTATGTTTATCAGGGAGATTACAATCAAGAAAAAGGCTATTGTATTTAGCAAGTTCGTGAAATTACGCAGACTTCTATGGGTCGTTATAAAAAAACTGAAGCCAAGAAAGAAAAGAATGCTCCAAGTAACAAGAAGAACTCTGCTGTTCTCTATAAGAATCAACCCTAAATCGAAACGGAAGCCCGTTGCATTCATAACTCGATGAAAATGCCCATAAGAAAAAAACAAAAACAGAAACCAAGAGACAATCAGTCCTGCCTTTTCCTTATCTTTGAACGCTAAACTCAACAAAGACCAAGATGACAATGTGAAGAGAACTACAATTGCTATTGGGGCAAAAATCACATTTAACGTAAGTTGACCTATGTTGTGAGCAAAAAGAAACAGAATGGGAAAAATTGCCAGCAAAAACGGATGAACCACAAGAGGTTTTTTGAACATTTTCGTTTATCTCTTTTGCATAAGGTATAAAGTTCTTTGGCTATCTTTGATCTTTGAAGAACCTTCGATGGTGAAATATTCTCCAAATTGGCTCTCAAAAAATTGCTGTGTATAATCAGGAAAAATATCCTCTCTACTGGATAAAAGTCTCTGGACTTGAGAGTCACTTTTTGGAACGAACTCGATTAGCAGCCAGTGACAAATTTTACTGAAAAAGTCTGCGATTTTTTCGAATGGAAGGTTGTTGGAGATAGCCAGATGATGAATTAAAGCCAGAGCAAGGACGGTGTCTGCAGGACCTCGCTTGAGAATCGACATTCTTTCCTGATTTTGCCAGCCTATGTCGGGACTTGGATTGGTCAAATCAAGCAAGAGGGGCAGAATATTGGCCTCCTCCTTTAGCCTGCATTCCCGATAATTCTTCTCCACAGCAGCAGGATCGATATCGAACGCGATGGTTTGTATTCCTCTGTCACTGGCAATACGACTAAAAAGACCTGTGTTTGCGCCAAGGTCCCAAACCATCTTCGGATTAGTCTTATCCAGGAACTCAGCCACAAGCTGTTTCTTCTGACGAAGCGCTTCGGGTGAATAATTGGTACTTTCATAATAATCAGTCCATTCGCCATCTCGAGGCTGCCACTTCAGTTTTTCAACAGCGGATTCTAAACTTCCAATGAGGCCTAAAAGGCCTCGTCGAGTCATTTTATGACCGCTTGTATTCACCGTTTTATCACCAAAATACTTCTGGCTCTTAGCATGAAGATGGATATGGGAAAGCAAGGAAAACCTGAACTGGGTACGAGAGGGGAGAAGTGAACTTGCCAAATCCAAAGGGATTCCGTCAATATAGACTCGAAACAGTTGACTCAGTCGAACGTCATCGTAGCTCATTAGTGCCAAAGGTGCCAGAAAATGTTGACAAAACTGCCGATAGGCGACCCAGGGTTGTCCCTCACGATATTTTTCAAATGAAAGTGAATCAATAAATATGGGTTGCCCTTTCAGAAATTGTACATTGTAAGCACTGCTATCTTTTAAGGTCATCCCAAACCTAAGTGCTTTCTTCTGAATCTTAAGTGTAGTCAAAGCTGCGTCCTTCAGTTGGCTAAAACACCATTCATAGGGGTATGATATAAACGGTATCAACTCCGGTTTGAGCACCTTGTAGGCACCATGAGTTTTGTCATGATCAGCACCAACATCGTCATGGGGAACCAGCAAACCTGAATCTACAAGGGTTTTATAAAGACCGGAGTTGATTGAATGGTCATAGTTTTCCTTATATCTGAAATCCACCCGGCGATAAATTGAACCGCCTTGAAAAAATAAGGATCCGCTCGGATCCCGAAAGGAGCTGGCAACATTGCCATTCCGCACTATCATTTTTTCCTTCTATCCTTTCGAAAGGAGCTTAGCAAAGAATGCCTTGACGTTTTTCCAAAAACTCTTAATTGCAAAGGCAACTCCAAGCAAGGCCCCTATTATCACCTGAAGAACGAAGCTGCCGGTTCCGGGATCAATGTAGGCGAAAGCGTCACGGGCATAAATCAAAAATAGCCCTCCAGTTAAAATAATCAATCTTGCTGATTTTCTTGATAGTCTCATCTTGCCCCCTTTTTGACTGAACCAATTTTGTGAATAACAAGGCAAAAGCCTTTTGGCTTATGGTAGAGGCACATTATTGCTTTTCTGGACCTGTTTTATATATTGTCGGCAATATTAGGGACTTTTTCACTGGAAGCAAAATTCGTTCTTTGGTGCAAAAATTCATCCTTAAGATCTTCTTCTAAGGAGATGATCACCTCCGCTCAACATACTGCGAGACACCCATTTTGTCACCACGCATCTTTTTTTCAGCCTAATATGCCGATGTTTTATACTTTACATGATTCTCCTTACAAAGCCAAGAATTCTTGCCTGGTGCAAATCTGCCCATACTATTAAGGGCTGATAACGAGATTTAATTCAGCCAAGTTTTTTCTTCTCTTTGTCGAAAAATACTGAAGAATTCACTTGGGAACGCGCCCCAAGACTCCGATAACTAAAAGGAGACTTGCAATTCAAATAAGGTGATATGGAGAAAATCAAGAGACTGTTATCAATCTTTGTGGTCGACACTCTGGTAATGCTCGTTTCTTGGGCAGGTCTGAGTTTAATCCTCTTGGGTGTTAGAGTGTTCTCAGGCTCGCAAGTTGCCCTTATCAGAATGCTTTCGGTTTACTCCTTTTTTATCGTGATGTTTTGTTATGCTTTTTATTTAGCTTTTGATCTTAGCAAGTGTTTGTCGATAGAAATTAGAGTTGAAAAAATGAAAGTTCAGACGTCTGCGGAACCCGAAAAAGGGCATTTAGAACCCAAGCTACTACTCCGCTTCGTTTATACCAGGGTGATCAAAGTTATAGCAGCAGGTTTGATCTTCACTCTGGTATCCTGGCTTTTGCTGCTCCAAGAATATGTGTGGGGATTCTTCCTTTTAGGTGCAAGTTTGGGATTTTTGTTCTTTTGGATCTTCGGTTTCTTGAAACATCAACTGGGATACCGAGAAATCAAAGGAAGTTCAGCCGTTTCAGCGGATGTGGGAAGGCTGGTAGATCCGCCGGAAATCAGATCAAACAGTTCGGTTAAAGATTAAACTTCAACAGATATCCAAAAATACTTCACTCCACTTCACTTCGCAAAGCAGAAGTACATATAGAGCTCTCTGAGAAATTACTTGAAGAGGAGAGTCTGGAGTGTTCACCTTTAGGTGAACCTTCAAAAGCTGGTTGTCTTTCAAACAGTTTCAGATCCCGCTAAATCGTGCAGACGGACACCCCAGACGGGGGCTCATCCGAGCCCCTCGGGGGCACACTCCAGGAAAATCTCTCCCGTTTTGACTTTTTCAAATGCCTCAGATAAAACACCTGATAGATTTTCTTGTTCCGGAATAAATGCTTCTTATTTGGCTATTATAAAGAGGTAAGGACAGAACTTAAGGCTCCTCTTCTTCTAAGAGCCAGTTAGCTATGAAAACCTCTCTACTTCATCGTGCCCATGGCATTATACATAGGGAAGAAGGTGGAGAGAAGTATGACTGCGGAGATGCCCCCAAAAACCACCAAAATGAGAGGCTCAAGCATGGTTAAGACCTTCTTGGTGGTTCGCCTTACGTCCTTTTCAAAATATCCGTTCACCAGGGCGAGCTGTTCTGCCACCCTGCCGGTCTGTTCTCCCAAAGCAATCATAGTAATCATAAAGCCGGGAAAGGGGAGTCCTTTCATAGAATCGGCGAAAGATTCGCCCCGTTTTATCCTCTCCTGAATGGTTTCTACAGATCTAACCACGGTCTTATTCCCGATGGTACCTTTAACCAGATCCAGGGAAGGGAGTAATCCGAAGCCAGAGCGAAGCAAAAGAGATAGATAATGGGAAAAGTCGCATAAGACGCTCTTTTGAACAACCGAGCCGAAAAGCGGGAACTTAAGCTTCAGATAGCTTAAAGTATATGCTCCACTCTCGGTCTTACGGTAAATAAGAAGAGCAATAAAGCCTCCGATGAAGAGAACCACCAGAGGAAGCCAAAGCCCCATGATGGTATTGATAATCCACTGTATGGCTCTGGTGTAAAAAGGAATGGGAGCGCCAAGCTCTTCTACCAATTTCATCATCTTCGGCATCAGATAGAAAGCATAAAAGCCAGTGACCGCGGACATTACGCACATAATCATAACCGGATACATTAGGGCTTGTTTTAGTTCTGCCTGAAGTTCCCCTTGCTTTTCCAACGACTCGGCCAGCTCCTCCAATATTTCGGGTAGAGTACCTCCGGACTCCCCGGCTCTCACTGCCCCAAGGTAGAATGGGGGGAACACCCTGGGGTGAGCGGCTAAAGCCTCGGAAAAACTTCCGGTGGTCTCTATCTTTTTGCAAATATCCCCAATAACTTCCTTAAATTTGGGATTCTTCTCTTGTTCTCCAATGGTTTGCAGAGACTGTAAAAGAGGCAGCCCGGCGGTAAACATCAAATGCAGCTGGATGGTAAAAGAGAGAAGGTCTTTTCCGGTAACCTTCCGGGATAAAAAACCGCCTGACTTGCCGCTTGCCTTTGCTTGGACCGAAATCGGGTAGAGGCCCATTTCCCGAAGCTGACCCTCTGCATCCCCCAGAGTGTGAGCGGAAAGAAAGCCCTTTACCCTTTTGTTTTTGTTATCTACTGCCTGATAGGTATATTGGGGCATATTATCCTATCACCCTTCGAATTTCATCGAGGGAAGTTACTCCCTTGAGAACTTTCTCTATTCCATCATCTAACATGCTCTTCATCTTGGCGGCCTTTTCTATATCGCTGGAGATGCCTTTCTTAAGAATAAGTTGATTTACCTCTTCATTTACTTCAAGGACCTCAAATATCCCAATTCTTCCCTTATAGCCGGTATGCTTGCACTTCTCACATCCCCTCCCCCGATAGAAAACTGGATTTTTTAGCTCTTTTAGCTGTTCGTAGTAACTAAGCTCTTCTTCAGATGGGGTGTAACTCTCCTTACACTTAGAGCATATTCTTCGAGCCAGCCTTTGAGCTATCACCGCCAGAATGGAGGAGGCTACGACGAAAGGTTCAACATTCATATCCAAAAGACGTGCCACAGCAGCTGACGCAGTGTTGGCGTGCAAAGTGGTGAAGACCAAATGGCCGGTCATGGAGGCTCGAAATGCCATCTCCGCGGTCTCCTCATCTCTCATCTCTCCGAGGAGAATGATGTCCGGGTCGTGACGCAGGATGGAACGAAGTCCTTTGGCAAAAGTATATCCTGCCTTTGAGTGTATGGGAGACTGCTTGGTCATGGGAAGCTGGTACTCTACGGGATCCTCTAGGGTTATCAGATTCTTTTCCAAAGTATTCAAAGTGGTGAGTGCAGCGTAAAGGGTAGTGGATTTACCCGAGCCGGTGGGACCAGTGATCACAATCATGCCAAAGGGTTTCTGCACCAACCTTTGGAACCTTTCCAAATTGTCACCCCAATAACCCAAATCGGCTAAACTCAAAAGAAACTTGGGTTTCTGTAGTATTCTCATCACCACGCTCTCTCCATAGAAAATGGGCATGGTGGAAACCCGGACATCGATTTCCTGGGTATTGTAAGTGAAGCGGAAACTTCCATCCTGTGGAATCCTCGACTCAGTTATGTCCAACTCCGACATAATCTTTATTCTGCTTACCACTGCCCGATAGATCTTTTTTGGCAGGATAAAGGCAGTCTCGAGGACGCCGTCTATCCTGTAACGCACGCGACCCACGCTTTCATCCGCCTCTATGTGGACATCCGTGGCTCTTTCCTTTATCCCTTGGGCGATTAAGGAATCGACCAATTTGATCAATGGGGGGGTCTCCTCCTCTACTTCCTCCAGGCTTAAAGCCTGGCTTAAACTTTCTTCGATTACCCTCTCCGGATCAATCGTCATTCCATAAAAGTCGTCTACATAGCTTAAGATCGTCTCCTCGTCGGCGATTCTGGGTTCAATTGTTAGTTTAGCAATTTCCCTCAGCCGGTCTATGGCGTTGATGTCATTAGGATTAGCCATGGCAACGGTTAATGTCCCTTCGTTTATCTCCACAGGTATAAGCTTGGATAATCTGGCGACCTCTTCGGGAATGAGCTTAACCGCTTCGCCATCTATGGGAGTTTTGGAGAAATCGAGGTAAGGAGTTTCCGTCTGCTTCCCCACAAAATCCAGCACTTCCTCGTGGCTTATAAATCCCAATCTCTCTAAGATCTCTCCGAACTTGGCACCGGTGCGCTTCTTTTCTCTATTCGCCAGCTCAAACTGGCTCTTAGTTATCCTCCCGGTTTCCAATAACATATCTCCTAGTGTCTGAGTCATTTCTCCCCCTTTCGCAAGACAAGATAATTCAATCGATCACGCACAGTTAACTTCAGTTGCTTATTTTTCTGAGAATCGGTTTTCAAAAATAATCGATAATATTCCACCGCCTTAGGCGCATCGCCGGCCACATCCCAGATTCTGCCTAATTGATAAAGAACACGAGGATCAGTTGAATTGATCCGATATGCTTTCTTACAATATTCAATGGCTTTGTTTGGTTCTCCCATAGCTTCATAGACACTTGCCAAAAGGAGATTGGCCTCTAAGTGAAAAGCGTCGAATTCCAAGAGTTTTTTTAGCTTAGTCTCAGCGGAGGCATATTCGCCGATTTGATACATGAGCAGTCCAAAATTGAAAAGTATCTGGGAATCTTTAGGTCTTAACGCGTAAACGTAAATAAGTTCTTGCTCCGCTTCTTTGAACCTTCCCGTCTGCAAATAAGCTGTACCCAAATTCATGTGAGCCTGCAGATGATTGGGATTAAAAGTCAGTGCCCTTCTGTACGAGTCGATAGCCCGATTAAATTCTCCTTGTTTTTGATAAGAGAGCCCCTTGGTATAGTATCTCTGTGCTCTGGAGTCAGATCGTTCTGTAACGGTCAGCGATTGTTGAACAAACCACGTTTTCAAATCAGCGGCATAGGATGGGGCTACCTCCTCCGAAAATGGCTCTTCTTCCCAAAAGGAAGTGACCTCATCCGCAATATCCTCATGAAAGTCCTCGTCTCTGGCTTCGGGAGGAGCAACGCCGGGAGGGCTCTTTTCCTCCTCTTGAAAAGCAGAAGAGACGGAAGGCTCCGACACCTTTTCTGCCTCAGGTTTTGGAGTCTCCGATTCTTTGTCGGTGAAGGTTTGGTTTTCCGAAAGAAGAGGCAAAGAATCCTGCTTGGGCGCTGAGGTCTTCACCTCTCCTTCTGAGACTATCTTGGCTTCTCTGATTGGCTCTTGTGGTACGATCGTTTTTTTCAAAGTTTTTTCAGAACCTGTTTCTTCTTTCCCGGTGACCGTTTTTACCTCGATGGCATCTTTCTTCTCTTCTGACTGTGAACTGGCAGGCTTGGGCGGTCTCTTTTTGGCACTTATCGATCGGCGAGCCGAAGGAGGCGGAACCTCCGAAGGGGCCTTAAGTAAGAAAAAGTAGCCAATTCCCAAAGACGCACCAATGAAGAGTAAAGCTGCCACCAAAATCAAAAACTTCTTTTTAGTTTTCGGTTGAGGTAGCGTTCCCTGCTGGGCGATAGGGTCCTTTTTTTCCTCTACCTTCTTTATGGCTTTGTTTATCAACCCCACTTTTCTTACCTCTATCCCTGTAAGCGTTTTTTATCTATACTCTTCTTCTTTCCAATATCTTTATTCCATTTAAACTCTCCCAGCCCTCCAAGACATTTTGCACACTTATCTTTTTTGTATTCTCAATGAAGGCAGACATCATGGCTCTTTCGCAAATAGCATTAACCATCCGGGGCAATCCTCGGGAAATCTCATAGATTTTGTTTGCCGACTGGGGCGTAAATTCTACATGGGAATCAACCTTGGCCACCATCAGTTGATGCTGGATGTAAGGTTGAATCTCCTCTAACTCAAGCGGGAGGAGGTAATATCTAACCAGAATGCGCTGGTCCAATTGTCTCAAACTTTTCTCCTGGAGTTTTTCCTCTAATTCCGCTTGGCCCAAAAGAACAATCTGAATCAGTTTCTGGTTCTCGGTTTCCAGATTAGAGAGAAATCGTAAACCCTCCAAAGATTCGAAATCCAGTCCCTGAGCCTCGTCCAAAAGGATAACCACCTTCTTTGATTGACGGTGAGCAAGAAGAAGCAGCTCATAAAGCTTTTCAGTCAATTTTCTTTCGCTTAGTTCCCCTGGAGGAAGTTTTGATTCCCCCGAACTTTCAAGGAGAGCGAGCAAGAGCTCCTTCTGGGGAAGACGAGGGTCGTAAATATGAGTTATGCGCAAATCCTCGCCGACCTTGCTCAAGAAATAACGCAAAAGCATGGTTTTGCCGGTGCCAGGTTCACCGGTTATCATGGTGAAGCCCAATCCCTCGTAAATGCCGTAACGCAGATGGTTCAACGCTTCAGCGTGCGAGTGGGAAAAATAAAAGAATTTGGGATCGGGAGAGACCGAGAAGGGAATCTCTCTGAACCCGAAGAAGTCCTTGTATGAATCCAAAAGATCCACTCGTAGAAGAGTTTCCCTTCTGCTTTGGTCAAGTGTTGAAGCGACTATCCTTCCACGGTTGAGAGGTTTTTGAATAACTTTTTCTTCCTCTCTTGAGGACTTATATATCAATTTCATTTCATCCTTCCTTTTTGTTAAAACTGGTTATTCGGGGAGTCAGAAAGATGACCAATTCTGCTCTTTGTTCTGTCTTTTCCTTCCGTTTGAAAAGATAGCCTAACAGAGGAAGATCCCCTAACAAAGGGATTTTATGTTCTGTATCAGTTTTCTTGGAAGTAATAAGACCTCCGATTATGATAGTCTCCCCATTTTTTATCCCCACCATGGTGTTGGCCTCCCGGATATCCACATTGGGAGCTTTAAGCGTTTGATCTTGAAACTGAAACTCAGACCAGGTGTTTGCGTCGCTTACAATTGGAACCACCTGCAGAGTAACGTAATCATCGGATGAGATGTAAGGAGTCACTCCCATTATCAGGCCCAAAAGCACCGTCTTTTGCTCGGGAAAAACAACTGGTTGACCGATCTCAGCGCCGGCGGCAAGACCGGTCAGCTCCCAGTAGCTCACAACTCGCCCCACATTGATCAGTGCTGTCTGCCCGTTCATCACATTGACTCTCGGTTTGGAGAGGACGTTTACCTCTCCAAATCTGCCCAGAACGTCGAGAACAAGCGAGGCATCATGCCGAGAGGCAGCAAACTCAACCACTGAACCCGGTAAGCCCAAGGTCTGAGTGGCTGTTACCTCGATCTCTTTATTGTCCACTAAAAAGGAATGAACTGCCGACCAATCGATGCCCCAGGATTGAGCTTTTTCCAAAGTAACCTCAACCACTTCGGCCTCAATCAGGACTTGTCGTCCCAAAGACCTCTTTAGTTCTTGTATGAACTGCTCGGCCATCTTCAGATTCTTCTTACCATCGGTCACCGTTACCATGCCGGCAAGCTTGTTTATGAAATATTTTCCTTCTGTAGACACTATGCTTTTGATTCCTTCTTCCACCTGCTTCCAAAGATCGACTGCCTCCTTGTCCGTGTCTGCTTGAATTTGAAATTTCCCGCTTACTCCTCCCACGTCCGGAATCGAGCCCAATACGTCGCCCCCTACCTGAATCTGAGAGCTGATCTTGTTGGGAACATGCCCCAGCTCAAAGATGCGGGTATCTATCAGTTTCACATGAAGGGTGGGATTGTCAACCGAATATAAGTAATCAGTAGGAGCAAATATGACCTCCAGAGCTTCCTCCAGGGTTAAATCTTCGAAGGCTACACTGACCTGAGTTTTTCGATTCACCTCTTTGTCCCATACCACGTTTAGTTGGGCCTCTTTGCACAAAGGAACAAGAACATCTTCAATTGCCAGTCCACTCGCAGAGAAGGAAAAAAGCTTTTCTTTCTCAGGTTCAACCTCTAACAGCGGGGTGGGGCTCAACTGGGGAGGTATGGGTGGAGGAGTTTCGGCACTTTCTTTTGTCTGCGAAATCGCATCGCTTGTGTCATACCTGGCAAAATTCGGAGCGCATCCGTAAAGAAAAAGGAGAACAAAAAGTGTGGAAAGTGTCTTGGATTTCCTCATGATTCTCCTTCTCTGGTAATGCTGGGACGATCGTAAAAGAAAACCAGAGTTTTGCCCTCTTTTAGAAGGACGACGCTATCTTTCTTGATTTCCTTTATCTCCCAGCCATCAAATTTTTCTCCCTCATGAACCCAGATTTTCTGGTCTCCGAAAACAATGAGGGCACTTTTGTCATCATCGGAGATTAATATCGCTTTTACCAGCACGCTCTTTTGGGATTTGGCTTCGCCTTTTTTTCGGTTCGCAGATCCAATCTCTATTTCTGCTCCAGGCATACTAGTGCCGGCAGATTCCTTTATGGACTTCTCTAACTCTTTTATCTCCTTTCTGAGTTTTTTTTCCTCCAATGAGGCTTTCAAAAGCTCGATCTCTTTTTTGGTTGCGTCGATTTTGTCTTGCATTTCCACAAGTTTAGGGTCCTCACCCCGGAAAGGATCTTTTAGCGCCTCCAAAGCCTCGAAAAGGGGAGACTGAGTCTGTTCTTTCTTTTTGGGCTTGGATATTTTCTGTCCTGTACGAGTGGCAGATTGGGGTTTCTCCCTTGCCACATCATCGGGCCCTGAGGCCATGAATTTGAGCACAAAAAATCCCACCAGCGCTACTACGACCGCTCCCGATCCCAATAAGAGCAGTTTTTTTGATTTAAGTGTCGCAGGAAGTTCCATTTCAAGAATCCTCCGGGATAACATAATATTTGAGTTGTATCCTCAAATTTCCAGGCACGGCAACGTCCGTTCCTCCAATGGTAAGTATTTCAACTGCAAATGGGAAATATCGAAACTCCTCTAACATGTTCATCACTTGCTCATAGGACGAATAATTTTGTGTGCCAATCCTGAGTGGTACCTCATTTACCCCAATTAGATCTGGGAAGTCTTTGCTTTTCCGCTCACCATCTACTTTCACCTCAGCTTCAAACCCCAGTTTTGACAAAAAGGATTTGAGAAACTTTTCTACCAAGACCTTGTTAGCGATCGGATCTTGCACCCGCGGGATCTGGTGGAGCACTTTTCCAGTCATTCTTCTTTCTTCCAAGGACTCCTCCAGACTTCTTACCCGATCCAAGCGCTGGTCTAACTTGGCTATCTTTTCTTTTTGTTCTCCGATCTGAGCTTGAAGCGATCTGATCTTTTTTGCTCCAAGAAAAAAAAGCAATACCATTAAAACAACAAAAGCGAAAATGATGACTTTTTGTTTTCCCAATTTTATACCGCCAATTGATAGATGATCTTAAAAGCTACCCGTTTCCCCTCCAACTTCTTGTACACCAGTTTGGTTCCGGTAAAAAGAGGAGACTGAACAAAATTATTTTGTATCCTCTCCACCAAGACCAATGAGTTAATTTCATCGGCCCCATCGGCAATCCCGCAAACCTCGCCCATCCATCCCTTTCTGGTCCTTTTCATGCTCATGCTCTTAAGAGAGACTCCAGGTGGCACAGCCGCTGCTAACTCCAGCAAAATTTCAGACCAGGGCGGTTGAGAGGTCTCAATGAAGTGAGATACCAGTTCCAAAGAAAGCTCCTTCATCCTCTCTTCCTTCAGTTTGATCTCTCCTGTTATCCCTCCTTGTCGGAGATTTAAGTTTTTCAGATTCAGGGAAAGTCGAAAAATGGCTAAAATAAAGACCAAAAGAATACTGAGGAAGATAAAGGAGAACAGGGTCATTGTCTTTTTCATCTTCCTTTTCTCCTGAACCGAGTATGGTATTAACCCAAAGCTGAAGTGGCCAAGGTCGACAAGAGCCAAGCCCAAGCATCCAGGATGTATTTCGGATATATCCCCTTGAAAAAGAGATTCAGGTGAAAAAGGAATAATCTCCAGTCCGGCCTTCTGCCTTAAATTCTCCAGAATTTCTGAAGTGGTGGAGTTTCCCGCAATGGCTAATCTGGTTACTTTTTGGTTAGGAAAGCTCTCGGTGTAGAAAAGAAGGGTACGGTAAATATCCTTTGCTAAGGCCGAACTTTCAGGATCCTTCCCTCTCTCAGCCAAAGGCAACTCTCGAGTCACCCGGATTTCTTTCCCTTGGAAAATAACGATTCGACTATTAGGATGAGCAATCTCTACGAAAGCCAAGGTTTCTTCAGAGAGGAGCTCCATCTTCTCAAGCAGGATTTGCAGAGCTACGGGATAAGTTGTGAATATGCTCGGTTTGACTCGATAGTCAGCAAAAAGTTTTGAGAGTTCCTCCAAGTTGTCTCTTTTCATTCCCACGGTCATTATTTTCCTATTCACTTTGCTAGGGCCGGGTACTTCACCTAAATCCTGTTGTTTGAATTGATAATCATTCCCAAAGGCTTTAATTACCTCGCTTTCGACAGCTTCTTTGAGCATCTTGCTTTTCATATCAGGCACGCTGAGGATCTTATGGAAGGTGTTTTCAAGAAGTCCTGAAACCCTTATTTCCTCGATCTTCCCTGATTTGCTTGTCAGATAATCCCCAAGTTCAGACACATCAAGCTCAAGCGATTCTACTACTTCTATTTTTTCTTTTTTCTTTTTGGCAAGTAAGACATTTACTTTCTCACCCGAAAAGTCTACACAAAGAAGCATTTGATTCTCTCCCATTTAAGGACAAATATCGTCACCGCCGCAGCCCTCGTCTGTTTTGTTTGGGCCGGCGGAGTAAAACTCGTGATTCACCGAATCCCAGCAATATTCGGTTCCCCATGGATCCACCAAATGATCAGGATTGGATATGAGTCCGCCATTAACTAAAGATTGCACACCAGTGACCAGATCCCAATGGGTGATTGCATCACAGTTACCGGGTAAGTCCTCCACACCGCAGTTTTCTCCTCCCGGATCCTCATCAACGAACCCGTCCCCGTCATCATCGTTTTCAGCTAATAGTCTACCCGCCTGATTTAGAACAGAAACTTCTTCATCAATCTCTCTACTCCAGGCTATAGAAGACGCCAACTCATTCGCCGAAAGATAGATGAGTATATCATCGAAATTTGCGGTTGTGCCGTCTTGAGTGTATTCTCCATCCGCAAGATCGCTATTCTCTTCTTCAAATTCCAGGTTGACTCCACTGGATATCAAAACCAAAGCTGTATTTCCGATGGATTGTCCGTCAACTTTAAGGGTCTCTCCCACATTGGAAGCCACGTAGGCATAATACTTGCCCGTATAAATCTCATCTGTCCGCGCCGTAGGAGGAAGTTCTAGGTCATCAATTGGAACGACGTATCCAGAATCTGGAGATGGCAGAACCAAAAAATTCCGATAATAACCCAGCACTGCCTCTCTAATACACTCCATCTCCTTTATGGTTTTTGCCTCCCTCTGTCTTTTGGCTACCGCAGCGTAAAGGCCAACAATCGAAACCGTAAGCAAGCCAACTATGGCCATAACGATGGCTAACTCCAGAAGTGTAAATCCCTTGCAGCGTCCAAAGGACATCCGACAAAGTGAGAGGCTCATTTAATTTTTTAACAAAGGCCAATTTTAAAAATTAATGTAAAAAAATCAGAAAGAGGGCACCTTTCGACGCAGTGGCCCCTCTCTTTCGGTAAAATAAAGTAGAGGACCTACACATTGGAACCCGGTGGGGAGGGGAGACTATCTCTGACATTCTCCCCTCCCAACCAACTGTAATCCTTAGTCCACGAAGTAGTAGACATCAATCTTTGCAGTACCGGTGTAAGCCGAGGGTGATGTAATATAACCGGTGCTGTCTACTCCGTCGTCAATTTGCTTGTCAACACTTTCCGCCACGTCCGGGGGAATGCTGACCTTGATGAAATTACCATTCCTGTAGGACGTTGGTGTTGCAGCCGTGTCAGCACCGAAGTAGTACTTAGCTCCAAACGGACTCCTTTTGCTCTCGTAAGCTAACTCTTCGGACTCGATGTCAACCCATACCAGCGAGTCGCTGTTGAAATAACCGTCAGCGTCAGCGTCCCCGGGCAGCTGCAAGAATCTGTCGAAGTAGGTATAGACCGCTCCGTAAAGACCTCGCAGGTCATTTATCTGCCTTTTGATCTTGGCGTTTTTGATCATCTGGGCGCCTCCCAGAATAGCCCCGATCAGAAGTCCGATAATCACCAGTCCTATAGCTAACTCGACCAGAGTGAATCCGGCCTGGCTACCGAAAAGCTTTCTGATGCTCTTCATCTCTTTTCACCCCCCTTCATTTTTTGAGGTTTTTTAGTTTCGCCTTCGTCCTGGTCTAATTCACTCAAGTCCATTTAAGGGACGAACGACAGGATTGGTTTAATTCTTCTGCCGTATAAGACCCCCCTAGCGCATGAATTTCCGATGGGAGTTTTTCCCAGATGCATTCAGCTACTTATGCTTAAATTCTTTGGAAAAATGAAAGCTGACCCCCCATGTAGTGTCTAACTGCGACTTGTTTGGGAAGTGCTTTCCGCGTGCACGAAATCTGCAAAATGGTTTTTCCGCGGCCGTCCCCTCACACTCCCATTTGTGTAGCCTATCGGCTACTTTATTGCAAACTTTAGAATAAGAATACTTAAAACATAAGGCTAAAACTATGTGAAATCAATTT
>LJVD01000099.1 GCA_001304225.1 candidate division Zixibacteria bacterium SM1_73
TTTCACGGCGGGGAATTTCAAGGTTGTGTCAGAACCCAGTCATGACACGATCCAAGCTTTAACCTGTCCCCCTGTTTCCCCCTCTCCACATTTGAGGGTGTGTCATAATTATGGAGGGAGAAGGGTGATATAGATTTCTGAGAATAGACTATGCTGTTTAACTTGAGATATGCTATATTAGGCTGTAATGATAAATATGAAAGGAGCATATTATGGCATATCGACATGGTGACAGAAATCAAATGCAACTGCTTCCGCCAAGCATAGAAGAATACGTAGCTTCGGATGATCCTGTTCGGGCGTATAATGCCTTTGTGGATTCGCTTTCTCTGGCTGAGTTGGGCATTATTTGGGATGAACATAAAGTTGGCAACTCCGAATATGAACCTAAAGCCATGATCAAGCTTTTGGTATATGGATACTCCTATGGTCTCCGCAGTTCTCGGAAATTGGAAATGGCGACTTATCATAACTTAGCTTTTATCTGGCTGATGGGTGGTTTGAAGCCCGACCATAAAACCATAGCTCGATTTAGAAAGAACAATAGAAATGCTCTGAAGAACATTCTTAAACAATGTGTTCGACTCTGTATAAAGTTGAGTCTGATTGAAGGCAATACGCTTTTTGTGGATGGCAGTAAGATAAGAGCGAATGCCTCCATTCGTAATACCTGGACTCCAGATAAATGTGAACGCTATCTTAAGAAAGTTGACCGGCATATAGAATCTATTCTGGCTGAATGCGATGCTATAGATGAACAAGAACAAGATAATCCGTCTCTGGTTAAGCTGAAGGAAGAATTGCAGGATAAAGAGCATCTTAAATCCAGAGTACAGGATATTTTGAAAGAACTTAAAGAACAAGAGAGAGTCTCTATAAACACCACCGATCCGGATTGTGTTAAGGTCAAAGGTCGTCAAGGCATTCATGCGGGTTATAATGGGCAAATAGTGGTGGATGAAAAGCATGGTCTTATCGTGCATAGTGACGTGGTGAATGAAAGTAATGACCTTAATCAATTTGCCCATCAGATTGAACAAGCCCATCAAAGCCTGGGACACAACTGCACCAACGCCTGTGCAGATGCTGGTTATTCTGACATCCAAGAGTTAAAAAAGGTCGATTGTCAACATATAACCGTTATCGTCCCCTCACAAAAACAAGCTCACGATAGACCAGCAAAGCCATTTGACAAAGAGCAATTTCGTTATGATGAACCGAATGATCGCTATATTTGTCCACAAGGACATCTTTTGAGTTATACTTTCTTAGACAAGCACAGGAATCATAAAGTGTATCAGATTACAGATAAATCATTATGTTTGAAGTGTCCCTATTTTGGTCTTTGCACTAAAGCTAAATATGGCAGACGAATAAGACATTTGGTGGATGAAGACCTTAAATTGAAACTCCAGCATCAATTTAATCAAGAATCGTCACAAGCAATTTACAAACTAAGAAAGGAAAAGGTGGAACTTCCTTTCGGACACATCAAACGAAATTTAGGAGTGACCTCCTTTCTGCTTCGAGGATTGGAAGGAGTTAAAGCTGAAATGTCGCTATTAGCCAGTTGCTTTGATATCACCCGCATGATCAACCTGGTTGGAGTTCCATTGCTTGTGGTAAAGCTTATGAGTTAATCCTGTTTAGGATACGTCTCTATGATCCTAGTGAATAAAACCATAATCTCGTAGAGCAAAGTTAATATTGTTCTGTTTTTATTCCAAAACCTATAACCCTATCTCCCTTAACTAAGTATTATGACACACCCACAAAGTGGAGAGGGGGACAGAAGGGGGTGAGGTAAACAACTTACGCAGGGACCGCCGCTTTTCTCCTCCTCCCCATGATAAAGACACCGCTGCTGACTATCAAGATAACCAAGATGAGCAGACCCCATTGGGTGAGAGTGGGACCTTGGGGAGGGACCTGAATTTGCCAAATCTCGGTGACGGGAAGAGCCCCCTCAGCCTGTTCCGCGTGGAAGCGGAATAGTATGTAAGTATTTGACCGAACGTCGCCGAGGGGGATATTCTCAGACTCCTCATAGGCTAGCTGGAAATCCGGCAGCGGGTTCCAAGTAATTGACGGATCTACAAAGAGGGACTGATTTAGCTCATTGAGGTCGTAGCGATGCAAAACGACTGCCCAGTACACATTTGTCGCATAGATCGTAGCCGTATCCGAGAATTGGGAATTAAGGCTATTACGTGCGACAATGGTTACATCAGCGTAGCCAGCGCTACTTCCTGTGCCAAACGACGCACCGCCACCGATCGAGGAACCAGCGTCGTCATATGGACTCCCCCCCTGGGTCCAGTACACTTCCTCAACTTCCACTTGATCGGCACCTTGGAAGTCGAAGCATGCCCAGGTCCACTCACAATGCTCGACCGCGCCGTCGTACCAGCGGATTATGGTCTTGCCGTCTTCGTGCCACCATTCGTGTTGGGCAAACTTATCATGAATTGCGGCCGTAATCGTCACCTCTCTGTCGAGTACCTTTCTAAGGTCTGTGGCGGTTTGACCGGTGTTATTGTGATATTCCTGCTGGCAGTCCCATGCAAGTGTGGGAGCAGTCCACACCATCAGCACGCCCAGCGCAATTGCAGCCAGACGCCAAAACGCAAATATTTTCTTTCTCATTGTCTTCTTCTCCTTTCAAGCTTTGTAAAACTTTGATTCGCTTAACAATTTGAACTTTCCCACGTTATAAAACGGGAGTGCACGCTTTTAAGTCTACTAAGATCAAGCTGAAGCCTGTTAATCCAAACTCTCCCGGTTGGGCCAGGCGCCTGCCCTGAAAATTTTGCTCTGAAGGGTTGAACCCCTGCCCCGAGACAAGATGCGTAATAACCTCTCCCCCTTAGTCCCCCTCTCCACAAGTGTGGAGAGGGGGAAATAGGGGGTGAGGTAAACAACTCACACCGGAAGCGCCGCTTTTCTCCTCCTCAGCAGGATGAAGACACTGCTGCTGACTATCAAAACGACCAAGACGATCAGACCCCATTGGGTGAGGGTGGGATGAGGGTAGGCCGGTTCAATCGTTGAATACCCCCACACATGGTATGTAGTTCCATCCCATGTAAACTCATGAGAAATCGTCGATACTTGAGAGGAGTCCAACTCCGCCTCATTGTGTAAGGTGTAAGATCCGCTCCATTCAACTCTAATGTCCGTGAGGAGCGGATCCCCTGTTCGGACAGTGCCGAATCCTTCGAATGCGACTACGCCGGGACCGCCAGGTGTCATATACTGTTTATAGGGCAGAATCCTCGTTAAGTTCGTCGGACCAGTATAGGTACCATTCCATTCTGATTCATACTTAAGAGTATCATTATCCGTCCAGACCGTGTCAGATACCGAAAGAATGTCGCCGGTGGAGTAATTAAGAACCCTCTCTGCGGAATAGTTGCCTTCACTCAGTTCTAAAAGATTCTCCCCTCCATTGACAGCGTGAGCCCCAATGCAACATATAACACACAAAAGACAACTTAGCGAGGCGGCGGGATGATAGCCTGAAGGCACGCTGTCGAAGGTCACATTTCCATCGAGATATCCTGTAGAGGTATCCAGAGAGCCACTCGCTGTTGCTATGAGAGAATCTGAGTTGATCACTCCAGATATAGAAGCACGAACCGGTATAGAGGCTTGAACCTCTGCGGCGAAGATGAGCAAAAATCCGCCTAAAATAAGGAACCCGATCGCTAACAACGACAATTGTCTCATTGTTTCTTCTCCTTTCAATCCTAGTAAAATCTTGATCAATTAACAAATTAAACTTTTTCCTCTCTTTGTTCTTGCTGCAATCAGGAGCGTATCCCAAAATATGATCGCTCGATTTATGGTTCGACAGTTCGACAAGCTCACTGTCCTGAGCGAAGTCGAAGGACAAGCTCACCATCCTGTCTTCGACCCTGACGCTCCGACCCGAAGGGAGCCTGTCGAAGGATCGAGCCCAATAGCCCAGTAAATTGGGTAACTACAACGTACTATGATCAGTAGCCGCAACTTTCAGGTTGTGTTCTACCTTGGTTCGGGAAATGCAATTCCGCACGAACAAAAAATCTCTTTTTTCGCAGGTTGATCTTCGTCCTCACAGACTCAGTCACAAGGAAAGCCTGCGACTACCATTTCAACACTGGGACATACTCCTGCCGATAATACAGGGTGGGGCGCGACCCTCGGGGACTATATAAACCTTTTCGACCAAAATCCCAGGGGCGGACAAAAGATCCAATGTCCTTTCGTCTTCCTGAACTCTCTTCCCCTGGGGTCTTGCTATCTTAAGTATCTTCTCAATTGTCAGAACTAAAATCGAATTAAGAAGAATAATAATAGCCGAGATGGTCACAAAACCGAAAAGTGTGACCAGACTGGCAAAGAAGGGATGAGAAAATTCCGCTTCGGCAAAAAATCCACTAATAAATCCAAGTTTAACCAAACCCAGTTCTAATCCAACCCAGAACAGTGCTACAATGGCCGGATTGAATCCCCAATGCTTTCGTGCCCAGCCGACCATCCCACCGAAGAGAGCAAAAAGGCCAGTGCCGGAAAGCAATTTGAGGAGGGAAGGAAGAATAGGAGAGCTCTCAGGGGAATCGATTACTGAAACGGCGAAAAATAAAAGCCCAAAAAGAAGCCCCAGCCGCAGGGATTCCACAGGGGAAGCTTTGATTATTCGATAGAGGAATGGAGTTAAGGCGAAAAAGGAAACATACCAATACTCAGGAAAGAAATTGGCCACTAACAAGAGGAGCGCGGAACTCCCTGCGAAGATAAAGCTTTCAGCCCAGGTAACCAGTGGTGGAATGTAACAGCATGTGTCGGGTGGCTTCCTGGGGGCGCAACCCGACCTACTACTACGACCTACCTGCCGCTCCCTATTGTCGAGCCACACATCCATATGGCTTCCTCAAGAGATTAATCGTTTAGAGACCCAATAGATTTTGATTTTGGACAGTAAAAACTATCCTCTCCCCTCTCCAAGTCTTGGAAAGGAAGGAATCATCCGCTGAGACGAATCCGAAAAAATCGTCTTCCTATATCCTCTATAAAATTTCTAATTTACCGGAAGGGAATGGGAGAAATATTGCGTCCAAAGCAAAGATAGTACGCTCAGGCTATCCGGGCCAAAATTCCTTCCCGGTACACCCCTTTGCTACACTTCTAAATTCCCCGACAACCTGAATCGCTACGTTTTTAATATAACATCTTAGGAAAATTTGTCAAGCACTTTTTTAAGTTTAAGGGAAAATTTTTGATATTTTTGTAGTCACCTTATTGAACTAAGATAAGAGTTTATAACACAATAAGTTTGCTTAACTTCTGCATAGAATCATGAAGGGCTTGATACAACATATTGGCCAATAACCCTTTGATACCGCAATATATTGCGAACTAAACTTCACATTCATTTTCATTATAAGAAACTTTCCCTAGGCATTTTGACTAGCTAATGGGCAAATTCGATTGTATATTCAAGCATAATTACCTCTTCCCAAGTTGTGTTCTCTGCTTCTAAACCGGTCAAAAAAGGAAACTTTTGTTTGAGTTACTAAAGAACAAAGACCTAATACTACATCACTAATTCGTGTTCAAAATATTACTGCAGTATTTCCTGGTTATGTCCTGTAGAGCTCTGTAATTATTTTCCTTTACAAATCCTTGTCCCCTTATTAAATTTCGAAAGCTTGTTGCGCTGATAGAGGTGAAATCATGATAGAAAGAGTTGTAGTCATTATTTTGGATGCTTGTGGCATCGGGGAACTGCCAGATGCCCATTTATATGGAGATGAGGGCTCAAATACCATAAAGAATACTGCCAAGGCAGTGGGGGGATTGAAATTACCCAATTTGGAACGACTGGGTCTTGGGAATATCGAACAATTCTCCGGAGTGAATCCCGAGACAAAAGCCCTGGGCAATTATGGAAAAATGGCAGAACTATCTCCTGGAAAGGACAGCACCTCCGGGCATTGGGAGATCATGGGAGTGGTATTGAAAAGACCCTTTCCCGTCTATCCTGAAGGATTCCCCGCAGAGATAATCGAACCATTTGAGAAAACAATTAGCTCAAGGATTTTAGGAAACAAGCCTGCCTCTGGAACTGAGATCATAAAGGAATTGGGAGAAGAGCACTTAAGGACGCATAATCCCATCGTTTACACTTCAGCAGACAGCGTCTTTCAGATAGCAGCACACGAAGAAATCATTCCCGTGGACAGGCTTTATGAGATGTGTATAAAGGCAAGAAATATTTTAACAGGAGAGCATGGAGTTGCCAGAGTGATTGCTCGACCATTTGTGGGAAAACCGGGATCCTTTAAGAGAACCGAAAGAAGAAAAGATTTTTCTCTGCCACCACCGGAAGAGACCGTTTTGGATATATTGAAGGAACAAGGCATCCCGGTGATCGGGATCGGAAAGATCGAGGATCTTTTTGGAGGCAGAGGACTGACCGAAAGCATCCATACTAAGAATAATTCGGATGGTGTGGATAAACTGGTCAGGGCAATGAAGAGATTTGAAAAAGGACTCTTGTTCATAAACTTGATCGATTTTGACATGCTCTGGGGACACCGGAACAATCCCCAGGCATTTGCTTCAGGTTTAGAGGATTTCGATCAAAGACTTCCCGAGGTTTTGAATTTATTACGCTCGGAGGATCTCTTAATCATCACTGCAGATCATGGCTGTGATCCCACCACCCCAAGCACCGATCACTCCCGGGAATATGTTCCTCTTTTGGTGTATGGTAAACCGATAAGGAGTAACATTAACTTAGGAATCAGAAAATCTTTTTCAGATGTGGGGAAAACGATTGCGGAGATTTTCAAAGTAAGCGGAACTAAAAATGGTGAGAGTTTTTGGAGTGAAATAAAAACGTAGGCGCAACCTTCAGGGCGTGTTGAAAAAGCCATGTTGTCATTCTGAGGGAGCGTAGCGACCGAAGAATCTGCTTGATTCATATGGAGATTCTTCTCCCGCCTTCGGCGGGATTAGAATGACACTCTTTTAGTTCAGTTTTTCAACAGTCCCTTCAGGTTGCGGCTTGTTTGAAAATTTAACGCAGGCTACCAATGATGAGAGATTCGGAATTAATACAAAGAGCAAGAAAAGCAAGAGAACTTGCTTATGCTCCTTATTCCAAATTCAAGGTGGGTGCAGCTCTGTTGGCTAAAAGCGGAAAAGTCTACACCGGAGCGAATGTTGAGAACGCTTCCTTGGGCTTGACCGTTTGTGCAGAGAGATTGGCGCTTCTTAAAGCTGTAACCAATGGAGAGAAAGACTTTGTCAAAATTGCGGTGGTTGCGGACAAAGATGAACCAATCACCCCTTGTGGAGCGTGCCGTCAGGTCCTCTCTGAGTTTATCTCTGATTTGAGAATAATCTGTGTAAATTTAGAAGGAAAAATCAAAAGATATAATTTAAAAAAACTTCTTCCGGACGCTTTTGAAAAATTCGACAAGGACCGGTCAACGGATGCATCGGATTAAACGGGTACTCATCGGTTACATCCGTTTAATCTGTTGACCGTTTAATCCGTTCAGGATGAATCCGTTGACGACATTCCTATGCTAAAAAAACCAATTATCGGTATCACCATGGGAGACCCGGCCGGGATTGGACCAGAGGTGGTGGTAAAGGCTCTGATGGACAAAAAAGTCAGGCAAAGGTGCTACCCTCTGGTGTTTGGCTCTTATAGCATAATTTTCTCCGTTGCCAAGAAATTGTTTGGAAGAGTCAATCTGAGAAAAATAACTTGGGTAGAAGACATACTCGAATATCCCGGCGAACGCGGGAGGAATTCAGGGGCACCCATAAACGTTCTTGATTGCACCAGATTCAATCACAGAAAAGTAAAACCGGGGAAAATCACCAAATTGTCCGGAAGGATGGCAGCCGACTCCGTAGGATGGCAGCCGACTCCGTGATTTATGCCACTCAATTTGCCCTTTCCAATCAGATAGATGCTATGGTCACCGCTCCTTTGTCTAAAAAGGGCTTACATTTGTCAGGATACGATTTTCCAGGACATACTGAGTTTTTAGCCTATCTCACCGCCACTCAAAAATTCGCCATGATGTTTGTATCCGATAAATTCTCCCCCGGAGGCGGGCAGGGATCTGCCTCCGGCAGAAAGGTGGTCTTGGTGACTACTCATCTTGCACTTTCCGAAGTTGCCAAAGCTATTTCCAAAAAACAGATCTTGGAAAAAATCATTCTGGCTGAAGAAACTTTGAGAAAATATTTTGGGATTAAGAAGCCAAAGATGGGAGTATGTGCTTTGAATCCGCATGCTGGAGAAGAGGGAATGTTTGGAACTGAGGAAAAGAAAATTATTCTTCCGGCTATAAAATTAGCACGGAAAAAGGGAATAAAGGCCTTTGGTCCATATCCAGCAGATACCATCTTTTCTATCCCGCCTTCTGCTAAATCTTGGTTGAGATTGCCCCCTCACCCTATCCCTCTACCCACTGGGGAGAGGGGAACGGCAAGCAGGGTTTCGCATGCTTTTGATTGCATTGTCGCCATGTATCACGATCAGGGACTGATTCCTTTAAAGATGGGTGGTCTGGGCAATGCCACAAACCTCACCATCGGCTTGCCTATCATCCGCACCTCCCCTGATTTTGGCACTGCCCTGGATATTGCAGGCAAAGGCATCGCCGATCCGAAAGGGATGATAAATGCAATAGTCTTAGCGGCACAAATGGCGAAACGTCAGCATAAATTGGTGCGTCAAGCTTCAGGGACTGGTGAAAAATCTTAACTCCCAGATTTGTCATTCTCAGTCCCGTCAAAGGCGGGACGAAGAATCTCAGGCAAAAGATGTTTCGCTATGTTGGAGATGCTTCGCTTCGCTCACCATGACAAGTTAGCGAAATATATTTCAGCTGAAGGGTAAATTGTGAATAAAGAAATTAAATTATTGGGCGAAATTTTTGAAAAGTCAGCCAAAAATTTCCCAAACAAATTAGCATTAAAGAAAGGGGAGACCGAATATACTTATGCACAGTTAAAAGATGCGGTAATAAAGTTGAAGAATTATTTGTTGAGGCTCGGATTAAAAAAGGGGGACAGATTTTCAGTGATAGGTGAAAATGGTCCCGAATGGGCGATTAGTTATCTGGCCATTGTAAGAGCCGGCCTTGTTTGTGTGCCTCTTGATCCCATGTTAAAAGAAGGCGAAATCATTCATGTCCTCAGAGAAAGCGAAGCCAGAGGTATCCTCAGCTCAGAGAGCCACATTTACAAAATTGAAGGCGTCAAAGATGAGCTAAAGAATCTAAAATGGATCATCCCTTTAAATAACATCAAAGAATTGAATGCAGGAGAGGATATTTCTGCGGGCCAGATCGATCCGGATTCTTTAGCCGTTTTAATCTTTACCTCGGGCACAACCGGAACATCCAAGGCTGTTATGTTAAGCCATGACAATATTATCAGCAACATAAAGTCGATCGAACATGTAATAATATTAGGC
>LJVD01000009.1 GCA_001304225.1 candidate division Zixibacteria bacterium SM1_73
ATTCCCCAGTCGAATGCTCCCGCCGTACTGTACACGATGTCCGTTGCGTAGGCGGTACTGGGGCGATCGAGTCGAATACCTGTCCCACCATCACAAGTGACTTCAAGCTCGGCCGAGGGATTCGTCGTACCGATCCCGACTTTACCTTCTATTATCATCCCGTTGGCTGGTGCCGTATGGGTCCCAGAGTAGTTCCTTCCTACTGCCACGCCACCTTCTACGTCCAGCTTATTCTGTGGTGCCGTGGTCCCGATGCCGAGGTCGCCGCTGAAATAGCCATTTCCCTCAAACCAGCCACCGTAGTATCCTTGACCGAGTATACCAATGTAGCCACCATATCCTGCTACGCCAGCGTGACCCCCTTCTCCGGACATGCCTGTTCCGGCAAGGGCGGTACTAACGCCTTTCACACCCTTTTGACCTTCGGCATATATAGCAAACATCCAATCAGAAGGACCAGTTTTAACATGGAGTTTAACATCATCGGGAGGCATCTCTCCGATGCCGACTTGATCTGAGTCCGTCTCCAGCCTGACCACTGCGCCGTCATCTACCCAACCGCAGTTTAAATCAGCGTCGCCTGCCCGGTAAGCATAAGCCACACTCACGATCGGCGTCAAAGGTCTCATCTGTGGATCAGATTCCACCTGAACTCCCAGATACTTGATGCTTCCATCAAAGACCAAGGGAGGTATGGGGTTCACACTCCCCAAAAGAACGGAAAATAATCCATGTTTCACCACCACCTCTGGGTGAGTCTCGGTCCAATCTGCAGGGGAGCCCAGAGTGTCCGGGTAAATGGAAAACGTTAGTTGAAATGTCCCATTAAGGGGACCACCATGGACTTTGGTCACTTTCCCCGAATAAGTGATCATGTGGGGCACATCTGCTGATGAAATAGAGGAGAGAAAGAATATCACCGTTCCCATCACCAGAAGAACAAGACTTTTGCGTGCCATCACGTTACTCCTTTCGTTTAAAGGTTAACCTTGCAGTAACCACTGAGCCTGTCGAAAAACTCTATTCACCGTCATCGCGAGCAAAGCGAGCAATCTCACTTTTTGTATAAAGCGATAGATCAAAGATTGCTTCGTCGTCTCGCCAGAGGCAGGACTCCTCGCAATGACATTTAGGCTATTCTTCCATAATGTCCACTGTTGTTGGTAGAGGACGCCTCGTCCTCTACCAGCCATCACCTTACAAAAGGTAGCTCCTATCTTAGCTTTCTTTCTCTCTCCATCTCCAATCTTTGCTGCTCCATTCTGGCTCTTTCTTCCTCCATCTCTTCTCTTTCCTGTTCCATCCTCGCTCTTTCCTCTTCCATCCCTAATTTTTCCTGCCTCATCTTGACCATTTCCTGCTCGAACTCTGCCTTGTGTTTGGCCTGCTTTGCTGCCATCTCTTGTGGGGTGGGTTCTCCCATCTTAGCCAGACGGATATTCTCATATCCCTTTCTTTTGGCAACGATTCGATAGCTGAAAGGCATATTCGAGTCTCCACCTTGCAGCTCTCTAACCTCAAAAGAAGCCGGTGTCTTATTGATCACATATAAACCATTGCAATCCCCACCCGGAGTCAGGAAGACATGATAAGTTATATTAGTATTTACAGTCTGGCAGAAAAGTGGGTCAAGGTTAACGATGGTTTTCCCATTCGTCAATCGATCCTCTCCAAAATCCTCAAACCAGTTTTCCGGAGATTCCTGGCAGTAGAGCAAACGATATTCACCATTATTTACTCTGACGGCGACACTCTTTCCGCCCAAGACAACCAGGCTATCAGTTATCCTGACATCTCCCTGGAAATATCCGGCGTATCCTTGCTCAACAGGGGCTGTGGCATAAACCCCATATTTTGTTCCTGTGCCGAAATCATAAGTATGAAAATATCCGCCATAAACATCGCCTGAGCCATCATTCCGAGCTGAACCCCAGCAACCATAAGTCTTGGCAGAAGAGTTTGCATAACCGCTTGCTGTTATACCGTAATGCTCTCCTGACCCGGAATCAGAGGTAAAGAAGCTTCCTCCATAAGCATTGCCCGTCGAGGTATTCTCTGCCGTGCCACTTACACCATAAGCACGACCGGTTGAAGTACTGGTTGCTGAACCGCGGCAACCATAGGCGTAAGCAGATGATGAACCATAACTTGTTCCATTAACACCAAAATGGTATCCTGTGCCGGAGGAAGAGGTATAGAAATTTCCACCATAAGCATAACCTGAAGAAGGATTGTCAGCAAAACCCACGACACCCTGGGTCCAAGCAGAAGAGGAGCCATAAGCCTGTGCCATAACTGCATAATGGTCTCCTGTTCCGGAAGGAGAGGTTTTGAAAACTCCGCCATAAACAGGGCCGGTGGAAGTATTCTCGGCACTACTATAGGAACCATAAGTCGGGGCAGAGGAGGAACCATAGCCGTATGCACCCAACCCATAATGGTTTCCGGTCCCAGCGGTTGAGGTTACGAAAAAACCTCCCCAAGCAGGGCCGGCGGAGTAATTTCTGGAAAAGCCATAGGAACCATAAGTCCAAGCAGAAGAGGCTCCTTGGCCTTCGGCAAGAATCCCGTAATGGGTTCCCGTCCCCGAAGTGGAGGTTTCAAAGTACCCGCCGTAAACGTCCCCTGTGGAAGTGTTTTCACCATAGCCTCCTATACCGCTCAGATAAGACGCACTGCCTCCTGAGACTTTGCCCTGGAAAGCCATATCAGAGGCGGCCACGACCGAATCCGGACCCTCTACGTTCACAAATCTGTGATAGCAATCCTCGCAGTCTATGTCTGCCTTGCCTGCCCGGTAAGCATAAGCCACGCTGACTATCGGCGTCAGGGGTCTCATCTCCGGATCAGATTCCACCCGGACTCCCAGGTATTTAATGTTGCCGTCAAAGACTGAGGAAGGTAGGGGATTGACGCTCCCCAAGAGAACTGAGAATAATCCATGCTTCACCACCACCTCTGGATGTGCTTCAGTCCAATCTGCAACAGAACCTGAGGTGTCTGGATAAATGGAGAACGTTACTTGGAACGTTCCATTGAGGGGACCGCCATGGACCTTAGTCACTTTCCCCGAATAACTGATCATGTGGGGAACATCCGCAGAGGAAACAGAGCAGAGGAAGAAAATGATCGCCCCCACAAGCAGAAGAACAAAACTTTTGCGTGCCATGACGCAACTCCTTTCATTTAAAGGTTAACCTTTCAGTGAACAGAACATCCTCCCTCTTTAGAATTTTCGATCAATTATACTGTCTTTTCCACCTCCTTGAAAAAAGTTTAAATGCTTAGGCCTTTTTATCGTCAGCGATTCTTGCCATATGGCAACGACAAAAGATAAAAGGCCCCTTACCTTATCTTAGAATTTTCAAGTAAAACAGGTAAGGTTAAACCCAAAACTCCAGCAACATTCGTTTCATTTACTCAGTCGCTACACCATATCCATGACTAATCTTCGGGCAATCGGACATTACACCCAAGAATGTTCAGTTTGTGACGAGATTCAAAAAAACCAATTCCCTTTGGAAGCGAACCTCCTCAATTAATATAATATAACGACTAAAGAAGTCAATGAAAAAACTCAGTTGAAGTCGGTCTTTTCCTCTGATGTGGGCTTTTTCTTATTGCATTCAAAATCAGAATGTGGTATTTTGGATTTAGAAAGACAAAGATACTTCAGCCGTTCTGAAATCTGGTGCTCAATGGTTTGAAATGCCGAAATTATTTAGCATAGAAAAAAGCGTGATAAAAACTGATATGGACAATTGTAAAGGCGTAAACGATCAAACCCCTCATACAAAGGAGTGAAGTCATGAGACGGTTCAAAAAGTGTGTCATTCTCTTGTTGGTTTTTATTATGGTTGGTTCAGTTAGAACCTGGGGAGAATCCATAGGAGAAGGTGGTCTCACTCCCGATGTTATTCAGGAAATTCATCAATCATTTGAGATGGGCGCCTCGACCCGTGCTTTGATTAATGCTCTAACCAATAACGATCTCAAAAAGCTGGCGTTGAATCGCGAGATGTATGTAGCTCATGATAATCTGTTCAATCACAAGATTAAAACCAAGGGGATGACCAATCAGAAAAAAAGCGGGAGATGCTGGTTATTTGCAGGACTGAATACCATGCGTCCCAAGGTGATTGAGAAATACAAATTGAAGGAATTCGAGTTCTCCCAAAGTTATCTTTTCTTTTGGGATAAGTTTGAAAAAGCCAATACTTTCTTAGAATTCATCATAGAGACCCGGGACCGTGATCCGTTAGATAGAGAGCTTCAAATCATTGTGAAGAGTCCTTTTCCTGATGGTGGTCTGTGGATTTATGTGGTGGAGTTGATAGAGAAGTATGGGGTGGTACCCAAAAGCGTGATGCCGGAGTCTGAGCAAACCAGCAACACAGGCATGATGGATCGGCTCATCAGCCGCAAACTGCGCCAGGATGCTGCAGTTTTACGAGAGATGAGTGAGAATGGGGCGACAGTATCAGGGCTTAGAGCCAGAAAGGTGGAGATGCTCAAGGAAATCTATCGAATGTTGATACTCCACTTTGGAGTTCCACCAAAAGAGTTCAGATGGCGATATGAAACCAAGGATTCGGTAGTGAGTGAAATCAAAACCTACACACCCAAAAGCTTCTTCGAAGAAGTTGTAAACGTTAATCTTCGAGACTATGTGCCCATCTATAATCACCCGGTGCGGCCTTATAATAAGCTTTACCAAATGCGTTTAGCTCGTAACATCTACAATCGCCCAGACAACACTATAATTAACTTGGACACCCAACAAATGAGAGAGTTTGCCCTGAAGCAACTGTTAGATAACCAGCCGGTCTATTTTGCCTGTGACGTCAGTAAAGAGGACAGCTACGAACACGGCATTATGGCTCCTAAAATTTACGATTACGAGGCTCTCTATGGGCTGGATTTTTCCATGAGTAAAGCTGACAAATTCCGGTATCTGGAAAGTCATTCCACACATGCCATGGTGTTCGTGGGCGTGGACACGCTGGAGGGAGAACCCACAAAGTGGCTGGTGGAGAACAGCTGGGGAGACGAAAAAGGAGATAAAGGATACTGGACCATGTATGATGAGTGGTTTGATGAATATGTGTACAAGGTGATAATCAATAAAGAGTATTTGCCCAAACGAGTGTTGGATATCCTGGAAACGGAGCCGATTGTGCTTCCGCCGTGGGATCCGATGTAATCAATTCCAACGCTCCCAAGAATTATCAGAAGCTAAACTCTGTGTTCGCGATCATATAAACAGAAGAAAATTCAAAAATGGCTTGTACCTTCGGATGGTAATACCTCAAGAGATGAAAAGAACGGTGGGGTAAAGCCTGGTGAAAATATACAGATCCGTCTCTTCCCTTTCCTTTCTTCTTTTTTTGGGGACGGTTTTTGTTTTAGGGGACGACGGATCTGTAGTTATACTTTGCTGAACGGCAACCTTAAGAATTCAAAACTTTATACTTAAGGCAATTGCCGATGCCTTCATAGGCCAATTCGGAGATCACGCTCCTGCTTTTTGTGTCGGTAAACAATTATAAATCTTTAACTGAATTTGGCAACTTTCCAAGAATCTGAATCTTTCTCTGATAATGTAGAATAGGAATATTCAACTTTGAAACTAAAATCGACCCCTCTTAGTTTTTAGTTGTTTCGTTAAGTTCTTGTTTCTCAATCTTTAATTTGCTGTGAGCCGGTGGCCAAGATACGACTGAGGGTGAAAAAAGTAAAAAGTCGATTTGTCATCATTTTTTCCTTTTATAAAATTTGCCACCGTATATATTTTAGAGTATAGGAACTCTTGCTTGATGGAGCGCTATGGAAAGAAGATACCCTTTGCGAAACAAGATCGTGGTGGTTCCTCTAGGAGAAATAGATTATATATTGATAAATCGTTTAGCCTCCCGCCTGGTCTCCCATTTCAACATCGGAGTGGATATTCTTCAGGGGGCAAAGCTTCCTCGGGAAGCATATAACGATCAGAGGGGGCAATATTATTCTACGGTTATATTAAGCAAATTAGAGATTTTGAAATCCTCTCCTGGAGAAAAGATGTTGGGCGTGGTGGATGAGGATTTATATATTCCCACTCGAAATTTCATCTTTGGGGAGGCAGATCCAGTTGGAAAGACTGCAGTGATTTCGCTTTTCCGGATCAAGCGCGAGAACTACGAAATGCTGGACGAGGAGAAGGTTTTGTTCTCCAGAACCTTAAAGGAATCCATCCATCAATTGGGGCATCTTTGGGGATTTGCGAATTGCCGAAACCCCAAATGTGTTATGTATGTTCCGGAAAACATCACAGACGTGGATAGAAAGGGAACGAAATTCTGCGACAACTGTCTGAGAAGGGTAAGGGTTTGGAAGTTGTGAGTCGTCTCGTCCCAAAAGGAGGGGGACATTCACTCTCACGGTAAAAGGTGTCCAAATCAATTTACACCATCGGATCATCTGTGCGACAGATCGAGGAATTCATTTATATACTGAGAAAATTTAAAATTCAAGCTCTAGTTGACGTAAGAAGATTTCCCCAATCAAGATTCAATCATTTCAGCCAAAAAAGTCTCTCGTTGGAACTTGAAAATCGTGGGATAAGATGTTTTTACCTGGGGAATGCTCTGGGGGGATTCAGAAAAAAAGGATATGAGGATCACACCCAGACTAAAGAATTCGGAACAGGAATAGAGAAATTGAAAGAGATCGCTACCCAATTTGTTACCGTGGTTATGTGTGCGGAAAGGTTTCCCTGGAGATGTCATCGAAGATTCATAGCCCAGGACTTGGAAAAAGATGGATGGAGAGTAATCCACATTTTGGATAAGGAGAGAACTTGGGAACCGAAAAAGCTGGAAATCCCGCCTCTCGGTCTGAGCCCTCGGGGTCGAAGACCAGAGGCGAGGAAGTAAAAATCACTCAGCCCAGTTATTTGTGGCTTTATAAAAAGGGTGAGCTTGCCACAAGGATTGAGGCTCTATGGAAAAAGCTGGAAAGATGTGACGTTTGCCCTCATAAGTGTTTGGTCAACAGACTCAAAGATGAAAAAGGAATCTGCAAGACCGGACACAAAGCCAAGGTTTCCAGCTTTGGACCGCACTTCGGAGAAGAGAGTCCTCTGGTCGGCAGCCATGGTTCGGGCACCATTTTCTTTACCCATTGCAATCTATATTGTATTTTCTGCCAGAATTATGACATCAGCCATTTAGGAGAAGGATATCTGGTGGATGAAGAGAGGATAGCGGAAATGATGCTCTCTTTGCAGAACATGGGATGCCACAATATCAACTTCGTCACGCCCACTCACGTGATTCCACAGATTGTAAAAGCTTTATCTTATGCGATAGAGAAAGGTTTGAATGTTCCTTTGGTCTACAACTCTGGTGGATATGATTCTGTTTCCACAGTAGAGCTTTTAGACGGAATATTTGACATTTATATGCCCGATTTCAAATATTCGGACGACAAAATCGCAAAGAGATACTGCGATGCGCCCGATTATTCACAGGTGGCAAAAGAGGCGGTAAAAACAATGCATCAGCAGGTGGGTGATTTGATCTTGGATGAAAGAGGGATAGCCAGAAGAGGTTTGATCATTCGGCATCTGGTCCTGCCTGAAAATTTAGCCGGAACCTATGAGGTGATGAAGTTTATCGCTGAGGAGATCTCAAAGAACTCTTATGTCAACTTGATGGATCAATATCGCCCATGCTATAAAGCAAGAGACTTCCCGCCATTAGATAAAAGAATAACCCGCGAAGAATTTGTCCAGGCAATCAAGACCGCTCATAGCTTAGGGATAAAAAGATTGGATGGTTTGCGGTATCTTCTGTGATCATCGAAGCCTAGAAAGCTGGAAGCGCACAGAGCTCCGTAAAGTTGTGATCTCCACTTCGTTTCGACATGCTTTGATACTTCATAATCTCGAAACCTAATTATTTTGGAGTAGCGAGACTTGTCTCGCTTTAAGTTCCTTCCTGAAGCGTGAGACAATTCGATGAAAACAATCCGTCGACACACTTGGGATGTCTCCGTGGATCAAGCTAAAAGGATTCAGGAAAAGCTTTCCTGCTTTGTCATCAACAAAGATGCGTTTCAAAAAATCGAAAAGGTTCAGGGGATTGGGATTGTCTTTTCAAAAGATAAAGTCTCAATTGCTTGCGTGAATTCTTCTTTTCCTCAATTGAAAATTCTTAACAAGATTGTGGAGAAGCGAGATTACAATTTTCCTTACACCCCAGGTTTGTTTGCTTTTAGTGTAGGACCTGCAATTTTGTCCGTCTTAGATAAGATCGAAAAACCAGATCTTGTGATTTTCCCGGGACGAGGAGTCGACCATCCCAGAAAATTGGGATTGGCAAGCCATCTGGGAGTTTTGCTTGATATTCCCACTATCGCTTGTTCCAAAAGACCTTTGTGGAAAGATCATCCTGAGCCATCTGTGGAGAAAGGTGCCCGTGTGTTTATGGAGGATAAATATAGAAAGTTGATCGGAGCTGTGGTCAGAACCAAAGACAAGGTAAAGCCAATCTATGTATCCATAGGACACAAAATCTCAATTCAGACCGCCGTAAAAATCATCCTCGAATGCAGCACAAATTATCGAGTTCCAGAACCTTTGAGATACGCTCATATGTTAGCAAAGAGAGGATAGAACGCAGGCTGAAGCCTTCGGCTACCACACCTCTCTGGTCCTCTATTTTTTTCTTGACAAAGGCAATCTTCGTTTTATCTTGGCATTTAGCTTTTGTTGCTTTTAGAGGTTTTAAAGGTTTATACTATTAACTAATGACTGTCCACCATTGACTGAATTTCCGGGGCCGTAGTTCAGTTGGGAGAACGTCCCGATGCAATCGGGAAGGTCACAGGTCGTCGAGGAGTTCAATTTTATTTAAATCGATGGTATCGCAGAGGTTCTTCTTGTATGTTTTACAGAGTCAGAAAAATGGAAGATATTATATTGGTATAACAAAGGACATAGAAACCAGGCTCAATCAACACAATCGTGGTGTGGGTAAATCCACAAGATCGAATAAACCTTGGCGTTTAGTATATACTGAAGAATACAACACATGGTCTGAAGCAATAAAAAGAGAAAAACGTATAAAAAGTCAAAAGAGCAAATCGTATATTGAGAATCTGATTAGAAATCCATCGATATCAGTCGAAAAGAGTGAACCTTAAGAAAACAATAATTGTTGTCTACTAATTATTGACTGATTTTCTGGGGCCGTAGTTCAGTTGGGAGAACGTTTGACTGGCAGTCAAAAGGTCACGGGTTCGAGTCCCGTCGGCTCCATTCTTTTATTTCGGAAGCTATATCTGATTGAGGCCAAGCTGAGTCTGTAAAATTCTCAGCGATTATTTCCGTATTTACTTCCACACCACCCTCTTACAAACACATGTTGGTGAAGAACACCAACAGAGAGCAAAAGGGCGTTTTTTTAGATTAACCCCTCAAGCAACGATTTCGGACAATTGGCGAGCTCTCAGCGTGGCTGAAAAACGTCAACACATAAACGGTGTATCATTTTCTCCTTGACTTTGTTGGAGAAGCTTATTTATTTTTCTGCGAGAGTCTAAAGAAGTATTTTTGAAATGTGAATGTTGACGTGATTAAGCTACAACGCACCATAAAAGAGCCTGTTTCTTACTCCGGGGTTGGTTTGCATACCGGTCATCAAACCACCATCACCTTTAAGCCAGCTCCCATAAATCACGGCATAACCTTTGTGAGGATGGATTTACACGATTCGCCGGAGATCCCCGCAGACATCGACCATGTGGTGGACATAACTCGAGGAACCACGCTGGCAAACGGTAATGCAAAGGTTTATACGGTGGAACATGTTTTGGCTGCCTTAACCGGGTTGGAGTTGGATAATGTGAGGGTGGAGTTGGATTCCAACGAGCCACCGGTGGGAGATGGAAGCGCTTTACCCTTTGTGCAGACAATTCTCAAAGCCAAAATAGCAGAGCAAGATGCTCCTAAAAACTATATGGAAATAGACACTCCGCTTTTTTACTCTGAGAAGGACAAAGGCATAGATCTGGTGGTAGTCCCGTCAGACGATCTGAGAATAACCTTCATGGTGGATTACCGCAATCCAGCCTTGGGCACCCAGTATACCTCCCTGGTTTCTCTGGAGAAGGAATTCGTAGAAGAATTCGCGCCGGCCCGGACTTTCTGTTTTTTTCATGAGTTGGAGGAATTAAAAAAACAGGGCTTAGCCAAAGGCGGAAGTCTACACAATGCTCTGGTCATCTGCGACGAGGACAACTGCGAAAGCAAAATCGAACACCTTAAGGAGCTTTACGGGGTAAAAGAACATGTTTTCGTAGGCAAATCCGGAATCTTAAACGATATCCCCTTGAGATTTCCCAATGAGCCTTGCCGACATAAGGCCATAGATTTGTTAGGGGATCTATCTTTGATCGGGGTACCGTTGAGGGCCCACGTTTTGGCCGCCAGATCAGGGCATTCAGCCAATGTTGCCCTGGTGAAAAAAATACGTGAGGAATATGAAAAGAAACTGATAACCACGAAATATCAAAAGAAAGCCAAAGGCGATTATCTATTAGATATTACCGCTATTCTTAAAATAATGCCTCATCGTTATCCATTCTTGTTGGTGGATAGGGTGGTAGATATCGAGCCCAAAAAGAGGGTGGTGGCGATTAAAAATGTGACCATGAACGAACCTTTCTTTTCCGGTCATTTTCCAGGACATCCGATAATGCCCGGAGTTTTAATTGTGGAGGCAATGGCGCAGGCTGGAGGGATTCTGCTTTTGAATACCGTGGATGATCCGGAGAATAAGTTGGTCTATTTTATGGGAATCGACGGGGTTCGTTTCAGAAAACCGGTTTTGCCGGGAGACCAAATTCGATTTGAGCTGGAGATGACTCAGTTCCGGCGAGGAACCTGCAAAATGCAGGGAAAAGCTTTTGTGGATAACGAACTGGTCACAGAGGCTTTGTTAATGGCAACCATTGTTGATAAATGACAAGTTCGACGGTTAGCAAGTTTGAAGGTCAGAAGGTTAATCCCGCCACTGGCGGGACAAACCTGCAAACTTTCTAACCTTCAAACTCTTGAAGTATCGTGAATATTCATCCCACCGCAATTATTCATAAAAATGCCCGCTTACATTATGATGTGAAGGTTGGTCCTTATACCATAATCAATGATGGGGTAGAGATTGGTGAGGGAACCGAAGTAGGATCACACGTCTTGATAGATTCCGGAACCATAATTGGCAGAAATTGTAAGATACATCATGGAGCGGTATTAGGAACTCTGCCTCAGGACTTAAAATTCGAAGGCGAAAAAACTCTCTTAACCATAGGCGATAACACCGTTATTCGAGAATACGCCACCATAAACCGGGGTACCAAATGGCGGGGGAAAACCGTAATAGGCGAAGAATGTTTTATCATGATCTATGCTCATGTGGCTCACGATTGTCTTTTGGGCAATCATGTGATTTTAGCCAACTCTGCCAATTTGGGGGGTCACGTGGAGATCGGAGATTATGCCATAATCGGTGGGGTGGTGCCGGTGCACCAATTCGTCAAAATTGGAGCTCATTCCATAGTAGGTGGTGGATTTCGGGTGCAAAAAGATGTGTGCCCCTATGCATTGGTTGGCGGTTATCCATTAAAGACGATGGGATTGAACATAATAGGCTTAAAAAGAAGAGGATTTCCTGAAAAGACTATCGAAATCTTAAAACAGGTTTTTAAATTGCTGTTCAGATCAAAGCTAAACACCTCTCAAGCTGTGAAAAGGATAAAATCTGAAATAAAGATAATTCCCGAAGTGCAAGCCATTTTGGATTTCATCGCCAAAAGTGATAGGGGAATTATTAAATAGTCGACCGATTAGACGCCCAAAATGGGCAGGTTTAAATCGGTTTGGGAACATAAGTTTCACAAGAGTTGAGAAAGACCGCAAGTTCGAGTCTCGCTGGGCCCGCCATGAACTTGAACCTTCTCCAGTGAGAAGGTTTTTTATTTCCTTTTATTTCACCTGTATTCATATATATTGGCAAAAGGAGTTTAAATTCTGTCTTTTGACAATTCAGAGAATGAAAATCCGATTTATGTTACCATATGCAGGTCTAAATACTTTGTGTAATTATTTGGAACCTGACACACTCCGGCTTGCTTTGTTGCAACAATCATGAGGACCAATAATATACAGAACATCTCCTATCTTTAAATCATGAGAGCTTTCGGGATTAGCCGTCAGTTTCTGGTCCCGAACAATCGCCAGAACATTCGCGCCAAATTTGGTACGAATTTGAGCTTCGTCAATAGTCTTGCCAACAATAGGAGAATCTTTGCCGAGGCGAATAGCACTTATCTCGATTTCTGGCAAATGAGTTTGTAAGTCTTGTAGAGTTGAGGCTCGTTGATATAAGCCCCGAAACATCTCGTAGCTTTGTGAGCGAATTTCATTGATGAATTTCTCAATATCGTCTCGGGGGATAAGATATTTCATCAGGACGCGAGTGAAGATTTCCACAGAAGTTTCAAACTCTTCGGGAATCACTTCATTTGCCCCGAGTTCGTATAAAGCCAGCATTTCAGACACAAACCGAGTTCGTACAATTATATATGCACTAGGATTTAGTTCGTGTATTTGCTTGGCAATTCGTCTTGTGCCAACCGGATCAGAGATGGCGACAACAGCTATGCGTGCTTGATCTATGGCAACCTGCTTCAATGCTTCACGGCCGGTAGCATCGCCGTATAAGATCGGTTCACCCTCTTTACGCTTGGATCTGACGGTGTCTGGATTCATTTCCATGATTACATAGGGAATATTAGATGAACGTGCTGCACGCGCTATGTTTTTCCCATTTACGCCAAACCCAATTATCACCAGATGGTCCTTTAAGGTACGGAGTTTGGTTTCTTCTGCTAAATGGCGATATGAACCATGTCTAAATATACTTAAAAAAGGCCAGCATGAGACGATATCAGCAATCCGAGGGGCGATATTAATTAAAAGGGGCGTAACAGCCATTGTTAGGATCGCCACAGCAAGAAATATCTGGTAAACATTCTGATCAAGAAGATTTGAGGATATGCCGGCTTTTGAAAGAATAAAGGAAAACTCACCCACCTGGCTGAGTGCCAATCCTACTATAATAGCCGATCTGGACGACATCCCAAGCAAGAGTGCTACGCCAATGACCAGAATTGTTTTTATAATCACTATGAGAGTAGCTGCGCCAACTATAGCTAGTGCATCGGTGATAAATTGATTTGTATTTAGAAGCATCCCAACCGAAACGAAGAAAAAGCTTGTGAACACAATCTTAAATGGTAGGATGCCCTCAAGTGCCTGATAACTGTATTCCGATTCTGAAACTACAAGTCCGGCCAGAAAAGCTCCAAGGCCCAAAGATAAACCAAGTTCATTTGTAGACCAGGCAACCGCAATGCATATGAGAGCAGTGGACAGAAGGAAAAGTTCACGGCTTCGGGTACGGACTACTTGGTGAAGAACACGAGGAACAACATATCGAGCCAACAGAATTACTGCAAGAATGACAGCAATACCCTTTAAACCCAAAACCAGCATTGAACCGATAATATTTTCTGTATTCCCGGAAAGCAAAGGAGTGAAGATCAGCATTGGCACTATGATTATGTCCTGAAAAATCAATATCGAAAGAATTACACGCCCATGTGCGCTGAATAATTCATTTCTATCTTGCAGTGTACGGAGTACAATTGCCGTGCTGCTCAGAGCCACAAGGAATCCCGCAAATATTGATTTGTTTGGATCAAAATTAAGCTGACGCGCTAATATAAACATTATGGCAATAGTCATTAATACTTGAAGACTTCCTCCTATTAGTACTGCTCGTTTAGAGTTTATTAAATCTTTTATAGAGAATTCGATTCCGATAGCGAACAGCAGGAGTACAATTCCGATTTCAGCCAAAATCTCGACTTCATGAACCGACTTCACTAACCCCCATCCGTATGGACCAATTAAAAGACCAGCAAGTAAAAAACCGACAATCGATGGTAATTTTATGCGGTGGCAGATTAAGAGGCTTATTACTGAAAGAGCAAAAATTATAGCAATGTCTTTGAGTATTAAGATTTCAACCATATCATATCATCCCGATATCTGAAGTTATTCACTGGACGATTTTCCTGGGCAATGGTAAATGAAAAAGAACCTTTAGGTTTCATCAATGAATAATATAATTATTGTTTGTTTATTACAATATCAATTTTTCAGTTTGGCCAATATTTTAAATGGAAAAAAATATATTGATCCACGTTAGTTTGGCTGGTTTAAGAAGCGTTTTGCTGTTAAGGAATTTTAATACTTTTAAAATCTCCTTCTACATAAGGTGGGCATAATGATACTGCTAATCATTTATGATTGCACTAACTGCTGATTTGGCGTATATGTATTTACAACTAATTGTGCTTCCATCGAGTTCCATTAATTATTGCATAGAATGACCACATCTGAATTCAAAACTCACAAAAGTTCGGGGAGAGTGATATTGGGGCCCTCCACTGGTTTTTCTGTGTTCATTTTCCATAGCACTTAACATTTCTATCAAGCGTTTTTCTATGTTCGCCATTATGTAAAAAGCTTGCCTAAATGACAAAACACTGTATGTTAATCCAAAAGGACTAACTCAATCTCCATCCTAAATGGCAAGGATTCATGGAACTCTTTTCGTGGTCGAAGGTATAAGATTGATAGACAAATAACCGAGGGAGAAATTATGCGAATAATAAAACTTACTAAGCAAATGATACGGAGGTAAAAAATGCATTTCCTCAATCAGCATTCTTTAAGAAAGTACGTTCCTGGTTGGAAAAGTAAAAGGCACTGTAGAACTGCTCTCATTTTGTTTTTGCTCTTTACCCCGCTTTCTGTCGAAGGCACGAACAATGAGAACAATATTACTCTGGCAGACAGTCTATTTAGGGAAGGGCAATTCACAGAAGCAGAAACTGTCTATTCTGAGATTGTGAAGAAAGAGCCCGACAACTATCAGGCAGTGCTTTCACTGGGCAGAATAAATCTATACAAGAATTCTTTAGACCAGTCGGAAAAATGGCTAAAAAAAGCTATGAAGCTCAATTCTGAGGAGCAGGAGCCAAAAGCACTGCTAGCAGAAGCATATTATCGCCGGGACAATTTTGGAAAAGCCGCACCTCTGCTTCGCGCTATCGATCAGATACCTAGAGCTGATCAATTACAATATTTGGCGGACAGGATGCCATATAAAATCGAAAGTAGTGTTGAAGTAACCTCGGTCGAGTTTGTTCAAACCGACCCCTTGCCAATCGTAAAGATGCGAATCAATGAAAGTGAGGAAGTTCATTTCCTGATCGACACAGGGGGCTGGGAGTTGATAATTGACACCGAATTCGCAGAGAAAGTCGGGGCGAAAAAATTCGGGGAACAAACGGCAACCTATGCCGGTGGGAAAAAGGCTCCCATTTATCAGGGAGTAGTCGACCAGGTCGAAATAGGTGATTTCACAATCAAAAATGTCCCGGTGAATATCAGCAAAAGTCCGAAGGGCATGGCCGCTATGCTTAGCATACCGATTCGGGGCGTAATCGGGACCGTTTTTCTGTATCACTTCATCTTTACATTGGATTACCCTGATGGCAAGTTGGTCCTGCAGCGCAAAACAAGAGAAAACATGAAAAAGATGAAAACCCAGGTTCGATCAAAGGATAACATAGTGGTCCCGTTTTGGATGGAGGGTGACCATTTCATGGTTGCTCGGGGCACGGTTAACAAGAGTGGGTCACTATTGTTTTTTGTTGATACTGGTATGGCTGGGGGAGGATTCACCGGTTCAGACAGGACCGTAAAGGAAGCAAATATCCAGCTGCCGGAAGAATCGTTTGAAGGCGTCGGAGGTGGCGGGAAAGTAAGGATAAAACCAGCCATTGTCGATGAGCTTACCTTAGGTGACGCCAAGGAGAAAAACGTAATGGGATTATTTGGCGCATTTAATAATACAGGCTTAGAGTACATGTTCGGGTTTAGGATAGGTGGAATAATATCTCATGGCTTCTTCAGACCGTACAAACTAACATTTGATTTCACGACGATGAATCTCATTCTTGAAAAGGAGAGTAAGTAGAAATTGGTCAGTAAAGTGCGAAAAGAATTTTACTTGAGAATTTGGCTGTCTTAAGCGACTAAACCCTTCTGAGGATGTATAACCTGTTCAGTTGAAATTCATTACTTTACAACGGCTTCCCCGTTCCTATCAGAGCATAACCTGAGAGGAAATACAAGACATAAGAAATTGGCAGAGAGCGACATGGAGATCGCATCTTTGGCCTCACTCAGAGAACTTTCTTTCCTTCTTACCCACAGACTTCAATCTTTGATTGACTAACGTAAGACCTTTTGCTATATTCTCTCGAAAGAGTAAAGGTCAAGTTCTAAGGTGGAGGGTTTACCTTTAACCTAACACCTTTGATCTTTCACCTGTTAAAAAGAGGCAAAAGGATGGAGAAGGTCAAGACTGGAGTTATTGGAGTAGGACATTTGGGCAGGCACCATGCTCGAGTATATTCTCAGGTTCCGGAAGCACAGCTGGTAGGCGTTCACGATACCGACCCAGAAAAGGGCCAAAAAGTGGCAGAGGAATTTGATACAAAATATTTCGAAAACTTGAGTGACCTTCTGGAGAGGATCGATGCAGTCAGTCTAGTAGTGCCCACCACATTTCATTATGCATTAGCAATTGATATTTTAGATCGAGGAAAAAACTTATTAATCGAGAAGCCCATTACTGAAACTGTCAAACAAGCAGAAGAGGTCCTGTCTCTGGCAAAAGCAAAGAATCTTATTCTTCAAGTTGGTCATATTGAAAGATTCAATCCTGCCTTTAAGATGATAGAGGATTTAGCACTTGAACCAAAATTCATCGAATCCCATCGATTAGCTCAATTTGATCCAAGAGGAACGGAGGTGGCAGTCATACTGGATCTTATGATTCACGACCTCGACCTGATCTTGACTTTGGTGAAAAGTGAAGTGAAGAGTATTGAGGCGGCAGGAGTTTCGGTGATCTCTGATAGTGAGGATATCGCCAATGCCCGCCTAACCTTTCAGAGTGGCTGTGTGGCCAATATCACCTCAAGTCGCATCTCCGCTCGTCCTTTGCGCAAGATGCGTCTGTTTCAGAAAAATTCATATATCTCCTTAGATTTTCTACAAAGATCGGTTGAAATCTATAAATTGATGGATGTTGGTTCTATTCCCAAAGAGGAAAAGGATAAAAAAACCTTAGTCGGGAATATCCCTACTGGTGAAGTGGGTAAAACTATAGTTTATGAAAAACCAGAAATTAAAAGCGAAGACATGCTCACCTCAGAGATTAAATCATTCCTGGATGCAGTGAAAAACAGAACCCATCCAAAGGTTTCCGGAGAAGATGGAAAAAGGGCATTGAAGTTGGCTTTAGAGATCGTAAACAAGGCCAAAGAACACAGAGAGTGGAGCACAAAGATTTAGGTTCTGTTGAAAGGTCTTGGAGTGTCAAGCTTTAGTTTAACTTGGTTTAGCAAAAGCTGAACACTCCGTGACAATGATAATGAATGAATCAAAGAAAATACTGATCGTGGCCGGAGAGGCTTCAGGCGATCTGCACGGGTCGAGTTTGATAAGAGAGGTAAAAAATATAAATTCACAGCTACAATTTTTCGGCATCGGGGGGGATAGGATGAAAAAAGAGGGGTTAGAGCTACTCTATCACATAGACAAACTCTCCATCATGGGGTTTTTTGAGGTTTTGAAGAATTTGAATTTAATCAGAGAAGTCATGAAAACTATGGTAAAAGCAGTTGAACGAAGAAGGCCAGATTTGATCATTCTAATAGATTATCCTGGATTCAATTTAAGGTTTGCCCAAAAGGTAAAGAAAATGGGGATTCCCATAGCTTACTATATTAGTCCCCAGGTGTGGGCCTGGGGTGGGAATCGGGCAAAAAAGATGAAGGGACTTATTGATAAGATGATCGTGATCTTCCCCTTTGAGGTGGAAATTTACAAGAATTTGAGCATAGATTGTGAGTTTGTGGGACATCCGCTCTTGGAAGTGGTGAGACCTATCTTATCTTGTGAGGATTTTCAAAGCAAATTTGATCTTCGAAAAAACGAAGTATTGCTGGGACTTCTTCCTGGATCCAGGTGGCAGGAAGTGGAAAGGATTTTGCCCATTATGATCCAGACTGGTGAACTTCTGGAGTCAAGGATCAAAAATCTGAGGGTCTTTTTAGGTCTGGCCTCCACCATTAAAAAAGAGAGAGTCCGAACGATTTTGGATCAATTTAAAACTAAGGTTGAAATTATCGAAAACCTTACCTACGATTTGATAAAGTATTCCGATATCCTTCTGGTCACCTCTGGAACAGCGACTCTGGAATCCGCTATCTTGGGCACTCCCTTTTTAGTCTTATATAAGACCAGCTTTTGGACTTATCTTTTTGCCAAGAGTTTGGTGAGTATACCAAATATCGCTTTGACGAATGTGGTAGCTGGAAAAAGGGTTGTTCCCGAATATATTCAAAGTAAAGCCGTGCCCAAGCACATTGCAGAGGAGATGTATGATATCTTGACCGACAAATCCAGATATAAAACCATTCAAAATGAACTGAGTTCAGTCAAAGAAAAGATAGGAGAAGTCGGCGCTTCAAAAAGAGCCGCTCAGATAATCAATGCAATTATCTTCTCATGAGGAATAGCTTTACATAAAGCTCTAAAGTTGAATTGAGAGGTATTTTACTGGAGTGTCAAGCTTCAGCTTGACCTGAAACTTCTCGAAGGAAACCAGCTTTTATACGGTTCACCTAAAGGTGAACGCTCCAGATTTTCCTCTTCAAGTAATTTTTCAGATAACTCAAAGGATTATTAGTCAGCACTCGAATTTGACGCTTAAACCGTGTGAATGAAAGACTGGCTCAAAAGATACAGAGACAATATGTTATTGTTTCTTGCCTCCTCGGTTGGTCCAATTCTTATATTCCTTTTAGGGAAGACTCTAAGGATCAAGTGGATAGGTGAGGAAAATCTGAATCCAATTAGAGAGGATAAAGGAAGAGTGCTTTATGCGTTTTGGCATGGAAGAATGCTTATTTTGTCATACTCACACCGCTGGCAAAAGATTCATGTTCTAATCAGCCAGCATCGGGACGGGGAATTGATTGCCAGTATAATCGAAAGGTTAGGCTTTGCTACCATAAGAGGTTCAACTACTCGAGGCGGCACAAAAGCCATCTTTGAGATGGCTAAGAAGGGAGTGGATGGTTACGACGTGGCCATTACCCCGGATGGTCCCAAAGGACCAAGATTCAAGGTGCAGCCTGGGACAATCTATATCGCACAAAGAAGTGGATTGCCCATAATACCTGTTACCAACTCGGCCAAGAGCCGCTGGACACTTTCCAGCTGGGATGGGTTTTTGATTCCCAAACCTTTTTCCAAAGCAGTGATAATGATCGGCGAGCCAATCTATGTTAGCCCTGAATCCACTCCACAAGAGTTGGAAGAAAAAAAAGAGGAGTTAGAAAAAAAACTGGTGGAATTGACTCAAAAGGCGGACAGTTATTTTCGTTAAGAAGGATTGGAAGCAACGGTTTTCCTTTCACGCCGTTGACCGGGGTAACCCAGAATCGTCATTCTGATCCTACTTTGGTGTACACCATACGGTTCACACCTTGGGCCGGGGAAGAATCTCGCCTCCAAAGCCGCATAAAACCGAGATTTCTCACTCCGCCCGCCTTAGGCGAGGCTTCACTCAGGGTGACAAGTACCGAACGGCTTCGTTGAGAATGACAAATAGTGAATTTTCAGTTGCACCATTAGCAAAATTTCGGAATGTATCCAATTTACAATCTACTTTTGAATATCGCCTTTGTTATCTCTTTACCTTATCTTCTCCTTCGTGCAGTTTTGAGCAAATGCGAAGCACTGGAACGAATGGGAAGACTGCCCAGAGAGAAAATAAAGTTTCTTTCAAATAAAAATGTCATCTGGCTTCATGCCGCATCGGTCGGAGAAGTCAAAGCACTCTCCACCATTATGCCTGAATTGAAGAACATCAATCCAGGTTATAGTTTGATTGTATCCGTAATCACTGAATCTGGAAAAAAGGAGGCAGAACGGATTCTGAAACAAGTTGACTTTATTTTTCATGCTCCGATTGATCTAAAAAAATTTGTAAGTAGGACATTGATCTGCCTTAATCCCTGTGCCTTGATCTTAGTGGAAACCGAGCTTTGGCCCAACCTGATCAAGGAGGCAAAAAAAAGAAACTGTTGGGTGGCTCTGATCAATGGAAGAATATCGGGCAAGTCGTTCTCCAAATATCTTTTGTTAAAAAGCCTTTTTTCTGAAACATTATCATATGTGGATTTTTTCTGCATGCAGTCTGGAGAAGATATGGAAAGAATAAAAAGACTTGGAGCAGACCCAGACAGAATAAAAGTGTTGGGAAATTTAAAATTCGATCGAATGATAACTCAAATCTCAGAAATTGATAAAAATGCGCTCAAAAAGAAATTGTCCATTCCTGTTGATGTTAAGGTGATGGTGGGAGGAAGTACCAGAAGTGGAGAGGAAGAAATTCTGGTTCGGGTTTTCAAAAGATTAAAAGAAAACCACAGAGATCTTCTCCTTTTACTTGCCCCCAGACATCTTGACCGAATGAAAAAGATAGAAAGGATGCTTAGCCATCAAAAAGTGGACTTTGTTCGACGAAACGAACTTGAGGGGAAAACTCCACTCAAAAATCAAAAGGTGATTTTATTAGATACCATGGGGGAATTGGCCCGGATTTATGCCATAGCAGATGTGGCTTTTGTGGGTGGAAGCCTGGTTCCCATAGGGGGTCACAATCTTTTGGAGCCTGCTGCTTGCGGTGTCGGTGTTATCTTCGGACCCTATGTGGATCATTTTAAAACCGCTGCCGATCTTCTGCTTCAATCTGGCGGAGGTATAAAGATCAAAAATGAAGAAGAACTCTATGCCCGGGTCTCAGATTTGCTGAAAGACGAAGATAAGAGAAAAAGAATGGGAAAGGCAGCGCAAGAGGCGGTGAAAAGAGAAGCTGGCGTTTCACAAAAGACTGCTCAATCAATTTTGTCCCAGCTTGAGCAGAAGTTGAATGGATGAATGAGAGTTCTGTTTGAGAAGATTCAAAGCGAAAGAAAGACATTTTCTGCTTACTTTGTGCTTAAGTTATTTTTTTATATATTTTCCGTTTTTTACTGGCTGGGCTATCATTTAAGATTCCTTCTTTACCGGAGCGGTGCGGTTAAGCCCAAAAAACTCAAAGCAAAGGTGATAAGCATAGGAAACATAACTCTGGGCGGAACCGGAAAAACCCCTTTGGTGATCTATCTGGCGGAAAAGCTGAAACAAAAAGAATTAAAAGTGTCCATCCTGACAAGAGGATATAAAAGAAGGAAGAAGGAACTGACCGAAGTGGTAAGAGAAAAGAGAAACAGAATACACTGGACAGAGGTAGGAGATGAGCCTTATCTTTTAGCCTCAAGATTATACAATGTCCCGGTAATGGTCTCAAAATATAGAGGCATCTCGGGGGATGAAGCAGAAAAGAAATATCAAACCCAAGTTTTAATCTTAGATGACGGATTTCAACATTGGAAACTTTGCCGGGACTTGGATATTGTAGTGATCGACTCGATGAATCCTTTTGGAAATTTGAAGCTCTTTCCAGCCGGTATCTTACGGGAACCTTTGTCGAGTCTTAAAAGGGCAGACATTTTCGTCCTGAATAAAGCGGACCAGATTTCTGATGAACAAAATGTCATTCGCATATTGAGAAAATATAACCAGGATGCTCCCATCATCCAGAGCGTGTATAAAATCAATTCCATAGAGAGACTGCTTGATCGTTCGTCAAGGGAAAAGAATTTGCCCGTTCAAGTGGAAGAGAGGCATTTGGAAGGGAGAAAGGCATTGGCTTTCTCAGGGGTTGGGAATCCTCTCTCATTTGAAAAGAGCTTGGATCTTTTGAAAGTTGAGGTCCTAAACCATCGCAGATTTCCTGATCATTTCTTTTACCAAAAGAAAGATATCCTGAATCTGGAAAAAGAGGCTCAGAACTTAGAAGCCGATTTTATGATCACCACAGAGAAGGATTCCGTCCGTATTCCTATGATGAGCCAACTAAAAATCCCCATCTACATATTTAAAATAGATATGGTAATAACCAAAGGGGAAGAGACTTTTTGGGGAAAAATCGAAGGATTAACAAACTATGGAGATAAAAACTGATTTCCTGGTGATCGGCTCGGGCATTGGTGGATTATCCTACGCCCTCAAAGTGTCTGAAGTGGGGGAGGTGGTGATAGTCACCAAAAAGCAGGACACCGAATCCAATACCAATTATGCTCAAGGAGGAATCGCCTCTGTTTTTTCTAAAGACGACTCTTTCGAACTTCACATTCAGGATACCTTGAAAGCAGGAGATGGGCTGGGAAATCCCGAGGTGGTAAGAAGAGTGGTGGAGGCAGGTCCTGGATGTGTGGAGGAGCTGGTCAACATAGGGGTAAATTTTTCCAAGAGAAAGGGGGAAAAAAAGCAGTTCGATCTGGGATTGGAAGGTGGACATTCAAAAAACAGGGTGGTCCACGTGGCTGATTTCACAGGCAAGGAGATTGAAAGCTGTCTGGTACAGGCAGTGAAAAGCAAAAAAAATATTAGAATCCTAGAAGATCATCTCGCCATAGATTTAATAACCCAGCATCATCTGATAGGCTACAAACGAAAACCGGACGAGAAGATCAAATGTTGGGGAGCGTATGTTCTGGATATAGAAAAGAACCAGGTAATCACCTGTTTAGCTAAGGTAACCCTTTTGGCCACCGGAGGAGCAGGCCGGGTATATCTTCACACCACCAATCCCTCCATCGCTACCGGCGATGGCTTGGCTATGGCTTATCGGGCGGGGTCTCCGGTTGCCAATCTCGAATTCCTCCAGTTTCACCCTACTGCCCTTTATCATCCTCAAGGTGACTCTTTTCTGATCTCCGAGGCGGTGAGAGGGGAAGGCGGGATCTTAAGACTCCAGTCAGGTGAAACGTTTATGGAGGAATATCATCCCCGAAAGGAACTTGCCCCCAGGGATGTGGTTGCCAGAGCCATTGACCATGAACTCAAGAAAAGCGGGGATGCTTGTGTTTATCTGGACGTAACTCATCTGGATCAGAAATTCATCAAGCTCAGGTTCCCTCAAATTTACGGCAAATGTCTTTCGCTGGGAATAGACATAACCAGAGAGCCGATCCCAGTGGTTCCTGCTGCTCATTATATCTGTGGTGGAGTGGTGTCAGATCTGGAGGGGAAAACCGGGATAGAAAACCTGTATGTCTGCGGAGAGGTTGCCTGTACCGGTATGCATGGAGCTAACAGGTTGGCTTCCAACTCGCTTTTGGAGGCAGTAGCTTTTGCAGATTTTTCCGCTAAAAGCTCAAAGAAAAAATTGAAGACCCTGAAGGAATTCACGTTTCCTCCTATACCCCAGTGGAGTTTGAAGGGAGTATTTGATCAAAAGGAATGGGTGATCATCTCTCACGATAGAGATTGGATCCAAAGGTTCATGTGGGACTATGTGGGGATAGTTCGTTCTAATCGTAGATTGGAACAGGCAAAGAAAAGGATCCAGATTCTTCTGGATGAGATCACCCAGTTTTATAAAGTCAATCCGGTCACCTATGATGTAATTGAGCTAAGGAACATTGCCATCGTGGCTGGGCTCATCATAGATTGTGCTATCCAGAGAAAGGAGAGCCGCGGACTTCACTATAACATAGATCATCCCGAAAGAGACGACAAGAATTGGCTAAAGGATACTCTATTGAAATCAGAAGAAGAATAGAAAAAGATGAACCATGAGGAAACCATAATCATTCTGGATTTCGGGTCGCAATATACTCAACTGATCGCCCGACGCATAAGAGAAAATAACGTTTTCTGCGAGATACTGCCTTTCAATCAAAAGACAGAAACATATAAGCACAAAAATCTAAAGGGTATAATCCTCTCTGGTGGTCCGGCAAGCGTATTT
>LJVD01000010.1 GCA_001304225.1 candidate division Zixibacteria bacterium SM1_73
ATTATCTTAGACGCCCTGCATGTCTTTGAGGCAACAACAGCAACCCAGGTAAGAAAGCGATTGAGACGGTTCTGTGACAAGTGGTGGTCCAAAGAGCCCAAGGCGGTGAGAAACTTCGTTAAAGGGTTCGAATATTGCCTAACCTACCTGGAGTATCCTGATCCCATTCGTACCATGCTGAAGACCAACAACCCCATAGAACGATATCTCCAGGAGTTGAGAAGACGAATAATTCCCATGAGAGCCTTCAACAACTCCAAAAGCGTTGAAAGAATCATATACGGCTTAATAGCTTATGTTCTAAACCAATCACAGGATGTGCCCAACAATAAATTTACACAATTTGCTTGACAGTATGTTAAACAACCCCTTTCAAAAAATTTCTTGACATAAAGCGTAATAAGGAATATAATTATGATGAGGGCCCATAGCTCAGTTGGTTAGAGCAACTGACTCATAATCAGTGGGTCGCAGGTTCGAGTCCTGCTGGGCCCAGAAAAACAGTGATAAAGTGAATAAGTGATTGAGTGATTAAGAAGATTAAAAAACAAAAGATTTTTATCACTTTTTCAGCAATCACTAAGTCACTGAATTTACATGGGCGATTAGCTCAGTTGGTTAGAGCGTTCGGTTCACATCCGAAAGGTCACTGGTTCGAATCCAGTATTGCCCACCATATATCGGTTAATAGCACATGTTTCGAGAGGGCTGAATGAGGCTTGAGCGCGGGAAAGGGAGAGGAAAAAATTTGCCAAAAGTTCCTGTAAGTCTTTTGCAAAATCAGAAAGGAATCAGGATTCAAAGTGCACAGAAAGCTTGTGCACTTTTTTGTTTTCATACCCAGGTTTAACCTGAGGAGCCAAAAGGTCTGTTTTGACGAGCCAAAGGAGTGAGTTGATGGAAAAAGACAAAGACATGGAGATGATTTTGAAGCTCCAAGCCATAGATTACGAGTTAGGGGAACTGGACAGGTCCAAAGATTACCTGCCCGATATGATAAATAACTTGGAAAGTGAAATGCAGGAAACTTCGAGCGCTTTAGAGAGTTTTGAAAAAGAGGTGACTGAACAAACCCTCCTTCACAAAAAACTGGATATAGAACTAGCTGCATTAAATCAGGAATTAGCTAAATTGCAAAAGCAAATGCAGGTGATTAAGACCAACAAGGAATATGACGCTTTAACCAATGAGATCGTCAATCGAAAATTAAAAATCTCCTCCACTGAAGAGGAGATATTGAAGATTTTGACCAACATAGATGATTTAAAGGAGAAAATCAAAGAGTATAAGGAAAAATTGGAAGAGGTGAATAAGAATAATACCACTCAACTTGCCTATCTGAGAAAAGAACTTAATTCCATAGAAGATAAGATAAAGATAAAAGAAGGTGAGCGTAAGAACCTCACGGTGAGGATCGATAAGAGGCTCTTATCCACATATGAGAGAGTCAGGAAGGGAAGGGGAGATCAGGTAGTGGTAACCATCAAGAAGAGGGCTTGCACAGGATGTTATAAGGGTATCCCTCCGCAGAAAATTCAAGAGATAAGAAAGGGGGAACAGATCTTCACCTGTGATAATTGTGGAAGGATTTTAATCTGGACAGAGGATTCGTCCTGAGTTTGTTTTTAAAATATTTGCCCTGATTGTTCGACCCAATATGGCATTATTTAGAGCCACCGACTATCAAGTGACCTTTCTGTGGTTCTCTTGGTGGCCCATAATCTAACTTACTACATAAACCTTCTGTCCAAAGAATAGAGGCTTGTATGAAAAAGATCGAAAAGGTGGGTTTAACTTTTGATGACGTGCTTTTGGTTCCCCAAAAGTCCGAGGTGCATCCTAAGGGGGTGGATGTTTCGACTTTCATCACCAGGGAGATCAAGCTGAATATACCTATCCTAAGTGCGGCCATGGACACGGTGACCGAATCGCGACTGGCCATTGCCTTAGCCAGAGAAGGCGGAATCGGGATTATTCATAAGAACATGACCATCCGAAATCAGGCATCCGAGGTGGACAAGGTGAAAAGGTCGGAAAGCGGAATGATTGTGGACCCTGTTACTTTGCCTCCAGAGAAGATGATAGGTGAGGCTTTGGAGGTGATGAGGAAATTCTCCATCTCCGGAGTTCCGGTGACCAAAAAAGGGAAGCTTTTGGGAATTTTGACTAACCGGGATTTAAGGTTCCAAAAGGACTTGAGCAAAAAGATTGGCGAGGTGATGACCAAAAAGAGGCTGATCACTGTGCCCGAAGGAACTACTTTGGAGCAGGCACAGGAAATCTTACACAAAAACCGGATTGAGAAGCTTCTGGTGGTAGACAAAAAAAATAATCTGAAGGGAATGATCACAGTTAAGGATATAATGAAAACCATTCAGTATCCCAACTCCTGCAAGGATTCCCGAGGTCGACTGAGAGTGGGGGCGGCACTGGGAGTGGCAAAAGACATGATGGCACGTGCCTCCGCCTTGGTTAAGGCGGGCGCCGATCTTTTGGTCATTGATTCTTCCCACGGTCATTCCAAGGGAGTGATCGATGCTGTTAGAAGGATAAAAGATAAGTTTCCTCGAGTCCCTTTGGCAGCAGGCAACGTGGCAACCAAGCAAGGAACTTTGGATTTGATCAATGCTGGTGTCGATTGTGTGAAGGTGGGAGTCGGTCCCGGTTCCATCTGCACCACTCGGGTGGTCATTGGAGCAGGAGTTCCGCAGATGACTGCAATCCTGGATTGCTCCGAAGTTGCAAAAGAGCTTAACATACCCCTGATTGCTGACGGTGGAATAAGATATTCCGGAGACATCACCAAAGCCTTAGCTGCGGGAGCAGATGCGGTGATGATCGGAAGCCTCTTTGCCGGCACCGAGGAAAGTCCCGGCGAAACCATCCTGTATGAAGGAAGAACCTTTAAACTGTATCGGGGGATGGGCTCCATAGAAGCCATGAAGATAGGTGGAAAGGAGAGATATTTTCAAGAGCACCTACTCCAGGCCAAAAAACTTGTGCCGGAGGGAATCGAGGGGAGGGTTCCCTATAAAGGGAACCTGTCTGATTCGGTATATCAGATGATAGGTGGACTTAAAGCAGGCATGGGAATCTGTGGTGCACAGAATATTAAGAAGCTTTCTGAAAAAGCAGAGTTTATCAGGGTCACCTATGCCGGCTTGAGGGAAAGCCATCCCCACGATGTGATCATAACCAAAGAGGCGCCTAATTATCAGGTAAGTCAGGATTTTCAGTAACTAATCCTCTTTTTGTCGCTAACGAGTAAGTTTTTCGGCAACAGTGAATGCGGTGACATGAACCGCCAGACGGGAAGACGCTCGTGATGTGCTAGAGGTTGATTTCCTAGGATTTCAAGGGAGACCGCCAAGATGAAACAGTCAATTAGATTCGCAATTGTGATCTTGTTCAGTTTGGCCAGCTTGACAAGCTGCAGTAAGACTGAAAAAGAACCGGCTCAGAAAAAGATGGGGATCCACGATACGACCGATTGGCAAATTGAGCCCTCATTTAGATTTGATGTGTTTTGTTTTCTAAACGCCTTAACCGGGGACTCCTACTACTTAACTTACTACCAGGATGAGTACGACAAATTCAGACCCAAGCTTACACCAGTTGCTCAGGAGGCTTTGGCCAATCTGAAACGGAAGATCAAAGACGAGAACCAAGGCATTATCTCCGCGTTTCTAACTCTCTATTTTTCGGCGACCGAAGACCGGACATTAGACGATATGCTGAAAACGCTCGACAACAGTGGAACCATGCGGAAGAATCTAAAACAGACCCCCTATTACAGCGAAGATAGTTGGCAGTTATATGAATCTGTTAGAGGAGACTTAAAAACCATATTCCAGTTTCTGAAAGACATTCAGTTTGAATCTTACTGGAAAGAAACAATTTTACCACAAGTGGAGCAAAAGATTGCAAGTATTGAAAAGGAATTGCCAGGATATAACGTGATTAAGGAGCAGGAATCCCTCTTGGGCTTTGCACTACCTTCAAACCAGATAACCGTCTATATGCTCTACTACTCTCAGCCTCATGGTATCAAAATTACGGGAACACGGTTCTTGACAGACGTCGCATGGCCCTTTGAAATCGTATTAAGAAATGCAGTTCACGAGATGATGCATCCGCCCTATGATCTGCCTAATGATGCCGAACTAAAGGATGCTCTTTCTCTTTTGAAGGAGGATGAATTCCTGATGGACAAAGTCCTCAACCACAATCCGGCCTTCGGATATAATTCGTTCGAGGGCTTTATCGAAGAGGACTGCGTCCAAGCGCTGGAACAAATAATCAATGAGAAGTTTGGGATAGAACGGGAAGCTCACCAGCGATGGAAAGAGTCTGATGATGGGATGCACGTCTTCGCAGTTGCTCTGTACACCCTGATGAAAGAAGAGGACTACAATCAGCAAGGAGAGCTCTTTCGAGATTTTCTGATCAGAATGATTCGGACGGACAGACTGTCGCCAGGTAAGACAAAGGGAATCTATGATGCTTTCTATTCAACATGGATCACACAGGAAGAATGAGCAGATGCAGCAGAGCTTGGCAAATGGAAGACATCATCGTGATTTCCAAGTTACAGACCGTATTATATGTGGTGAATTTGTTAATTTTATAGAGAGGTTCAAAAACGTGAGTTAGATTTGCCAAAGCAGAATAGATGATCGCCCCCGCCAGAGGCGGGGGAGGAAAGTCCGAGCTCTCCAGGGCAGAGTGCCTCGTAACCCGAGGGCCCGCAAGGGTTCATCCCGCCTTTGGCTGGATTCACCCTGAAGGGACGGAAAGTGCCACAGAAAAAAGACCGCCCCGAGTCCCGCCAAAGGCGGGATCGAGGGGTAAGGGTGAAAAGGTGGTGTAAGAGACCACCCGTTCCCGTGGTAACACGGGTTTGGGCAAACCCCACTCGAGAGCAAGACCGAATAAGGAAGGATTCATCCCGATCCCGCTCCAGGCGAGAGAGGGAGAGGTAGCCCGCTTCATCCTGAGCCAAAGGCGAAGGACTTGTCCTGAACCGAAGGTGAAGGATAACTTCCGGGTAGGTCGCTTGAGGTGCCGAGCAATCGGCATCCCAGATTGATGATCATCATCCTGAGTCCCGTTTTTTACGGGATCGAAGGGAACAGAACTCGGCTTATTTCCTGCTTTGGCAAATCTTTTTAGAAAATAGGGTATCAACATACCTGACCATATCTTCGAAGGATAAAGAATGCAGGCAAAATGATTCGACAAGCTCACCATAAATGGGAATTTGTTCTTGAACCCGATCATCGCCGGGTGAACAATTTAGCTGCCGAGCTCTCTTTGCCCCATGTGATAGCTAAGATATTGGCAAGCCGGGGCCTGGATACAAAAGAAAAGGCCGAAAGATTCTTAAATCCCAGCTTAACAGATTTATTCGATCCATATCTTCTGCCGGACATGGACAAAGGTGTGGACAGAGTGATGCGGGCTTTAAGAGAAAAAGAGAAGATTATGATCTTTGGGGACTATGATGTGGATGGAATCACCGCCACTTCTCTTTTGTTTTTGGTTTTGAATAAATTAGGTGCGGAGGTATCATACTACTTGCCCAACCGTTTGATCGAGGGGTATGGCCTCTCTGAAGAAGGGATCATGGAAGCAGAAAAAAGAGGGGTAAGACTCATTATCTCAGTGGATTGTGGGATCACCGCAGTGAATGAGGTGAAATTTGCCAAAGAGAAAGGGATTGACGCCATAATAACTGATCACCACGAACCCCATGAAATTCTGCCGGAGGCAGTTGCCATTATAAATACCAAGCACAAGCTGGATTCGCAGGACCCGCCTCCCGCAGAGGTGAACGATATGGCTCATGTTGCAGAATCCATAGGACAAGTGGATAAATACCCGGGAGGAGAGCTTTCCGGAGTGGGGGTGGCTTTCAAGTTTGCCCAAGCTATCTACCGAACATTAGGACAGGATGAAACCGAATTGGAAGATCATCTGGATTTGGTGGCCTTGGGAACTGCTGCCGATATTGTCCCTTTGGTGGGGGAAAATCGAATCCTGACCAGATTTGGGATGGACCAAATAGCCAGAACCACCAAGCCCGGCCTGAAATCTTTGATCTTCGTCTCCGGGATTTTGGGTCAGCAGATAGGAACCGGTCAGGTGGTCTTCATTTTAGCTCCCCGGATCAACGCAGTGGGCAGGTTGGGAGATGCCGAGCTGGCCATACGGCTTCTCATCACCAGAGACGAAACCAAAGCATCCGAGATGGCAAGGCTTTTGGACGAGGATAATCGACGTAGAAAGGATATAGACGAATCCACCCTTAAAGAAGCTCTGGAGATGATCGCTAACAATGTCGACCTGAATAAAGATAAAGCCATCGTCTTATCCTCTCCCGGTTGGCATCCAGGAGTTATCGGGATCGTTGCCTCCCGGTTGGTGGAGAGATTTCACCGTCCCACCATAATGATTGCCGCTGACGAAGAGGAAGGAAAGGGTTCTGCCAGAAGCATCCCAGGATTTCATCTTTATGAGGCATTGAAGGAATGCGATGAGTATCTCACCAGATATGGAGGACACAAATATGCTGCTGGACTTTCCATCTCGCCAAAAGACATTGACCCCTTCAGGGAGAAGTTCAAACAGGTTTCAGAGAAAAGATTGACAGATGATGATTTACTTCCCCGGTTGTTCGTAGATTCTGAGCTGGAGCTTACCCAGATTGACTCTGGTCTGATAAAGTTTCTGGATCTTTTTGCTCCATTTGGTCCTCAGAATAACAGACCGATATTTCAGACTCGAAATTTAAGTGTTTGGGGAGAGCCATATGTAGTAGGAAACAATCATCTACGGCTCCGAGTAAAGAAAGACAAGTCAGTCTTTGACTGTATAGGTTTCGGTATGGGAGATATGGTCAAGCCTTTGTCCATGAAAGGAATAAAGCTCGATTTGGCCTACGTTGTGGAGACCAACTACTGGAACGATACTTATAAAATTCAACTGAGAATCAAAGACCTAAAAATCTTGGGCTATTGATCTTTTGGCAGGTGGGGCAGTTGGAAGGAGGAAGAATCTGGAGTGTTCGCCTTTAGGCAAACCATGTAAATGATATGAACGTTTTAGATAGATTTTATAAGGGTGACAAGATCGCATTGTCCAAGCTGATTTCTTACGTGGAGAATCAATCTACCGGCTATAGAAAACTGCTTGCTCAGATTTACCCCAAGGCTGGTAGAGCCTATCGGGTGGGAATGACCGGACCTCCAGGAGCGGGGAAAAGTACTATTGTAGATAAGCTCACCTCGCTTTTGACCAAGGAGAAAAAGAGGGTGGGAATAATTGCGGTCGACCCCACCAGTCCCTTCACTGGCGGTGCGCTTTTGGGAGATCGAATTAGAATGCAGGATTTAACCACTCGGGATGGGGTATTCATCCGGAGCATGGCCACCAGAGGCTCCTATGGTGGATTAGCCACCTCGACCAAAGAGGTCTGTCTGGTTCTGGATGCCTTTGGCAAGGACTGGATTCTCATAGAGACTGTCGGAGTGGGACAGGTGGAGTTGGACGTGGTAAACGCTTGCGATACCACTATCGTGGTTTTTGTCCCTGAGTCAGGTGACTCCATCCAGGCTATGAAGGCAGGACTGATGGAGATTGCGGACATCTTTGTGGTCAACAAATCCGACCGGGAAGGGGCGAAAAGGGTAATCTCGGAATTGGACATGATTTTGGATATACGCAGAAAAAAAGGAGAATGGGAATGCCCCATCGTCTCCACCGAAGCTTTAAATAATAAAGGGATTGATCTTTTGTTAGCCAAAATTTTTGAACACAAAAAATTTATCTCTGAGAATGGAGTATTGGAGCAACACCGAAAAAATCAGATAAAAGGCGATTTGAAAAGAATTATCGAACTTAAAGTAAAAGAATTGTTAGACGAGAAAATATTGAATTCTTTTGATATCGACCAGATAGCAGAAAGGGTTTATAAAGGCGAAGATGACCCCTATTCGGCCGGCGAAAGAGTTTTAAACAAAGTCAATTTGGGCAAATGAGAAAAAAATACTCTGTAGTGGCGGAGCTTGCTCCGCCTGAAGGGTTGGAGAGGGGTTAGCATCGTATCAGAAATAATTATGTGTGTATTATAGCAAACGTATTAATTATTGTTACATGTTAGAGCAATGAGCAATTAATCTTAAAATCCCCCTTAATCCCCCTTTTTCAAAGGGAGAGATCCCTTTTTCCCTCTTTGGTATGAACCATACGGTTCACACCTTTGGAAAGGAGGGGTCAGGAGAGATTTGTATGAATGCATACGCATTTTACAGTTCGTCCTGAGCTCACTGTCGGAGGATTAAACTTGTCCCGCCTTTGGCGGAATCTGCCTATGGCAGAAATTAATGCTTTTGTATTAGATTCTTTCGAGCTTCCAGCTTCCATTGACGAGCACCGACTTGTAGTGAGCTTATCGAACCAATACGAGCCTCGCTAACGTTAACCGAAAAGCGCAGGAAACGAGGTGATTTTATGCTGAGTCAAACCACAAAAAAGAAGATCGCCGATCAAAAGGAAAAATGGGAAAAGGAGAAGGAAAAGGGCAAACGTCTGACAGATAGAAAGTTTATCAGCGTCTCAGGCGAGTCGGTCAAAGAGCTTTACACCCCATTGGACATTGAGGATTTTGATTATAATCGTGATTTGGGTTTTCCCGGAGAGTATCCTTATACCAGAGGAATCAGAAAAAATATGTATCGAGGGCGGCTGTGGACCATGCGACAGTTTTCCGGCATGGGAACTCCACGACAGACCAACCAGAGATATCATTTTCTTCTGGACAGAGGACAGACCGGACTTTCCGTGGCGTTTGACCTCCCGACTTTGATGGGATGGGATTCTGATCAGCCTCTTTCAGTGGGAGAGGTCGGAATTTGTGGGGTGGCCATCGATTCACTCGAGGACATGGAGATACTCTTTGATGGAATATCTTTGGACAAGATCTCCACCTCCATGACCATCAATGCCCCTGCCTCTATCCTTTTGGCCATGTATATTGCCGTAGGCGAAAAGCAAGGAGTCCCTTCAGAGAAACTGACTGGAACCGTTCAGAACGACATTCTCAAAGAATATATTGCCCAGAAAGAATGGATTTTTCCACCTGAGCCTCACATGAGATTGATCACTGACCTGATCGCCTTTTGTACCCAACATGTGCCCAAATGGAACACCATCTCCATCTCCGGCTATCATATCAGGGAAGCAGGATCGACTGCAGTTCAGGAGTTAGCCTTCACCCTGGCAGACGGATTTGCCTATGTGGAGGCGGCAATGAAAGCGGGATTGGATGTGGACGATTTTGCTCCCCGTCTCTCTCACTTCTTCAACTCCCATCTGGACTTCTTCGAGGAGGTGGCCAAATACCGGGCTGCCCGAAGGATCTGGGCAAGACATATGAGGGAAAAATACAAGGCTAAAAAGCCTGAATCATGGCTCCTGAGGTTTCATACCCAGACTGCGGGTTGCAGCTTGACCTCCCAACAGCCAGAGAACAACATCGTTCGCACCGCCTATGAAGCATTAGCTGCAGTCATGGGCGGGACTCAGAGCCTTCATACCAATTCCATGGATGAAACTTACGCTTTGCCCTCAGAGAAGGCGGTTCAGATAGCTTTGAGAACTCAACAGTTGATTGCCCATGAGACCGGCGTAGCCAATACCATCGATCCTTTAGCGGGCTCTTATTATGTGGAGGCATTGACCAACAAGATGGAACAGGAGGCAGAGAAATATTTTGATGAAATCGAAAGACGTGGAGGGGTCTTGAAATGTATTGAAGAGGGTTATTTTCAGAGGGAGATAGCAGAAGCCGCCTACAGATATCAGAAGCAGGTAGAGAACAAGGAAAGGATCGTGGTGGGAATAAATGATTTCATATTGGAGGATGAAAAGGTCGAAATCCCCATTTTGAAGATAGACCCGGAGGTGGAAAAAGAGCAGGTAAGAAATCTTAAGAAAGTTCGAGAAAAAAGGGATAATGATAAAGTGAAGAGGTCTTTAGAGAATCTGAAGAAGGTGGTTCAGGGAAAAGAAAACACCATGCCTGCTCTCTTGGAGTGTGTCCGCTGTTACACCACCGAAGGGGAAATCTGCGATGTTTTGCGTGAAGTTTTCGGAGAATATACGGAACCACCGCTGATATAAAAACTGATTATTACTCGCAGGCTGAAGCCTGCGGCTACCTGAGGAATTCGGTAGCCGCAATCTTTAGATTGCGCTCTAAACTTGACAGAAACACTTAATGTGATAAATGTTTACTCTTAAACCTGAAGAAGTCAATTTTGACAAGATAAAAAGCTTTTGCGAAGAGAAAATTCCCGAAGGCGAGACTATCGAGTATAAACGGGCGTTTCCTCCCGATTCTGCGGACCTTGCCAAAAGCATCTCAGCGATGGCCAATAGGTACGGTGGAATCATCCTGATCGGAGTGAAAGCCAACAAAACTACCAATACCCCAATCCTGCCAATCCAGGGAATAGACTTGACAGAAGGCCTGGAAGAAAAAGTGACCAGTATCTGCCTGAAAAACATTCATCGGCCTTATATTCCGAAGGCCAAAGTCTGTAATTTCCAGAATAAGAGAGGGGAAGACAAGGCTGTTGTTTTCATAAGAGTTGAGGAAAGCCATGAAACGCCACACGCCATAAATAACAATACAGATGTGTATCTGAGGATCGGAAGCCAGAATCAACCGTTCAGGAAAGCTACCGTTGACGAAATTGAGCAGTTAAAGAATAGGCGACAAAAAGCAGTTGAGAATCGAGAAGCATTAATGCAAAGAGCTGATCAACGATTTCTAAGCATGCCGTTCGACCCAGTGGATCGTATACATATCGCAACGGCAAAAAAAGATCTTCATTCATCTTATAGAAAGGTGTCCATAGTTCCGCTTTTCCCTAACAAGCCACTGTTTGAGTACTCTGAGCTATCAAAGTTAAAGGACACCTTCCACAATCCAGGAGACCAAGTTTTCTGCCTGGACGAACCTATTTCTTCTTCTGGTAGTCTTTGCTTTCCGTATGTTGTCAAAAGCAATTCTTTAGTTCCAGATTGGTTTAATTACAGTGAGTTTAACATCTATGGATTGGTATACAATAAGCAAGGCCTTTGGGAAAACGCCGATCCTGAAACCAGGGAACTGTTCGATGTTTCGTATTTTCTCAAGCAGATTTATAGAGTTGTTACAGTGGGAAAGGCCATCTATGAAAAAACCGGATTCTTTGGAAGTACACTGATAGTGGTGCAGGTAGGAGAAATCTTGGGAAGAAGTGTGGGCCTCATTGATATTAGGCCAAAGAGAATGAGAGAGAAATGGTGTGATAATAAAATTGAGCCAAATATCCGCATAACGAAAATATGTTCATTTGCCGAGCTTCATGAAAACTTGGATACCTTGCTTTTGGAAATATGTAAAGAATTCTTGTGGTGTTGCGGTGCAGGCACGAGGATCAAGGAATTTGAAGATCACCTGAGATCTTTGGTCGAGCAAGCAAAAAAGCTTTTTAGCAAGGAGTAAGCATGGAACGAAAAATCAGAATTCTTTTAGCCAAGCCCGGTTTGGATGGGCATGATCGGGGGATTAAGGTGATTGCTTCAGCTTTCCGGGATGCTGGATTCGAGGTGATCTATACGGGTCTGAGGCAGACCCCGGAGATGATCGTGGAAGCCGCCATTCAGGAGGATGTGGATGCCATCGGAATGAGCATTCTTTCCGGTGCCCATATGACCCTCTTCCCCAGGGTGCTTCAACTTTTAAGAGAAAAGGGGGCAGATCATGTGCTCCTTCTCGGTGGAGGTATTATTCCTAAAGAAGATGTAGAGAAATTGGAGAAGATGGGTGTGGGAAAACTCTTTACCCCTGGCACCACCACCACTGAAGCCATAGAATATTTAAAAAAAGCGGTTTCCGAAAGAAGAAAAGAGGAGAAGATTCTTTAAGAACAAATCCCCTATAGTTGGGTCAACGGAATTAACTGATGCAACGGATACGTTTATCTGTTTAATCCCATCCATCCGTTTACGGTGAATCCGTTCAGGATGAATCCGTTGACAGCTTAGCCCATTTTCTTTCTTACCTGCATTTTTCTGTTGTATTCAATCAAAAAAATCTATACATTATTCAATTCGGAGTAGCGAGACTGGTCTCGCGCTTCAAACCAACTTAAGAGAAGAAAAAATTGCAAAAGAGCAAATGACAAACCCAAAACCATTTAACGGGAGGAAAGATGACTTATAACATGTCCGAAAGTCAACAGGCCATAAGAAAGATGGCAAAGGAGTTTGGACAGAAGGAGCTTGCCCCAGTCGCGGCCAAGCTGGATCGAAGAGAAGAGGAGTTCCCTCTGGACTTATTTAAGAAAATGGCAAAGGCTGGATTTATGGCCTATCCCATGGCTAAAGAATATGGGGGACTGGGAAAAAGCAAGATAGAATATGTAACCTTAATTGAAGAGGTATCCTGGTTTGATGCCGCCTCCGCTCTCATAATGGCAGTGGACAATTTGGCCTCCTATCCCATCGAGACTTTTGGCTCGGATGAACACAAGAAAAAATATCTTCCCAAGATGGCTTCCGGGGAGATTATCGGAGCCTTTGGTTTGACCGAACCCAATGCCGGATCGGATGCTGCAAACCAGCAAACCACAGCCAAGGTGGACGGAGACTTTTTTGTGATAAATGGAGAAAAAATCTTCATCATGCACGGAGATGTGGCAGACCTGGTGGTGTTATTCTGCAAGATCGTCGAAGAGGGCGAAAAAGATAAAGTTTCAGCCATCCTTTTAGAGAAGGGGACTCCCGGATTCTCATCAGAAAAGCTCAAATGGAAAATGGGGATGCGGGCCGCCACTACCGGAAGGCTGAAGTTGGAAAATGTTAAAGTTCCCAGATCAAACCTTTTAGGTGAGGCGGGGAAGGGATTCAAAATGGCTTTAAAAACCTTGGATGGTGCCAGAATCGGGGTAGCCGCCCAAGCCTTAGGTCTGGCTCAAAGGGCTTTTGATGAATCGGTAAAGTATGCCAAGACCAGGGAGCAGTTTGGCGCGCCCATTGCCAAGCTTCAAGCCATACAATGGATGATCGCCGACATGAGCACCAGACTGGAAGCTGCCCGGCTTCTGACTTACAAGGCCGCCGTGATGGAGGACAAAGGCGAAAGAGTTACCCTGGCGGCAGCTCAGGCCAAGCTTTTCGCCTCCGAGACGGCCAATTTCTGCGTGAATAAGGCCATGCAGATTCACGGAGGATACGGCTATATCGGAGAGTTTTCGGAAATAGAAAAGCTATATAGGGATCAGAGGGTTACAGAGATCTATGAAGGAACGTCCGAGGTCCAAAGGCTGGTGATCGCGGCCAGTTATCTGAGATAGCGAAATCGGAGTGTTCACGTTTAGGTGAACCACAAAAGGACTTTTTTCTCCCAGGAGACTCCAGGCCAAGCTGAAGCTTGACACTCCAGAAGACTAAAGAGAAAACAAGTGTGAAATTTGGAAAATTCGAAATCTTCTCCATCGTTGAAAACAGCTTCAAAATCGACGGCGGAGCCATGTTCGGGGTGGTACCCAAGATCATCTGGGAGAAATTAACCCCTCCGGATGAAAAAAACCGGGTCAGGCTGGATTTGAACCTTCTGGTGATAAAAACCAAGAGCGAAAACATCTTGATTGATGCTGGAATGGGAAATGCCTTGAGCGAAAAGCAGAAAAAAATCTACGGGATCGAGAAACCATCTGAATTGAAAAGAAGGCTTGCTGAGCTCGATTTGACAGCTGAGGATGTAGACTTAGTAATACTGACCCATTTACATGCTGATCACGCTGGTGGGGTGGTTAAGAGGGATGAGTCGGGAAACAAGGCTTGTCGATTTCCCAATGCCCGACACATCGTCCAGATCAAAGAGTGGAATGATGCTATGTCTCCAGACGAAAGAACCACCGCCACTTATTTCACTGAGAACCTAAAACTCTTAGAAGAGTCGAATCTTTTGGAATTGGTGGACGGAAGGAATGAGGTAGCAGATGGGATAAGAGTTATCAATACTGGTGGGCATACTCCTGGACATCAAGCCATATTGGTCGAGGATGGGGATAACAAAATCCTTTGCCCAGGCGACATCATACCTTCCGCCTCTCACCTGAGAATGCCTTACGTAGCATCAGTGGATCTCTTTCCTCGGGAAACCATGGCGCAGAAAAGAAAATTTCTGGATTTGTGTATAAATGATGAATGGCTTTTAGCTTTTGATCATGACATAAATATTAAGATAGGCAAACTTGAGAAAGCAGGAAATGAGATAAAAGTGAGCCAAGTGATTTAGGATGTAACCTCTCCCCGTATCTCGCCCTCTCCAAAAGATGGAGAGGGGTTCATCCTGACCTCGTCCTGAGGACTCGGTCCGAAGGAAGGGATTCACCCTGAAGGGGACAAAGGGGGTGAGGCTTCAATCAACATTTAAGCAGGTGAAAAAGCCATGTCTTTAGAGGAAAAATTTGAGCATTTGAAAAAATTGCAGAAGCAGGCAAAACTGGGAGGTGGGCAGAAACGCATCGATGTTCAGCATAAGAAGGGCAAGCTGACTGCTCGGGAGAGGCTGGATCTCCTTTTGGACGAAGGGAGCTTCGAGGAATTCGACATGTTCGTCCAGCACAGATGCAGGGATTTTGGATTGGATAAAGAAAGATATCTGGGGGATGGTGTGGTCACCGGCTGTGGCACCATTGATGGACGTTTGGTCTTTGTCTTCTCACAGGATTTCACCGTTTTCGGAGGATCGTTATCCGAAACCCATGCGGAAAAAATCTGCAAGATCATGGATCAGGCTTTGAAAGTAGGGGCCCCAGTGATTGGTCTAAATGATTCTGGGGGTGCGAGAATTCAAGAGGGGGTGGAGAGCCTGGGCGGGTATGCAGATATATTTTTGCGTAATACTCTGGTTTCTGGCGTGATTCCGCAAATCTCGGTGGTGTTGGGTCCTTGTGCCGGTGGGGCAGTCTATTCTCCGGCTATCACCGATTTCATCTTCATGGTCAAGAATACCTCCTACATGTTCGTCACCGGACCTAATGTGGTCAAAACGGTCACCCATGAAGATGTAACCTTTGAGGAGTTAGGTGGGCCGGATGTGCACAGCACCAAATCAGGAGTTGCACATTTTATAGGCGAAAATGAGGTGGAAACTCTCAGTCTGGTGAGAAAACTCTTCAGTTTCATTCCTCAGAACAATATGGAAGACCCTCCAGAGATCGAATGTAGCGATCCGGCAGACAGAACCGATGAGGACTTAAATTTCATTGTTCCGGAAAATCCCAATAAACCTTATGACATAAAAGAGGTGATAAAAAGGATTGTGGACAATGGTGATTTTCTGGAGGTGCACCCGCATTATGCTCCCAACCTGGTGGTCGGTTTTGCCCGGTTGGGAGGAAAATCCGTCGGGATCGTGGGAAATCAACCTGCAGTTTTAGCTGGAGTGCTGGACATCGACTCAGGTATAAAGGGAGCAAGGTTTGTCAGATTCTGCGACGCATTCAACATTCCCTTGGTCACCTTTGTGGATGTTCCGGGATTTTTGCCCGGAACGGCTCAGGAATTCGGTGGAATCATTAAACATGGCGCCAAGCTTTTGTATGCTTATTGTGAAGCCACCGTCCCCAAATTAACCGTGATCACCCGTAAGGCTTATGGGGGTGCGTATGACGTTATGTCCAGCAAACACGTGAAAGCTGATATCAACTATGCCTGGCCCACAGCGGAGATTGCAGTAATGGGGCCAAAAGGAGCAGTGGAGATAATATTCAAAAAGGAGATAGCACAATCCAAAGACCCAGAAGCGTCGGTGGATCAAAAGACCGAGGAGTTCAGAGAGAAATTCGCCAATCCGTATATTGCAGCAGAAAAGGGTTATATTGACGACGTGATCGAGCCGAAGACCACCAGACCCAGATTGATTAAAGCTTTGTCCATGCTGTCAAACAAAAGAGATTCCCTGCCTCCAAAGAAACACGGCAACATACCATTGTAGTTGCTCGATTCATCGAGCTAGAAACCGCCCAATAAATTGGGTAACTGCGGATAGACTCATATGTTGAGAATAAAAGGGTTATCTAAAGCTGAAAAGGAAGCCATCGAAGAGGTTAAGAATAGGCTGGTCAAAAAATATGGAGAGCGCCTTTTGCTTTTGAAGCTTTATGGTTCAAAAGCACGCGGGGATAGCCATCCTGATTCGGATATCGATCTTTTGGCTGTGGTAAAGAGAGATTCTCTTAAAATTCGAGATAAATTCTTTGAAGAAACCTATGAAGTTATGTCAAAGTATGATTTCAAATTTCTCATTTGCCTAGCAGTAATGGGAAAACGTGAATTTGAAACCTATAAGAGTGGAAATTTTAGCTTTTATAGAAATATTTCCAGAGAAGGCATCGACCTATGGCCAAAAACCAAGAAGTCAAGGCATACCTAAAGCTATCTGACGAAGCGCTGGAATCTGCTCAGCTGCTTTATAATAATCAGAAGTTCCGGGATTGTGTCTCGCGTGCATATTACTCCATGTTCTATATGACCAAAGCACTCCTATGTAACACTGAAAGACCTGCACACAAACACCGGGGGGTAATAGATCAGTTCAACCTTTATTATGTGAGGCCCAAGAAGATTGATCACAAATTCTACTTACGGTATGTAAAAGCTTTTGAGGATCGAATGATTGCAGATTATCAGGTTTTGGAGCCGATATTAAAAGAACTTGCCAAGCAGAAACTCCAAGATGCAATAGAGTTTCGCCGTGAAATTTTAAGAGTACTAAAAGAGGAAGGAAGATTATAAAAAGATGGAGTTGGGGGCAGAAGTTAAACCTCATTGGAGTCAACCAAGACTGCTCCAGTAAAGACTGTCATGTTCCAAAAGGTTCTTATAGCCAATCGGGGAGAGATTGCGGTTAGAATCATTCGGGCCTGCAAGGAGATGGGTATAAAGACGGTGGCGGTCTTCTCCGAGATCGATCGTAAAGCTCTGCATCTCCGATTTGCAGATGAAGCTTACCTCATTGGTCCGGCACCATCTGCCCAAAGCTACTTGGATATGAAAAAGATCATTGAGGTGGCCAAGAAATCCGGGGCAGAGGCAATCCATCCCGGCTATGGTTTTTTGGCGGAAAATGCTGCCTTTGTGAAAATGGTCGAATCCGAAGGATTGGCTTTCATTGGTCCTCCTTCATCTGCAGTGGAGCTGTTGGGTGACAAGGTGGAGGCACGCAAAACCATGAAAAATGCAGGAGTCTCCATCGTGCCGGGAACTGAAGTTGAGATTGCATCAGAAGATCAGGCAATCTCCATTGCTGAAAAGATCGGTTTCCCCATTTTAATTAAAGCTGTAGGGGGTGGGGGGGGGAAAGGGATGAGAATTGTAAAAGAGAAATCTCAGATGAAAGAAGCTTTAAGAGGAGCACAATCTGAGGCAAAATCCGCCTTCGCCGATCCCAGGATCTATATAGAGAAGTATTTGGAGAAACCCAGACATGTGGAGATACAGATATTGGCAGACAAATATGGCAACGTGATTCACCTGGGCGAAAGAGAATGCTCAATACAGAGGCGTCACCAAAAGGTGGTGGAGGAATCTCCCTCACCCATTGTCGACGCGAAGATGAGAAAAGCTATGGGGGAGCAAGCGGTGACTGCCGCCAAAGCTGCAGGATACGTTAGTGCTGGAACCATGGAGTTTCTGGTAGACCAGGATCGAAATTTCTATTTCTTAGAATCGAATACCCGTCTTCAGGTGGAGCATCCAGTCACTGAGATGGTCACGGGGATTGACATCGCCAAAGAACAGATAAAGATAGCCAGTGGGATGAAATTGGAATGCAAGCAGGAAAACATCAAATGGAAAGGCTCCGCCATCGAGTGCCGAATCTATGCTGAGGACCCGGACAACAATTTTTTCCCTTCAGTGGGAGTCGTTCATTCCTATTTGGAGCCTTCAGGTCCAGGGGTGAGGGTCGACTCAGGTCTATCTGAAGGGCTTGAGATCTCCCTTTATTACGACCCTTTGATTGCCAAACTTCTAACCTGGGGAAATGATCGGAATGAAGCCATCCAGAGAATGAAAAGGGCATTGTCCGAATATCGTATCTCCGGAATTGCCACCACTATCCCCTTTCACATAGGCGTGATGAACAATAAAAGATTCAAAGAAGGAAGAATCCACACCCATTTCATAGAAGAGGAAATGGAAAAAGGACAACTGATTGTTGGAAGGGACTCAGACGACATTCTTGAGGCTGTGGCGGTCTTTTCAGCTCTTTTGGATTTCCAAGAGAAAAAGAGGACCAAAACACCATCGTCAAAAACCAAATCAAAGGAAAGTCCCTGGAAAATCGAAGGGAGAAGAATGGGATTAAGGCGATTCCGATAGAACGCAAGCCGAGTTTTTTGAAGGTATCCCGTAAAGCGCGTAGGCAAGCATTCACACTTCGTCTCCCGCCAAAGGCGGGATGTCGAAGCACGGCTTGCCAGCTAAGGCATAAAGCCTTGGCTACGCGATAATTTAGTTTCCTCACATGAAATACAAAGTCAAAGTCGAAGACAAAGATTTTCAGATCGACATAATCGAGCAGGATGGGGCATTCAAAGTCAATCTGGATGGAAAACCGGTCTTGGCAGACTCTATCTCAATCCGGGGGAAAAACCACGTCTCGTTTTTGTTCAATAATAAATCGTTCGATCTGGAGTTTTCCAGAAATGAAGATAAAGTCTCTGTGTTTCTGGATGGAAAAAGATATGAGTGTGTATTGGAGGACGAAAGAACGCAGAGGTTAAAAAGATTGGGAAAGCTCAAGATTGAAACCAAAAAGGAAAAAGAGCTGAAAAGCCCCATGCCCGGTCTGGTGACCGCGATAGAAGTAAAAGAGGGGGATTGGGTGGTGGCAGGTCAGGGAGTGATAATCGTAGAAGCCATGAAGATGGAAAACGAAATGAAAGCCAAATCCGACGGAAGGGTGAAAACAATTAAAGTTAAAGAGCATCAGGCAGTGGAAAAGGACGAGGTTTTGATCGTGTTTGAATAGTCTCGTAGGGCGTGCATGTCCGTTCAGGATGGAATCCAAAGGATTGCTTGACAAAAAACTGGACACAGACATATGAAACTGCGCATATCCTGGCAGAAAAAGTTGGCAGATGACCAAGGTCTGCCCAAAGTTGAAAAGATAACTGGTAAGATGAGCACAAGATGGGGAACAGGCACGGTCGTTATCCCGGCACCGAGAGAAGTGGATGAAATCATGAAAAAAGTTCCCAAAGGTAAACTCATTACAATCAACCAGATTCGGTCAATGCTCGCTCGAAAACATCGTGCATCAATCGGCTGTCCCATAACCACCGGAATCTTTGCCCATATTGCGGCTCATGCCGCAGAGGAGGCAAAAGCAGAAGGAAAGAAAAGAATCACCCCTTACTTGCGGACCTTGAAAACAGAGGGAATTATAAACGAAAAATACCCTGGTGGAGTTGAGGCTCAAAAGAGACTTTTGGAGAAGGAAGGACACAAAGTAATCCAAAAAGGTAAAAAGCATATTGTTGTTGATTTTGAAAAACGTTTGGTGAACTTGTGAATTGTCCGGCAACGCTGTCACCCTGAGCGAAGCCCTGCACCAGGGTGGTACAGGGCGAAGCGAAGGGTCTTTCGAGATTCTTCGCTGCGCTCAGAATAAGGAGAGACGAGAGGGCATCGGCATTTCCTTCAGGATGAATCCTAATGCCGACGCCTCAAAAGAGATGGAGTGAATACTTTGCCAGTTAAACAATTTGCTCGAATAGCAACGGATGTTAAAGTAAGTTCGGAAATGTTGCAAGTTTATCTCACGGATGGAAGGATTATCAGTGTTCCCCTTGAATGGTTTCCTAAGCTAAGAGATGCTTCAGAAAAACAGAGGAACAACTGGCGTCTTATCGGTAGTGGTATTGGAATTCTTTGGGAAGACCTAGATGAGGACATATCTGTTGCGGGTTTATTAGGCTCTTAGGCCAAGTATTGCTGTCACCCTGAGCAAGCAGACGCTCGTCCGTCTGGGCGAAAGCGAAGGGTCTTTCGAGATTCTTCGCTGCGCTCAGAATGACAAAAAGGAAATTGGCATCGGCATTTTCTAATGCCGATGCCTCAAAAGAGAGGAGGAAAAGCGATGACCGAACAATGCTGGAAACTTAGTCCATCGGATTTCGCTTTTCTTTGGGAGGAGTGCAAGAGATGCTTCTACCTTAAGGTCGCTAGAGGGTTCACTCGTCCCCGACCCATCATGCCCAAGATATTCACCCTCATCGATGGCCAAATGAAATCATATTTCTCTGGGCGCCGGACTGAGAGTATCAACCCAAAACTTCCCAAAGGGGTGGTGCAATTAGGCGAGAAGTGGGTTCAGTCCAAGCCGATTTCCGTACCCACACGAGCTTCAACTTGTTTCATCCGAGGCAAATTCGATACGGTAGTGCAGTTTGATGACGGAAGCTACGGAGTAATAGACTTCAAGACTTCACACACCAAATCAGAACATATGCCTTTGTACAGCCGCCGGCTTCATGCCTATGCTCTTGCACTTGAAAATGCAGCAGAAGGCAAGTTATCGCTCAGCCCCATCAGTAAGTTAGGGTTGCTAGTCTACGAACCATCCAAGTTTTCTGGCACCGAGGAAGCAGGTCTGTCCCTCGAGGGTAGTCTGGCGTGGATAGAGATCCGCCGGGATGACTCTGGTTTCCGCGACTTCCTTGGGGAAGTCCTCTCCGTTCTCGAATCACCTTCACCCCCCGAGAGAGCGTCAAAGTGCGAATGGTGTAAGTTTAGAGATACCGTCAGAAAGATAGACCTCTAGCGCAGTTGACCAGATTCGTGTTACAGAGGAGATCGCCCTTGAAAAAAGACAAGAATGTTTCAACTACGTCTGATATCGAAATCCATGACATTTATAGTGCTCAGTCGGTGAGCGACTTAGTGTACGAAAAGGATTTGGCTTATCCCGGTGAGTATCCTTTTACCCGCGGAATATACAAAAACATGTATCGCGAGCGGCTATGGACCATGCGGCAGTATGCCGGGTTTGGCACAACCAAGGAGACCCACAAAAAATGTGTGGGTGGAGCTTCAGCTCCACCCACAAAGGGCGAATCTGAAGATTCGCCCCTACACGTAGGAAAAAACAGTTTGTAGTTGCCCAATTCATTGGGCGGTTTTAAAATCGCTCGATCCTTCGACGGGCTCAGGACGGTGAGCGAAGTCGAACCGTGAATCGAGCAACTACATCCAAAACGGAATTTTATCTTGGAGAGAAAAAAGGAAATATCAACCACATCTGATATTCAAATCGATGACCTTTATACCTCTGAGTCGGTAAGCAACCTGGATTACCAAAGTGATTTAGGTTATCCGGGGGAGTATCCTTTCACCCGCGGTGTATATAAGAACATGTATCGGGGGCGGCTGTGGACCATGCGCCAGTATGCCGGGTTCGGCACAGCTAAAGAGACCAACAAAAGGTATAGATACTTGTTGGAGCAGGGGCAAACCGGCTTATCCGTTGCCTTCGATCTTCCCACCCAGATAGGCTACGATTCCGATCATCCTTTATCTGAAGGCGAGGTGGGTAAAACCGGCGTAGCAATAGATACCTTAGAGGATATGGAGATTTTGTTTGCGCATATTCCCCTGGGCAAAGTCTCCGTCTCCATGACCATCAATGCCACAGCATCTGTGCTTCTGGCAATGTATGTGGTTTTGGCAAAGAAAAACAATATTCCGCTTGATTTACTTTCCGGAACCATTCAGAATGATATCCTAAAAGAATACATTGCCCGCGGCACCTTTATCTTTCCTCCTAAACCCTCCATGCGATTGATTACTGATAGTTTCAAGTATGCCAAGGAAAACGTTCCCAAATGGAATCCTATAAGCATAAGCGGGTATCACATCAGGGAGGCTGGCTCGACTGCAGTTCAGGAGATCGCTTTTACGCTTTCCAATGGAATAGCCTATGTCAAGGCAGCTATTCAAGCCGGGCTGAACCTGGATGAATTCGGGAAAAGGCTTTCTTTCTTTTTAAACTCTCATAATAATTTCTTTGAGGAGATCGCAAAATTCAGAGCTGCGAGAAGGCTCTGGGCAAAGATCATTCATGAGAAGTTCGGTGCCAAAGATCTGAATGCTGCTAAGCTCCGCTTCCACACCCAGACCGCCGGCTGCACCTTAACTGCCCAACAACCTGATAACAACGTGGTAAGAGTAACCATGCAAGCTCTGGCCGCAGTCTTAGGTGGAACTCAATCCTTACATACAAATTCAAGGGATGAAGCTTTGAGCCTTCCCTCCCAAAAGTCGGCGGAGATCGCTTTGCGAACTCAACAGATAATCGCCTACGAAAGCGGCGTCCCAGATACGGTCGATCCTCTGGGCGGTTCATATTATGTGGAATACCTGACCAATGAGATAGAAAAAAGAGCACAGAAGTATATCGATTATATTGAAGAAAAAGGTGGCGCTCTCTGGGCAGTAGAATCGGGATATTATCAGAGAGAAATTCAGAAAAGCGCATATGAGTATCAAAAGGAAATCGAAAACAAAGAAAGAACCATCGTGGGCATCAACAAGTTCGAAACTGAGAAAGAGGAAATTAAGGATGTTTTCAAAATAAGTCCCAAGTTAGCACAAGAGCAGATCAAGAGATTAAAAGCGGTTAAGAAAAAAAGAGACAAAGACAAGGTCAAAGAATGTTTGGAAAACTTGAGAAAAAAAGCTTTGACTGATGAGAATTTGATGTATCCTATAATCGAATGCGTTGAGTGTTATGCTTCCTTGGGAGAGATATGCGGCGTCTTAAGATCGGTATGGGGAGAGTATAGGGAAAATGTTTTGGTGTGAGTGTCAACGGATGGAACGGATTAAATGGATGCTCTGAAAAATGAAGATAAGCAAGATTGATCATATAGGAATAGCGGTAAAAGATTTAAAAAAAGTGGGAAGCCTTTATTCAGATGCTTTTGGTCTTAAGGTTTCTGATGAGATTGATGCCCCGGAAAGAAAATTAAGGATTGCCTTCACTGAGGTGTCAGGGGTTAAACTTGAATTTTTAATGCCAACCGATAAAGAAAGTGTGGTGGCGAAATTCATTGACAAAAGAGGTGAAGGGATTCATCATATATGTTTTGAGGTTAGTGACATAGAGAAAGCGATCTCGGAATTGAGAGACAAAGGTGTGGAGTTGGTGGATGAAAAACCCAGATTAGGAGTGGAGGGCGACAAAATCGTTTTTCTTCAACCCATGAGCACGTTTGGAGTTCTTATCGAGTTAAAAGAAAAATGAGCCTTAAGAAATTAAAAACTAAAAAAGCAAAGTGCAAAATTATCCGCAGGATCCATAGGACAATTCAGAGTTCAAAATTGTTAAAGGAGAATTTTTTTTCATTTTTAATTTCGGTGAATTAGGTTTGATAAATCAAACCGCTACAATTGAACTGTAGCGGTCGGATTCATCCGACTCAAAACATACCTTGGAGCACGAGATCATGGGAATTTTCGAGTTAATGGAAAAGCACGGTCACGAGGAGCTTTTGTTTTGCCACAACAAACCCACAAAGTTAAAAGCAATCATTGCCATTCATAATACCACTCTGGGAAATGCCATTGGTGGATGCAGACTATGGAAATATAAGTCCGAAGAGGAGGCGCTTTTAGATGCTTTGAAACTCTCGGAGATAATGACTTATCAGTCGGCTGTGGCAGACTCGGATACGGGTGGTGGAAAGGCGGTCTTGTGGAAAGATTTTGAGGAAGAAACAGATGAAGCCTACTTTCGGGCTTTCGGAAGATTTGTAAAAGGGTTGAAAGGTCGATTCATCACCTATCCGGACTTGGGGACGGATACACAGGA
>LJVD01000011.1 GCA_001304225.1 candidate division Zixibacteria bacterium SM1_73
CACATTTGGGATAAGGAATATTTGGAGCCGGAAAGAAAGAAATCAGATAACGATAGCCCCATCAAAAAAGCCAGCAGCTAATTTTCTTACTCAAGCCTTATTTCTCATTCGTGACAGGAAATATGGCGTCGGAGCTTGCCCTATACCATACAGTATAGGGCTTGCCTCCGGCGCCTTTTTATTTCTTGCTGGAGTTCGTTCTTAAGGGGAGTTTCGTGCTGATCTCCAACAAACCTCACGATTCTTATGTTTTTGGCGGATACTTACAAATCATTTTCAAGAACTCAGAAGCGATTAATCATCTTTTATTTCAATGTCAAAAGAAACTCAGGCGTCGAAATTATTTTTCGATGTTTTTTCCAACCGACCTCCCTTCCGTAAGTTCAGCATAAACTGAAATTGGATGCAATGAAAAAATAGGCAAGTGCCCGATCGCCAGAGTGTTGCAGCTGCCGGTTTGATTGCTCCTCCACTACTCCCAAGCGGAGAGTGTCCACCCAAACAAGCACCCTGTTGAATGAGCGGAAAAATCCTCCCATTCAAGAGGAAATTTTTTCCCACTTCTTTTCCTTTCCGATCTAAATCGAAGCTTCACCTAATCCGCGTAACTGCTTGGATATAAAACGTTTACCATTCACCTTTTTTGTTGTCGTTCCTCAGGCACAGAGTTTGCAAAAGCCAAAAAGACGACAAGTGGTTAAAACGAGGTGAGCCTTGTTGACCCATGAGCGATCGAAAACCTGACGAGTGAACTGAAAGAATTGGTGATGTTACTAATTTTTTACTACAACCGAGCGATCAATGTTTTTCTCCTAAGAGTGATCGGAATACGATACTCTCCTGCAGTTTTCATCCAAGAACGAAGATCATTCAGGTTCGAAGTGCTGGTCGACCAATCTAAATTTTTAGAGAGCAGTACCCAATGCTTGACCTCTTTTTTTCACCCCCTGTTTCTCAGAGCATCAGATTCGAATTTTCCCTTCGTCTCTGAGCTCGTTCAACGGAGAAAAAAGCTAAAGAAATCACAAAAAGACGACGATACTAAAAAACGATATCTCTTCTTGCGCTCTTTTTTAACAAAATTTGCAGAAAGGCGGGGATGTATACCCTTTGCTTCAGGGGGGGAGAACTTTCACCAAAAAGTGAGGTAAGTTTTATGGCAGTTCAAAAGGAATGGTTATTATACCAAAAAGACAAAGATCCACAAGTAAGACAAAAGCTTTTGGAGGAGTATTTGCCTCTGGTAAAAAGTGTTGCCGGAAGAATGGCTATGGGATTTCCCAGGTGTGTGGAGTTATCGGACCTGGTGAGCACTGGAGTAATTGGTCTGGTCGAAGCATTGTCCAATTACGATCCATCGCGTGGAGTAAAATTTGAGACCTATGCGGTTCCCCGAATAAGGGGGGCTATCTTAGATGAACTTAGATCTTTAGACTGGGTACCCCGTTCTACCAGGGCAAAATCAAGGGAGATAGAAAAGGCCATGAATAAGTTAGAGAATAAATTGGGAAGAAGCCCTACCAATAAAGAGTTGGCTAAGTCATTGAAAATCTCCTCAGAGGAGCTTTTTTCGGCTTTAGACGATGTCTCCTCCACTGCTATGTTATCCTTAGATGAGCTGATCTACAAGGAGGAGGATAATCGGCAGGTTCCCCGGGTAGAAATGGTGGAGGCAATAAGCAATGAAAATATTTTGGCAAATATGGAAAAAGAAGAACTTAAAGCATATATCATCTCCGCCATAAGCCAACTTTCAGAGCAAGAGAGGTTGGCGGTAGCGTTGTACTACTACGAGGAATTGACCTTGAAAGAAATCGGCGAGGTCATGCAGATTTCTGAATCCAGAGTTTCCCAAATACACACCAAAGCGGTCTTGAAATTGAGGACAATGATAAAAGAAAAATTCGCGTTATAAAAAAAGTGGGCTTTTGAAGGTTTAGAATTCGCGCAAGAACATATAATATTGACATAAATATTCGATACTTTTGCTTTTAACCGATTAGACATAACCCATGAAGTTCAATTCACCTTTTTTCATGGCTAAAGTTGAATGTCCTGTTTGTGGCCAGATTAACGAATTTGAAAACATAAAAGCAGGGGCATATACCGAAACCAAAAGAGACACTGATTTCTGCCCCAGGGGCGTAATCTGGACAAACCCGGAGTTTCAGAATATGAATCCTCTTCTATATTTCATGGCCACCTGTCCCAGTTGCTTCTATACTCATGAATTCAGTCAGAGCCTCAAAGAGTGGAAGAAGGATCGTTTTTTTGCAACCCATCAACTTAACTTAATCCAAGAAAGACACAAACAGGAGGCAAAGCAAGAGGGAAGTGTGATAAATAGACTGGGAGAAGCATTGGATCCAGAGGGGCATCCTTTTGAGTCTGCAGTGATTAAACTTCTTTTGGGCATATATGAGGAAAAGCTCACGGGAGAATACAACGCTTTGGATGTGGGGAGGTACTATCTGCGCATCGCCTGGCTTTATCGAGAAAACTGGGAGGAGAAGGATAGTGCTCGTAAAGTGAATAGGATCAATTTGAGCAGTTTAGAAAAGTCTTTAAAACAATTACGGTCACATTTTCAAGATTATGTAGAAGAAATCTCCGATATTTTGACCTCGGTTGAAGCTTGCTTCCCGGCTCAAATGGGAATTGCAGAGATAGATCAAAAAAAAGACCAACTCAAAATTAGATATCTTAGGGGATTGAACAAAATCAAAGAAGACATTTCTTCTCTTCGGGTGAGTTTGGACGAACTTACAGACATTTGTGCCGAGAAACAAAACTTATCCCTTGATTCTGAACCGGAAAACATCAAGACTGCCGAGGAGCTTATTCCGGGCAAATCCCTTTATATTGGAAAAAACCATCTGACTTTTGCTAACTTCTTGTCCTCCCTCAAAGAGGTTTGGCCGGAGATTCCCTTAAACGAATATGAAGCCATGAAATTGGCTTTAAAATACTATAAACAAAGCTACCAGGACGCCGAAGATATTTCACAGGAAAATCAAAGGATTCAAGCGGCTTACCTGATAGCCGAACTTTCTCGTCGGGTAGGAGATTACCAGGAAGCTGAAAGCTATTTTGGAGAGGTCAAGAGAATTGGACAGGCTTTTATCCAGAGAAATCAAGATGACGTAAACAAAATCGCCTTGGCTGAGAAGATCGTGGCATTGGCTAAAAAGCAAGGAAAACTGAATATGGTAGAGGCAGAGGCACAGGTTTAAAAAAGGAGGAATGATTTGTCCATTACAAAAAATTCGAATGCTAAACTGAGAGTTGAAGTCCCAAGGAAGTCAGGTTTGCCCCTCTTCACTGTAAAAGAGCATTTCCCCATTAGAAGCTCGCAAGGTCGAAAATATGTTAGGATAGAGATAAACTCTCCCGCTGGTTTTCGTCTTCTTCTTCCTAAAAGAGGAAGAATCACTTTGTCAGAAAATCGATGTTCAGGAAGGATCTTGAATTTGAGTTGTGGGGGGATGCTTTTGGAAACGGGCGAAGTTGTCCCTGAAGAAGCATTCTTGCTTTTGAGTTTGGACCTGAATGGATTTGTGATTTTGGAAGGGATCTTGGGAAGGACTAAAAGGGTGGAGCCCACAGGAGATGGGGAATACCTGGTGGGCGTGGAATTCTGTTCCAGAGAAGAATTGGAAAATTACGTTTCAAAAGAACAGATAAACAGATTACCGGTGAAAGTGGCGAGCTTCAATCACAAAGTAAAGGAAATTATTTTAAGTTATGTTCGCACTGCACGTCTTGCTACCAAAACCGTCAGGACATAGTTTTAGAAAGAAAACAAGCACTTGGTCAATTGCGTCCTTTCAGGTTCAGCTATTGGGGGCATTTGAATTCTGGGTGATTATGACTTAGCTTGGATTGTTCCTGATTAACGCCAAGAACATAGATATTTTAACACTGGGGCTAAAATGAAATATAAAAGGTCAAAATGTTCTAGATCTAAAGAATCCATCCATGGTCGACGAGGTCGTTTACATTTAGCCAATTCATTGGACGATTTGAAAACTGACTTTGAGGTATTAAGTGAGATCTGTAGATTGATCAAAGAATCCACCCTGGAGAAGAAGGCTTGTGAAAGGATATTGAAATTGATCGGAAAATCCATCGAATACAGCTCAGCTAGCCTATTTTGGTTAGACAAGAAAAGAAAGCAAATAGAAGAGCTTGCCTCGGTGGGCAAAAAGGTAGATCTGATCGACTTTGTCAAATTCAACATAGGATCGGGTTTCTCCGCCTGGGTGGCGATAGAGAAGCGTCCTATCCTCCTCTCAAATCTACGCAGGAGGAGATTCAAAAACGGAATCAGATCGTTTCTCTCCATTCCTCTTACTTTGAGGGAGGAGCTTTTTGGGGTAATAAATCTGAGCCACATAAGGCCGGATGCCTTCGGGACAGAGGATTTAGAATACCTGAGCTTAATCTCCAATCCCATCGCTTTGGGCCTTGAAAGGATGTTTTACTATTCAGAAATGGAGAAACGGGGAAATGAGTTGCAGGAGACGAAGGCTCATCTAAGAGAGCTGCAAGGCAAACTCATAGAAAGCGAGAAAAGAGTTTCTCTGCCTCAGCTCTTAGGGCAATTAGACCGGAGGATCAAAAGTCCACTATCCGCCGTAGCCGAAAATGCACAGTTTCTCCTTAAGAGCATGTCTTCCCAAAATGAGCGAAAGTCGACACGATCGAGAAAAAGCTTTGATCAGAAATTCAAAAGAAGATTAACGGAGATTACTACGGAGACCAATCAAATTCTAAAAACCACTGAGAAACTACTGAGAATGAATGCTTATTCGGTGGTTCCAAAAAAGGACCAGACTAAGAGAATTCCCCTTGGTCATTTTTCGACCTTGGCGAAGGAAGTATAAGAGGTCAAGTGAAGATTTTAAAGAGGCACTATGTCAAACTTTGAAAAAGAGACCAAAAAAGCATCTGCGACAAATGTTTGTATCAGTAGCATGGGACCGTTTTTGGACCAACTACCCATAGGAATCTTCAAAACCGATAAAGAAGGAAACTTAGTCTATACAAATGGGTATCTTGCCAAGCTTATATCAGAGCAACTGGTGGGAAAATCGAAGGAAGCAAGTTCTCTTGAGCCTTATATCAAGCAGACGGTCAGAGGGTGTCTTGCCAGTGGGAAATCCTTTTACGTGGAAAGCAGACCATTTGAAAATTCTAAGGGAGAGCGAATCTTTTTAAATCTAAGAATCGCAGCTTTGAAACAAGATGACCCAAAGGAGAAAAATATTGATGCAGGTCAACGCCCGGAAGTGATAGGGGTATTGGAGGATATGTCGGAGATGACCCGACTGGAGAATAACTTGAAAAAAAAGATAAGTGAGCTCTCCATCATATGTGAGGTGGGAAATGCCCTAAGAAGCACCTTAAACTTAGAAGAGATACTGCAGGTCATACTAATTGGCGTGACGGCAGGTCAAGGCTTGGGCTTTAATCGAGCCTTCCTGTTATTATTGAATGAAGGGGAAAATGTCTTAGAAGGAAAGATCGCCATGGGTCCCTCCAATCCTGAGGAAGCTAAAAGAATCTGGGAAGATCTCTCCAGCAGAAAACAATCTTTAGAGGAGATATTAAATTGGCACAAGGACACCTTAGGGAAAAAGGATATTTTGGTCAACCACACTGTCAAGAAATTGAGAATACCTCATTCTGATCAAAAAAACTTTTTGATTCAGTCCATACAGGAGAAGAAAGCCTGTATCGTCAAAAAGGATGAGTCAGATTCGGAAGCAAACAAGTGCATCTTTGAGATTTTAGGAACAAATAGCTTGGCGGTAGCGCCCCTGGTGTCCAAAAATAAGGTAATGGGAATCCTTTTAGCGGATAATTCGTTCAACCAAAAGCCCATCCACGAAGAGGATATAGAGTTAATGGAGATTTTGGCCCATCATGCCTCCACCGCCATTGAGAGTTCAGAGCTTTATCAGAAATTGACAGAACAGGTTAATAAGTTAGAAGAAGCCAACAGGAGAATAGCTGAAAACTCCCAAAGATTGTTAAAGGCTGAAAGGCTGTCACTTCTGGGAGAGATAACCTCGCAGGTGGCACATGAATTGCGCAATCCCATAACCATCATTGGAGGCTTTGCTCGTTCCCTCAAGAAGAAGAAGGATGATAAAGATCCTGATCATGAATATGTCAAGATCATAGCTGAAGAGACCGAAAGGGTGGAGAAAGTTCTAAACAATGTCTTGAATTTTCCTAAGTTGGAGGAGGACAGTTTGGCGAAGGTGAATTTGAGTCAGATAGTTGATCAGACCTTGGAGATGATGGAAGGAGAAATAAATTCAGACAAGATCACGGTAATGAAATATCACCCTGCCGATTTACCGCGTGCCATGGTTAATCCGGACCAGATCCGCTATGCCCTTTTGAACATCTTTAGAAATGCCATCTGGGCTATGCCACAAGGAGGAATTCTATCCGTCACCACAAAGGAAAAGAATAATTTGGCTAAGATTGAAATCAAAGATACGGGATTTGGCATTCCCAAGGAGCATTTGAGCACAATCTTCGACGCTTTTTACACCACCAAACCCGATTCTTGTGGTTTAGGTCTTACCATAAGTTCTGAGATAATCAAAAATCATGGTGGATCCATTGTGGCAGAAAGTGAGAAGGGGAAAGGGGCTACCTTTTCCGTGGTATTGCCTTTGGAGAGGGAAAACCCAGAAAGCGCTATTAAACCATCAAGCTTTGGGGGAGGAAAATGAAAAGCATAACCTCCGAGTCAAACCATGTTCCCCATCATCCCAGGCAAACCAGGAACCGGTTGCAACCTCCGTCCATACTGATAGTGGATGATGAGGAACACATATTAAGGCTATATGAAAAGGAGTTCTCCGAGGATGGATACCAGATAGAAACCGCCAAAGACGCCGAAGAGGCGATAAAGATCGTTCAAGAGGGTAAGGTGAATGTGGTAGTTTTGGACATAAAAATGGATGGGAAAAACGGATTGGAGGTCTTGTCTGATTTTAAGAGGATGAACAAGGATTTGCCCATCGTCTTGAATTCAGCCTATTGTACTTATAAGAACGATTTTCAATCGTGGTTGGCGGATGCTTATCTGGTCAAATCGTCAAACTTGGAGGAGCTGAAAAAGACGGTCTCAAACTTGGTGAATTTCTAAAGACTATTCTTCATTTCTGAAGCAGAGATTGGCTACGGGACGCATTGAGGTCAAAGATGATAGAATCACAAAAGACTGAAAAGGCGGAGGATATTCTAAAATCGGTGGAGGAATTCGCGGAACAAGCTAAAGTGGTTGCACTAAGTGTAGCTTCGGCAGCATCCACGGCCAGAAATACCGGCAACATTCCTGCTCGAGTGAATGAGGAGATTTGGGATCTGGTGGATCAGGTCACCAAAACAACAGATGATATCAATAAGATGATCAAGATGGTAAAGATGGAGATGGGGAGCCTTTATAGGCTTTCCCGTCATGGAATCATAGAATTCGAGAAAAACCAAGAGCTTCTGGTTAAGATAGAAAAATCGTTGGGCTCAATATTATCTGAAAGTCGAAGAGTGTTGGGCGTAGTCAAGAAATTGAAATCTATCTCCGTCGACAATAAGTTAATCTGATGGCCCTATCTGAGCCATTTTGTGCACAAGTGTCATCGGATTGGCCTTAGGCACGGAGTTGAAATCAAAGTGGTATCCTGACTCGGTCCAATTATGTTAAGAAACCTTAATTCATACCGATGTAAAAGATACAGCAAAGAATGAGGGGAGGCATAATTGAGTTCGTTGGTGTCTCAACTGATTGAGGTGATCAACAAAGAGATCACATGCTTGGAGAGATTTCTGACCCTGTTGTCGCAGGAACAAAAGCTTTTGGTGGAAAACGACATAGATTCGCTACAAAGGTCCGGGAATGATCAGCAGAGAATCATCTGGGATGCCCGAAAATTGGAGGAAGACCGCATCAAGTTGACCGACTGCCTAGCCGAAAAATTGAAGATAGAGAGAGGAGAGGTTAATATATCAAAATTGATCGAACTGGTGGAGGAGTCATATTCCGCAAAACTACGAGAGTTGCACAGCACGCTCTCTTCTCTTTATGCCAAGTTGGAAAGGCAGAGAAAAAAGAACGAATTTTTGATCAGACAGTCCATGAAATATGTGGACCAGAGCATAAAGATTTTCTTGGGCTTGGAGAAAGAAGACCAAAACTATAGTGCTTCTCAGCGGAGAAACCAAAAAGTACAAACAGAGAAAATAACAACCCAATTGGTTTAAGATCGGGAATCCCCAAAACTGAATGTTGGAATAAAGGCTAAATTTATAATCAGGAAAAAGGTGTTCTCATCGCCATAGAAATGGGCGAATTCCGGGAAGAAGGTAAACATGTTAGTGCTGACACGGAAGTTGGGCGAGAGCGTAACCATTGGAGATGATATTAAGATAACCATCTTGGGAGTGCGGGGCAGACAGGTTCGGTTAGGAATCATTGCTCCTCAAAGGGTAACCATCCATAGAGAAGAGATCTACTTCAAAATACAAGAGGAGAACAAAAGAGCTGTGACCGCCACCAAGGAGGATCTTGCTGAAATCGTTTCCATAGTCCGGGAAGATAGAGAAAAGTTATCCGATGGAGGGAACCAGATAAACACTCTGAGCAGAAAAGAAACAAATGAAAATATGAATATAAAAAGCAAAAGGGGTAGAAGAATCAAATGAGCAGTTGGGGTGTTTGATAGATCATCATATCTAACCTCCTTCTTCAGCTCTCTTTGATCTGGACCTTCCGGATGGAAAACTTGTTAAAGAAAGGATGAACTTCATGTTTTTTAAAAACAAAAAGAGAAAATATAAAGAGGATTTGAATCAGAAGGTCTCTAGGTACCAGAGATGGTGGCAGGATCAAACTGAAGAGTCCTCTCAAAGTAAGTCAAACTTCAAAAAAAATAAAAAGTCCTCGGGCTCTTGTTTGAAGGCAGGAGAGGAGCGAAAGGCATTGGACGACAGTTTCGTCTATTATGAAGGGAATTAGTCTTCTTTTCATGTTGAGTAAAGAAAGATCATGGATGGAGGTCTCTCATTTTTTATCTAGGTTAAGCCCTGCTTCGGCCACTTCTCAACAGTTCTTTGCAAAAATTAGGCATAGTCCGGATATACGCCATGATCTTAAATTTGAAGAAAACTGCGAATAGTCTCTTCAAGTTTGAAAACCCCGTCGTGACCGATAAATGGCAAATGGAATTTCGAAGATGAATAGAAGTCTAAGATCGAAAACCAAGCTGGGCAATCAGGATCGATTCCTGAAGAGCGTTTCCTTGGCTAAAACCCGAATGAAAGACACACAGCGTGCCTTAAGCCAGCTAAAGAATCTTATCAGCTTGGTCAAGAAGATAGCCATGGAGATGAGGGATAAAAGCTCCAAAGATGCAGATCCCCAACAGATGATAAAGGACATGAAGAAGCTTTTTGCTGAGATTGACAAAATTGTCAATAGCCAGGATATAAGAAGAGAGAGTTCAGCTTGGACTCATACCGTGTCTCAAGGAAAAACTGAAGAGATTGAGGTGAAAATCGAACCCGGATTGAATATAAGGATCAATTCTATTGAGTCAGACTTTTTGACCAAGTCTCGAAAAACCTTGGGTGAAGACGTCGATTTGAACCCGGCAATAGACCAAAATACCAGACTCTCTGAGTTAAACCTGGGGAGAGGGGTAAGCCTGGAGGTAATAAGGGTCACAAATAAGACTGAGGGTGTTTTCTGGGATATTAATTTTCACAACGCTATTACAGTGGGAGATGTGATCGAAGCAATTGATTCATCTCAAATAGCCGGTTTAAGTGCGAAGATTAACGCATCCAGAAAAGGCTTGGAGCTCTCTTATGCCTGTAGCAATTACGCCAATCCGGGAGAAGAATTGACGATCTCAGAAGCAGGCGGTACCACTGCCAGAGATTTGGGGATTTTGCCCGGTCCTTCAAAAAATTCAGATCGTGGGGCAGGCTGCATAGCGGGAAAGGATTTAAATCCAATTTTGACTGAGAAAACGCCAATCCTTTCGCTTAAAAAAGGACAGGGATTTATGTTGGGAAGCATCAAGATCATCCTTGGGGAAACTCAAAGAATCGTGGATTTAAGTTCTGCTTGCACCATAGGGGAGATAATAGATGCCATCAATAATTCAATGCCAGAGGTTATTGCCTCCGTAAATAATTCGAAAAGGGGAATAAGCCTTGAGTCAACAGTGGAAGGAAAAAGTCTGGCGGTTTATGATGGTGATGATAAAAAAACCGCCCGCAGTCTAGAGATTTCCGGGTCCCCAGATATGCTGGGCGCTTTTCAATTCTTGATAGAATCTCTAAATAACGGCGACCACGAGGCGATTTCGAAAAGTTTAGGGATTCTGGATTTGGGTTCTGAAGAGATTTCAAGTCTTATGGCTGAGACAGAGGCTAAACTTAAAAGATTGGAGAATATCGAAAGGAGGCTCAGAGACTTACAACCAGAGATGCCTCGGCTTTTGTCGCGAGTAAACAGGGACGATGTCTCAAGAGCTACCGCAGATTTAGCCAATCAACAGTGCATCTTTCGGGCTGCGTTGAAAAGAGGAGCCACAATGCTCCAACCTACACTTTTGGATTTTATCAGATGATCAAGGGGGTGCTTGATGAAATACGTCACCAACAGATTTGGCGAAATCGGCTTTGAGGAAAAGGATGTACTATTTTTGCCTAAAGGAATTTTGGGCTTTTCTCAACTTTCCAAATATGTGATCATAGAGAAAAGCGAATATGATCCCTTCAAGTGGCTTCAGTCGGTGGAGGATCCGGCTGTTGCTTTTGTGATTGTTGATCCTGCTTTGTTTTTCCCTAATTACAAGTTAGAGGTGCATGAAAAGGAATTGGAGGAACTCAACTTTCAACAGATGAAAGAACTCATTACTTACGTCATCGTTACGATTCCGTCTGACCCTTCACAGATGTCTGTCGATCTTTTAGGTCCCGTGGTGATCAATTCCAAAAAGAAGATTGCTAAGCAGGTGGTCATGCCCAATAGTCCTTACACCACCAAACATTATGTTTTGGATGAGCTAAAAAAACAACTGAAAAGAAAACGGGCTGCTGAAGAGAAAAGCTCACCTAATCGAACATAACTTAACCACATGGAAAACCAGATAAAGATTTGGGGAAGCCGCCAGGGAGGACCCACTGCTGACTTTTCCCGCCCGTGCAAATCTCACGCTTGTTCCTTGGGAACAATCTCAGGACCAAAGTAACAGTAGCCAACCTCAAATAAAATATTTCTAAGAAAAAGGGTGCTGATGGATAATAAAGAGAAGCTCATGGAAAGGCCGATAAATGGAGTAGCTTTGCGAAAGGTGACCACCTTTTCGCAGAAGACAGAGGCATCCAACTTTGCCCAGAGGGTTTTGGTCAACCCTTTTGAAAGGAATAAAATCCTGAGGATGTATCACGACGCAAAGAGGATTCTGGAAGCAAAGATGCCTTGTCCCCTCATGGCGGTTGTGTACCCCTCCTACGTCTGTAATCATAATTGTCAAGGATGCTCATGTCAGGAACTGGACATAAAGGAAAATGTCTTTTTGGATCCGCAGAATTTTGCAAAACTTCTCAACAGCTTACGCTACTTAAAGATCAAATCCATTGAGTTTTCAGGTGGTGGAGAACCCACCTTGCATCCCAAATTTGGTGAACTGGCAGAGCGTGCCGCAAATGAAGAATTCGAATTGGGCCTTTTGACCAATGGTTCTCTGCTATCGGACCGGTTAGCCGATCAGGTAGTGGACCATTTCACATTCATCAGGGTAAATATAGATGCAAGTGATATGCAAATTTATAATAAGATGCATTGTCCTCCTGAAAAATATGGATTTCAGGTTGTAATGAACAATTTGGAAGAGGTTATATCTAAAAAAAATAAGAAGAATTCCAAATTGACCGTGGGGGCAAAGGTTCTGGTCTGCCAAAGCAATATGAATTTCATCGAAAGTGTTATCAACTTGGCCAAAGATATCGGCTGCGATTATATCCAGTTCAAGCCCATGCGAAATGCCAAAGACTCGCTTTTGCCAGAACAAGTAGGAGAGGTGGATGGTCTTATAAGGGCCTTGCAGGAGAAATACTATCCTTTTTTAGTTTGTGGCGGAGCCAAAAGTTCAAAATCTAACAGAAAATGTTGGCTTTCCCCCATTCACCTGGTGGTGGATCCTTTGGGAGACATCTATCCTTGTTGCCATTATCAATTCCGAAGGGAGTCGACCCGAATGGGCAATCTCTTTGACCAACCAATAGAAAAGATATGGTTTGGTGAAAGGCATAAGGAGGTGATCAGAAATCTGAGGGTCGAAGACTGTAATCTGTATGATTGCCGATGGCACTATTACAATGAGGTCATGTGGCAGATAATAGAGGAAGACAAAATGCATCTGAATTTCATTTGAGGTTATGATTATAGATTTACTGCTCTTGAATAGTTGAGAAATATATTGAACTGTTGCTTAAGTCTATTTATTGTCTATCGGTTTGCCCAGCCATACGGGTGCTCGTCTGGACAGGAGGGCAAATGTCTGCATAGAGTTTGGCCACCTATCGGTTCCGTCTATGGTTTGCTCTTTCATCTTAGCACGACAAGCGATAAGGACCGACGATTGACGATACGTAAGCGCCACCGAAACTTTTCTTTCTGTCATAGACAGATTCGCCCCGACGGGCGGACGCTCCCATCTGGGGCCCCATGCCGGCCTCTGGTGTGAACCAGACGGTCCACACCTCTGCCGGAAACGAAATGTATGGGAAAAATAATCCGGCAACAACCCCATATATCATATGCTTTTTCCTCTAAGCTTTCAATAAAGCTTAACCTCTCTTTCAAATTCCTCCAGCTTGCTCAATATTCATTTTTGCTTCTCCGTGACAAGAAGATAGTTTAGCCCCATCTTTGTTAACTAAATCGTTCCTACCGACTACACAGAACAGATGTAACTCTTTTTGTTATTCCGAGGAAAACACGCTAAAAACAGGGTGAGTAAAGTTTTAAACCACATGGGTCGATAGAAATAGTAGAGACAATTGAGATACAACAAATCATTTAGGGTAGAGGCCTGTAAATGCGTTTTGTCATTCAAGGAAGAAAAGAATTCGAGAGATCAAGAACAGGGTGTTTCGTAAGTTAAATGATACAAAGGGGTTAAGAGGAAAAGGTGGCAAGCTCATGCAGCCGGATCGTTTCAGAAATGAAATTCGTAGTTTTGGCTTTTCCAGGAGAAAAGGCGGGAAATCCCATTCGGATTTCACCCCAGAGGGAAAAGAAACCGCCAAAGGGCGTTTGTGTGTGCGGGAGGAAAAGATAAAAGAAGCAAAAAAAAGAAGCGAAACAGGTTATTATAACAACCAGGAGGTCTTTTCAAGAATTGCTCAAAGGTTGATGAACTTATTTGAGGCATGATCATATACGTATTGTTTTGATCCAATCCTTTAACAAGTTCATAAAAAACTGGTCTGGGATACCTTCACCAAAAAAAGAGTAAGATTCGAAATTCTCAAATATATAATGGTGTCTTCCATTTTCTTAACTCCAACGCTTCCGTACTCAAGTCGCTTTAGGTAAATTGGTTTGGCCGCGCACCTGTAAGTAAACACTACCGTCTGGAGAGGTCAGAATTCATGCAACCAAATAGCGGATTTTTGTCTGTTTGGTGAATGCTACTCCAGTATAATGGATGTGATGAATAAACATTTACTTGAAGGATGTTAGACTCACTTACGCATACTGAAATCAAGAAAATGGTCATAGTGGATGCGATAAAAGGTTCTGCGTATGAATTCGGGTCTGCTTTTGTAAAAAACAAAGCAGATATCTTTGTATGACAATTCAAAGGGCTCTCATAAGGAAGACGTAACCCATGTAACTGAAAGAGCTTGTCCGTACGAGAGGCGGAGTTGGCTATAGCCAGGAGATTATGGAAATTCTTTTGTGCAGACCTAAAGCAAATGATTTTTTCTTGACAAAAATTTGAGTGGTCCGTATATTAAGAACGTTTTGAAGGTTATAAGTTAAAGAAAGAAAAAATCTTAAGAGCCAAATTGGGTTCTGGTTAGAAAAGTATGGTCAGAACGCCTGATCGAAATCGCGAAAGCCATTTTAAAGCAGTTAGAGGGTTCAAAAGCTTGAAGATAAGGAGATAACAACTTTAGATCGGTTTTGGGCGATTAGCTCAGTTGGTTAGAGTGTCCCCCGCCAAAGGCGGGGGAAGGTCACATGAACAGTTTAGTGTTTGCTAGTTTGAAGGAATTGACAAACTCCAAACCCACAAACTGACAAACACAACTCTGGGCGATTAGCTCAGTTGGTTAGAGTGTCCCCCGCCAAAGGCGGGGGAAGATCGCATGAACAGTTTAGAGTTTGCTAGTTTGAAGGAATTGACAAACTCCGAACCCACAAACTGACAAACATAATTTTGGGCGATTAGCTCAGTTGGTTAGAGTGCTTGCTTGACATGCAAGAGGTCACTGGTTCGATCCCAGTATCGCCCACCATGAAAACAGTAGATTGCTCATGGTTGATTGTTCACAGTAAAAAATTCTTTTGGTCAGAATAAGAAAATATCTTCGCCCCAGGAGGCGGTGTAATTTTTTATGGGTTGTGATCACGAGGAACAAATGTCGGAAAAGATCAAGGTAATCTTACCTGGGAAGTCAAAAAAGGAATATGAAAGAGGGATATCTGTCTCAGATATTCTTAAAGATGTTGACTCGCGATTAATAGATGATGCTGTGGCAGCCAGGATAAACGGTGAGATAGCGGATTTGTCAAAGATTCTTGATGGGGACTCAGAAATCGAGATACTCACCTTCGATTCCGAGGACGGAAGAAAGGTATTTTGGCACAGCACCTCGCATGTGATGGCCCAGGCGGTGCAAGATCTTTTTCCTGAAGTGAAGTTGGCTATCGGACCCTCCATTGAACAGGGGTTCTATTATGATTTTGATAAAAATGAACCTTTTACTCCAGATGATTTGGAGAAGATCGAAAATAAGATGGAACAGATCATAAAGGCGGATCACCCTTTCAAAAGAATAGAGCTCTCCAAGGAAAACGCAATTGAGCTTTTCTCCAAAAGGAAGGAAAAATATAAATTAGAGCTGATATCTGAAATTCCAGAGGAACAGGTTATCCTTTATCAGCATGATAACTTTGTGGATCTGTGTCGTGGACCACATCTACCTTCAACCGGCAGAATAAAAGCTTTTAAACTGGTAAACGTGGCTGGTGCTTATTGGAGAGGTAAAGAAAGAAATCCTATGCTCCAGCGCATCTATGGTATTTCTTACCCTGACTCAAAACAGCTCGAAGATCAGTTAAAGCGAATAGAGGAAATAAAGAAACGGGATCATCGAAGATTGGGCAGGGAGCTGGACCTTTTTGGAATTTATCGGGAGTCGGGTCCTGGTTTAGTGGTCTGGCATCCCAAAGGAGCCTTACTTCGCAGAATAATTGAAGAATTCTGGATAAAGAAGCACTACCAAAATGACTATGAGTTGATTTACTCCCCACATATCGCTCGTTTGAAATTGTGGGAGATAAGTGGGCACACCGATTTTTACCAGGACAACATGTATGCCCCTATGAAGATAGAGGAGGAGGATTACCAAATAAAACCGATGAATTGTCCTTATCACATTTTGGTCTACAAATCCAAGATAAGAAGTTATAGAGATCTTCCCCTGAAGTGGGCTGAATTGGGCACAGTTTATCGTTATGAAAGATCAGGCGTTTTACATGGCCTGATGCGAGTCAGAGGATTTACTCAGGATGACGCTCATATATTCTGCCGACCCGACCAATTGGAGGAAGAAGTTTTGAGGCTTCTTGATTTCACCTTCTATATGCTGAAGAGCTTTGGCTTTGACCAGTATGATATTTTTCTGTCAACACGACCGGAAAAAGCAATTGGCGAGATAGGAGACTGGGAGAAGGCGACTGCAGCTTTGCGCGAATCCATGGAGAAAAGGGGATTGGATTTTGAGGTGGATGAGGGTGGAGGTGCCTTTTATGGTCCTAAAATAGATATCAAAATTAAGGATTTGTTAGGCAGACCTTGGCAATGCACAACTATTCAATTCGACTTTAATTTAGCCCATAGATTCGACCTCTCATTTGTGGCTCAGGATGGAAAGGAGCATAGACCCTTTTTAATTCATCGCGCACTATTGGGTTCCTTGGAGCGTTTTTTTGGAGTTCTGATCGAACATTATGCGGGGGCTTTTCCATTGTGGCTTTCGCCAGTGCAGATTAGGATAATGCCCATCACCGATGAACAAAATCCCTATTCTGCCGAAATAAAAAATAGACTACAAAAAGAGGGCTTTCGGGCGGAGGTGGATGATAGAAATGAAAAGATCAATTATAAAATCAGCGAAGCGGAGAGAGAAAAAATCCCGTATATGTTCATCGTAGGGAAGAGGGAAGTGCAGAGTAAATCTGTTTCGGTAAGAAGACATAAACAAGGTGATTTAGGGCAATTTGATCTGGATGAAATAATTGCCAAATTAGAACAGGAAGTGGAAAACAAAAACATTCAGTAGAATTCACTAGATATATCATATAGTTGATGAAATTTAGGAAGATCCAATCAGTGAAGCTCGTTTAACAGTGACCAGTTGGTGGAAGCGGGGAAAAGCTCCAGGTCCGAACAGGAGAAGGATCGTCCCTTTGTTTAAACCTCTATATCACGGGTTTCCATAGTGACGTCATTGCCCGAAAACGAGCGTCAAACTTCCACAAAGAAAGGAGGTGAGCTGAAATAAGGACGAAGGAAATCAGAGTAAACCGAAGGATTCGGATTCCTCAAGTGAGGGTTATTGGAACAGAGGGAGAACAGATAGGGATAATGGCAACCAGAGAAGCCCTTCGTTTAGCCCAGGAGAAGGGATTTGATTTGGTGGAAGTCTCTCCTTATGCTAAGCCGCCTGTCTGTAAGATAATGGACTATGGCAGATACAAGTATGAGTTAAGTAAAAAAGCGAAAGATGCCAAAAAGAAACAGCGTTTTTGGCATTTAAAAGAGATGCGCTTTCGGCCAAAGACTGAAGACCACGATTATACCTTCAAGATGAAACATATCCGGGAATTTTTGTCTCAGGGAAACAAGGTCAAGGTTTTCGTGGGGTTCAGAGGCAGAGAGATGGCCCATAAGGAATTTGGTCAAAAGATCATGGATAGGCTTCAGGCTGACCTAGTGGATGTGGGGATAGTCGAACAGAAACCAAAGATGGAGGGCCGGAACTTGACAATGACCATGGTTCCCAAAGGATAAATCATAGGATTGATTCAAAGTTACGAACAATTCAATTGTTTAGAGGTAATTTTTTTGCCATCAATAAATTATGGCGGTTACCTAGCGTATAAGATTAAATGATGCTCTATCTTTTTTAGGAGGAAAAATTAAATGCCCAAGATAAGAACCAGCAAGAGCGCTGTCAAGAGATTCAAAAAGACCGCTGGAGGGAGGTTCAAAAGAAGCAAAGCTTTTAAGGGGCATCTTCTAACCGGCAAAAGTTCCAAAAGGAAAAGGAGTTTAAGAAAAGCGGGAATGGTAGCTAAAGCCGATCAGAAAAGAGTAAAGAGATTACTGGCAATTTAGGAGGAGGAATCTGATGCCAAGAGTGACCAAGAGTGTGGCTTCCCGAAGGAGAAGAAAAAAAATCTTGAAAGCAGCCAGGGGATACTATGGGGGAAGGAGTAAGCTGTATCGGACTGCCAAGGAGTCAGTCCGGCGGGGATTAGCTTACGCCTATGTCCACAGAAGAAGAAGGAAGAGGGATTTCCGCAGACTCTGGATAACCAGAATCAATGCGGCTGCCAGAATTTACGGACTATCCTATAGTGTATTTATCAACGGCCTAAAAAAGGCTGGGGTTCTTCTGGATCGTAAGAACTTGGCGGACATGGCGATCAAGGATCAAGAAGCTTTTGCCAAGCTTGTCAAATTAGCTTCGAAATACAGGACGAGCCTCTCATCTCCGAATAGTTGATGTTAAAGAGTCCATCGTTTGGCTCAAGCTGTCTGTAAATCGTTTGAGACTCAAGACCCTGAAAGGATTTTTGGTTGGTATTAAAAATGAAAAAGTATCAGGAGGATCTCGAAAAAGCTCGGAAAGAAGTTTTTGAGGAATTAGCAAAGGTCGACAAAATAAAAAACTTAGAAGAGCTCAAAATCAAGTACCTGGGGCGAAAGGGAATCATAACCTCTTTTTTGAAGAATCTAAAAGAGGTGCCGACCGAAAGTCGACCAACTTTAGGCAAATTGGCTAACCAAGTTAAAGATCAAGTTGAAGCGATTTTCAAGAAAAGAATCAAGGAGCTTAAAATACGGGAGCCGTCTGAGGAAAAACGTATTGAACTTCTTGATTATACCCTTCCGGGAAGAAGAGGTTGGCAGGGTAAGCTTCATCCCATCACGCAAATAAGTGAGAAGATTATAGGGATTTTTTATGGGATGGGCTTTGAGGTAGCAAAGGGTCCCGATGTAGAAACGGACTATTACAACTTTGGGGCACTCAACTTTCCCAAGGACCACCCTGCCCGAGACATGCAGGATACCTTTTATATACACGACGATCTGTTGTTGAGAACTCACACCTCTCCGGTGCAGATTCGGGTTATGGAGAAAAGGAGGCCTCCATTAAAGATCATCGCTCCTGGGAGGTGCTATCGCCATGAAGCCATAAATGCCAGGAGTTATTGCACCTTTCATCAGGTGGAGGGATTCTACGTGGACACTGATGTGACCTTTGCTGATCTAAAAGGAGTCCTTTCTGCTTTTGTCTGGGAACTCTTTGGTAAAGAGATAGCAGTGAGATTTCGAGGAAGCTTCTTCCCCTTTACCGAGCCCTCGGCGGAGATGGACATAGCCTGCGTGAATTGCAAAGGCAAAGGTTGTGGTCTTTGTAAATATCGGGGATGGCTGGAGATTTTGGGTGCCGGGATGATCGATCCAGAGGTTTTCAAAAATGTGGGATACGATCCTGAAGTCTACACCGGTTATGCTTTTGGGATGGGTGTGGAGAGGATAACCATGCTCAAATATGGAATCGACGATATTAGATTATTTTATGAAAACGACTTGAGATTTTTGAGGCAGTTTTAAATATGAAAGTCAGCTATAAATGGCTTAAAGATTTGGTGGATTTCGATTGGTCACCGGAAGAGTTGGCAACCAGGTTAACCGATGCTGGGGTAGAGGTGGAGACCATCACTCCATTGGGTATGGGTCTGGAAAAAGTAGTGGTCGGCGAAATAACAAGGGTTCAAAAGCATCCTCAGGCTAATCATTTGTTCGTGTGTGAGGTGGAGATCGGGTCCGAGTTTTTACAGATCGTATGTGGAGCGCCCAATGTCAAGGAAAAGGTCAAGGTTCCTGTGGCTTTGATTGGAGCAAGATTGCCCATAGGGGTGGAGATCCGTAAGACCACCTTAAGAGGAGTGGATTCCTTCGGCATGATCTGCTCTGAAAAAGAGCTGGGAATAGGTGAAGACCAAAAGGGGATCATGATCTTGGATTCTCGGCTCAGGATTGGACTCACTCTCACTGAGGCTTTAGATCTGGAGGATTGCATTTTGAATTTGGATCTCACCCCTAACCGTGCTGACTGTCTCTCCATCATCGGTGTGGCAAGAGATGTGGGAGCATTATTTGGAAGTTCGGTTAAGAAACCTCAGATCAGATTCAATGAGATAGATGAATTAACCAAGGATTGGGTGGAGGTAGAAATCGAAGATCCTGCAGCCTGCCCTAGATATGCTGCTAGAGTGATAAAAGATGTTGAAATAAAAGATTCTCCCTTTTGGTTAAAAAGGAAGCTTGAGTCCGTGGGCATGCGGTCCATAAATAATGTGGTAGATGTCACCAATTTCGTCATGATGGAGACCGGACATCCTTTACATGCCTTTGATTACGATCTTTTCTCTCAAAAGAAGGTGGTGGTCAGGCGAGCGGAAAGCGGTGAGAAGTTCATTACCTTGGATGAGGTGGAACGGAGTTTGAACAAAGAGAATTTGCTGATCACCGATGGCAAGAAGCCGGTTGCCATCGCCGGAATAATGGGTGGAATGGAAAGTGAAGTCAGCTCAAATACCAAAAATGTCCTTTTGGAGAGCGCCTATTTCGACCCCAGGGTGATCAGAAGGGGAAGAATCTTTTTGGGCGTATCCACGGAAGCTTCTCAGAGATTTGAAAGAGGGATGGATCCGAATGGAGTGGTAAATGCGGCAAACAGAGCCTGCCAACTCTTGGAAGAATTAGCCGACGGAAAGGTGTTGAAAGGAGTGGTAGATAATTATCCCTGTCCTATTGTGCCTGCTCAGGTGACTTTAAGACCACGAAGGGTCAATCAAATCCTGGCCACCGATCTTAAGTCCAAAGAAATGGTTCAAATTCTTAAAAGGCTGGATATGGAGGTGAGCGAGAATCAAGATTTGAGGGTAACCGTTCCCACCTTTAGACCCGATCTTTCTCGGGAGATTGATCTGATTGAGGAAATAGCCAGAATCTATGGCTACGACAAGACTGAAACCTCCATGAAGGCCAGCGGTAGTCTAGTTACCCGTTTGTCCGAAGAGGATAGATTTATCACACGTATCAAGCATTTTCTGGTGGGAAAGGGATTCTATGAGGTTTTGACCAACAACTTGGTGGATCCGAAGATATTAAAGAGACTGTGTCCCGAGATTTCGACTGTTAATCTGCAAAACCCTTTGAGCCAGGAGATGTCGGTCCTCACTGGTTCTTTGGTTCACAATCTCCTCGGGGTGATAAGTTGGAACAAGAAGCGAAAAGAGGAAGATGTGAGAATATTTGAGCTGGGCAAAGTTTACCTCACCAGGGAAAATGAACTGCCAAAAGAGAGATTGCATCTGGGTTTAGCTCTTTCCGGCAAAAGGGAAATGATTCACTGGGGAACAGAGGAGACCGAGGTCGATTTATACGATCTTAAAGGTATTTTGGAATCGCTGGCCAGCAACCTCGGTGTATCATTTCACTTAAACCAGGAAAAGACTATCCCACTAAAATCGGACAGTTCTTTTCAAATTACAGTAGATGGTACCAAGGTGGGCATATTGGGTGAGGTGGCACAAGAGATCCTGGAACTTTTCGAGATTGAAGGTAAGGTTTTTGCAGCAGAGCTCGATTTCGAGAGACTTTTGGCGGGTATCCCTATGAGAAAGACATTTCAACCGTTGCCTAAATTCCCTCCGGTCAATCGTGACCTTGCCATCTTAGTGGAGGAGGATGTTTTGTCCGAGAGGATAAGCGACAAGATAAAGACGGTGGGTGGGGATCTTATTGAAGAGATAACTTTGTTCGATGTGTACCGAGGAAAACAGATTTCCCCGGGGAAGAAAAGCTTAGCCTTCGCCATTCGCTATCGGGCTAAGGATAAAACCCTAACAGATCAGGAGGTGGAAGGAATTCACCAGAAGATAGTCTTGGAGCTGGAAAAGAGCTTCGGGGCAATTTTAAGAAAACAGTAAGTGCAGAAATTATGGTTTAACTATATTTTGAATATTTACAATTTCAGAGTGTTTGCTCAAAGATCACCTATAAGAGATTAAAAAGCCCATGCAATTGGAAAATTTTGAAAGGCTGGAAGAAAAAATCACCAAGGCCATAAAAATCATAGACAAGCTAAAGGAAGAGAACCAACAGATCTCGTCTTCGTATAGCGGACTGGCCAATCAAATTTCTCAGTTCGAGGATAAGACCAAAAGTCTATCTCGGGAGAATGAAAGACTGAAAAAAGAGCTCAAAGCTAAGGAAGGAGACTTTAAACAGAAGAAAGAGACGATTAGAAGGCAATTAGAGAAGCTTCTGCAAAAATTGACCTTTGTGGAGAATTTTGATTGAGCATCCTTGATTCTCAGATTAAATTTTCGTATTATCTTTCATGAGGAGTTTGTTAAATACTTGAACTTGGAGTGTGGGGAGAAAAGCAAAGATTTTTTTGGATATTCTCAAAAGACAAGTTAAGAATCAATGGAGCAAAGAAAACAATCGGTTAAAGTCAATATTTTTGGTGAAGATTATCCTATCAAAGGCGAAGCCAATGCGCAATATATCCTACGAGTTGGACAATATGTAGATCAGAAGATGAGAGAGGTAGCGGAGAAATTGACCAACAAGTCACCTCTAAGGGTGGCAGTGTTGGCCGCCATGAATATAACCGATGAGCTATTAAGGGAAAGAGAAGATAAGGAAAAGAAACTTTTGGATTTAGAGGAGAGAGCTCAGACCCTGCTGGAATGGTTGGATAGCAGGGTGACGCAGGAAGATATCTAAAAAGATACGTTTTTTGCTTTTAATCCCCACCGAGGTTTGTTCGATTTTGCTTTGGCCTGTAGTATCTTAGGAAGAGGGATAGTTCACCCTTCCTAAAAGGCATGGCAAAATCTTTCAAAAAACAAGTGGGGTTTTTCATTTTTGGTCCGAAGGGTATAAGTCATGCTTGCTGTGTCTGAGAACCCTTCGGCAAGGAGGAATTGGATATGAGCAGCATAATGATTATCGCTATCGTTTTCGGCTCTGCTGTCCTATCCTTTTTTGTGGGGTGGTTTATCAGTAAAAGAATCGGGGAGGCCAAGGTCGGCCGAGCTGATGATTTGGCAAAAAAGATTCTTCAGGAAGCAGAGAAGGAGGCAGGGATTAAGAAAAAGGAAGCCATTCTGGAAGCTAAGGACGAGTGGTACAAAGCCAAGCTCAATTTTGATAGAGAAACACAAACTAAGAAATTAGAAATACAAAGGCTGGAGAAAAGGCTTTCTGACAGAGAGGCGAATCTGGATCGAAAGGTGGACATTTTAAACAGAAAAGAAAGGGATATTCAAAACAAAGAAAAGGTCTTATATGCTCGAGACAAGGCCTCAAGAGCAAAGGATGATGAACTCAGACGATTGATTGCAGAGCAGAATAAACAGTTAGAAAAGATTGCCCAGATGACTGCCGAGGATGCCAAAAAGCTCTTAATGGCGAATTTGGAGAGCCAAGCCAGGCAGGAAGCGGCTGGCCTCATCAAGGAGATCAAAGAGGAGGCTGAACAAACTGCGGAGAGGGAAGCAAAAAATATCATAATCTCCGCAATTCAAAGATGCGCCGCGGATCACACTGTGGAATCCACCGTCTCTGTGGTGAATCTACCTAACGAAGAGATGAAGGGACGGATCATTGGCAGGGAGGGGAGGAACATTCGCTCCTTTGAAACCGCTACTGGAATTGACGTGATTGTGGATGATACCCCCGAGGCGGTTATTCTGTCGGGCTACGACCCAATAAGAAGAGAGATAGCCCGAATGGCTTTGGAGAAACTAATCGTGGATGGTAGGATACATCCAGCTCGCATCGAAGAGGTGGTGACGAAATGCGAAAAGGAAATGGAGGTGATCCTCCGCGAGACCGGAGAACAAACCTGTTTTGACGTGGGGATACATGGAATCCATCCGGAACTGGTTAAGCTTTTGGGAAAGCTACAGTTTAGAACCAGTTACGGCCAGAACGTGTTACAACATAGCAAGGAGGTAACCTATCTCTGTGGTTTGATGGCGGCGGAGTTAGGTATGGATGCCAATTTGGCAAAAAGAGCTGGACTCTTACATGATATAGGGAAAGCGGTGGATCGCGAAACCGAAGGAACTCACAGCCAGATAGGTTACAGCGTGGCACAGAGATATGGAGAGAACCCTATCGTATTAAATGCCATCGCCTCGCATCATGAAGATGTACTTCAGGAATCT
>LJVD01000100.1 GCA_001304225.1 candidate division Zixibacteria bacterium SM1_73
CTGCGATTCGTTCTGTCCGGGGAAGGTTATCAATTATGATCTCTTCCGGAGAAAAATCTTTGGGAACAGTATAGCTTACCTGGACAGTCACTTCGGGATAGTAGGTTAATTGACCGGATAAAGGACGATAGGTAAGTGGTGTGACTCTGACATCCACCAGGTTATATTTTCTATAACCAGCAGAACGGACAAATTCTACAACATTTTGTGGATAGGGCTCATCGCTTCCGTAAACCGAGTTATAATTCTCCTCATACATTCTCTTATCTTGTTCATAGATAAGAGGATCTTCCTGACCGATTACTCTGGGTAAGGGCGCAGGAGATATTTCATAGGTTCCGGGAAGCGTTACACCTTCTCCAGTAGTAAAGGTCACCTCACCCACTTCAGCCCCAGGTGGAATTGCTATAGCAAAGATTTTTGACGGTAAGTTTGGTTTTCCAGGGACAAGCAGACGACCAAAGTTCTCCACCGAGATCTCTTGTCCTTGTTCGGTATAGTTAATCTCATATGGTCCAATAGGTATGGTTACGCTGATTCCCTCATCGGCGCTTACGCCAACACTGGTTACCATCAGCGCAATGACAAAACAAGCCAGCCCCAATCCATAGCTTTTCAAATTCGCATTTTTCATTTTCTCCTCCTTTCAAGTTATGCGAAAACCAAACTCCGTCTATGTTTTTACATCACACCATTATTAGTATAACCCAAAAATGAAATAAGTCAAGCAAAATCCCATGTTGTCTGCAGAAATCAAATACAAATCATACACTTGCGTACGCATTCATACGAATTTTGAGAAAAAAAGCCCCAATCCCAAGAGATTAAGTGGATATTGGGAATTGGAATTCCCGAACCATCCTCGTGCAGGTCACCAGGATTCCCCGCCTTTGGCGAGGAAATCTCCCGCGATGCGGGATCTTGATGACAATTCCCGCACGAACGAAAGAGTTTTTCGACAGCCCCTAAAGCTTCACCCTCCAGAAAAACTTCTTCCAATTCAACTCTTTCAGGGGTCTTCTTGCCTTGGAGAAGAGACTTCACCGAATTAGGGAATGCAGAGGTTTGAGTGCTTGAATTTTTTCTGATCTGGAGAGCTTTGCCTTTTGAATGGTTTGTTTTAGGATTTGGATGGATTGGTCGTAGATATCTTTTCGCACCGGATAAGGATGTCCGTCCTTTCCGCCGTGGGCAAAGGAATATCGAGCGGGATCTTTCCAGGAGGGTTTTGTGCCGTAAATCAATTCAGATATCAAAGCTAAAGCTAAGATAGTTCTGGGTCCCACTCCTCGTATTCCTAACAATCTTTCAAAATTGTGAGGATTTTTTTCCTTTATCTGATAAAAAATCTTTTCCAATCTTTTGACATTGAAATGTTCTGGATAAATGGGATGGTCTCTGGGCAGATTCAAAACCTCTCCCTATGATCCTTCAGATAACTTTTTGACATCCTTGATCAATTCGGGGAAATTATCCTTAACCAACTCCACGCTGGTCTCTCTGGTCTGACGACTCCGCTTGGCAGTTAAATCCAGAGTTTTGACTTTTTTTTGTGAAATGATTCCGGAGTGTGGTTCCTCTACAAAATCTTTTAAAGAAGAAGAAAACCAATGGTATCGTCGGGCAGAGCGAAGATCAGGATTCATGCCCTGTTGCACCACTGTCCATAGTCCGGATTTGGTGAATATGAAATTGTGATGATAGAGCTGAAACCCATCCTGAACAGCGGTGTTATCAACCTTGGCGCTCATCTTGGAGGCGTAGATCAATTTGGAGGCGGTCTCCGAATCTACCTGAAGCCTCTCTGCCCAGGTTTGGATATGTTCCGGCGTCTTTCTTGAGGTGGCACCCTTGCCTCCGGCTACCACAATTCCCAAACTCTTTTCTGATCCCTTCAAACCTTCCTTAAGTGCTCCCCCTACCGTGGTGGTAACTCCAGAGGAATGCCAATCAAAGCCTAAAACACAGCCGAAAGCCTGAAACCAAAAAGGATCGGAAAGCCTTAAAAGGAACTCCTCTGGACCATATTCCCACACAATTATGTGAGTGATCTCCCTGGCTAATTTCTTCATCCGATCAAAAAGCCACCTGGGAGCAGAGCCGTAATGCAGGGGTAGATTTGCAATTCCAGTTTTCATATTTTTAACAAAACTTTTGCGTTTTTTGATGAGTCTCGTGTAGCCAAGCCTTCATGACTTGGCTGGCAAGCCGTAAAGGCTTGCCTACGCGTAACAACTAACGCTCTAAAACGAGCGACTTATTCGTTCGCCGCTGCAGAAAGAAATAAGCGATAAAACAATAATATTTCAAAAAACACAGAGCCCTTCTTTTTAATTTACCTGCGCACCAGATGAATGTCAACGCAAAACTAATCAGGGCGGAGCTTCAGCTCCGCCCCTACATCCTTTTCTCCCCTAAAGGAAATATTTTTCGTTTAACTTTTTTCTTGCTTTCCGATGAAAATCTTCGATATTACTGACGTAAAACATATTTGAAGATAGCTATTGCCTTTTGACTATTGACTGCCTTTATCGGAGGGCTATCCTAATTGGTAAGGAACCTGACTTGAAATCAGGCGCCCATATGGGCTTGCGGGTTCGAGTCCTGCGCCCTCCGGTGTGAACCATTCAGTTCACACCTCCGTATTTCAGGCAGGAAATAAAGAGTAATCAGACTTTCTTTTTCCAGGAGAATCCATCACCTCACCGTGGAAGCTATATCCCTTTCTGGTTTCCCAGAAATCGATCATCCTCACAAATGATTCGCAGCCCCACCTGGTTACTCCCATCCCATTGATTGACAATTGCTTACGACGATCACTCGGGTAGCGGAAGCCCCAAAAACTTCAAAAATATTGCTTCTGGTGGAAAAAGACTTGACAAAGGAAAAAGAATTTTCATATTAAGATTTATTGGAATTTGTCGTATCATAGTAACAACTTTTCAGGCGGTAACGTTGTTGAATACAAACGGTCGAGTTTTTGTAATGTGGCATGGCGAGGGAGGCCTGTTAAAGGTGGATACCCAAACAGGGAGATGGCAAGCACGCTGGGGTCGTGCACATCTCCTCTTTTTTGCCCTGATTTAAGGCCGAGGTCAAAGAGTCTATTAATAAACCAGAATTATGTGCGGATCGCGCGCCTGGCCTATTGCACTCGGGTTGGGGCTTTCCAGGAGGTGATGTGGTCAAAGGATAAGAGTTTAAAGTAAGCAGCTGGAGCTTGCAATTATCCAGCATAGAGGGGAAAGTGAGTTAAAGGGAAAAAAGTCAAACAGGATGCGTGCAAGCATGCCGGACTTGTGTGTGTCCTTCTTTTTTATCAAAATTCAATCCGGAAGAAAGGGATTTCAAAATGTTCAAACGTGTTGCGGTGGTTTGGGCTGTCTTTGCTTTGCTGACCATGGTCAGCTGCGGGAAGGCACCTGAGGAGGAAATGCAGAAGGCGAATACAGCTATTGAGGTAACCAGAACTGCCGAAGCTGAGGATTATGCGCCTGATGCTTATCGGATGGCCATGGATACCCTAAATGCAGCCATGGCGGCCAAGGAGGAGGCAGACGGTAAGTTCTCACTCTTCAGAAGCTACGGTAAGTCCAAAGAGTTGTTAGTCCGGGCCGAGGCTTTGGCAAATCAGGCTGCGACTGAGGCACAGGCTGAAAAGGAGCGGGTCAAGGGTGAAGTGACAAATCTTTTCACCCAAGCCAAAGCCGTCTTAGATTCCGCCGATATGGCTGTGAAAAAAGCTCCGAGAGGTAAAGGCACCAAAGCCGACATCGAACTCATCAAGAACGATCTTGCCGCTACCACTTCCTCTTATGAGGAAGCCAAGAGTGATTTCGATGCTGGGAAGTATGCAGTCGCCAAAACAAAACTTGAGGTTGTCATTCAGAAAGCTCGGAGTGTGTCCGAAGAAATTGCAAAGGCGGCAGCCAAGAAGACCAGACGGTAGTTTCGTAGAATACTAACAGGAAGCGGGTGCCGTCATAATGGACGGCGCCCGCTGAAGATTTTATTTGCATTCTGGGAGGGGTTTCTGTGTGCTCGAGGTTTAGGTTTTTATTAGTCGCAGTGCTCATAGTGATTCTTTTTTCGGGACTTGTCGTATTGTTCCTCCCGCGCCCACACCCTCCAACAGCATCTTTAGAAAACGCTAAGCTGGCATTTGACCAAGCCGCGAAGGCAGATGCTTTGCGCTATGCGGAGCAACCTTATCGCATGGCTGAAGAACTCATGCAAAAGGGATGGAGGGAGATGGCTCGCCAGAATGGGCGTCTGGCACTTTTTCGCAACTATGAAATTGCCGAGTCCCTCCTTACTCTGGCGATCCGAACGGCGAAGGAGGCGGCCTTTCAGGCTCAGGAACGCAATCGTTACCTTGATTCCCTTGCGCGAAGCGAAAGTGCCGATTTGCAAAGCGAACTTTGGCTCTGTAGAAAAATTCTTGACGGCTCTTTGGTCAATTTCAAAGCGGAACGCCACTGGTCTTTGGCTGATCTATCCCTAAAGATGAGTGAAGTGCTAATTGACCGGGGCGAATATGAGGAGGCATGCCAGACCATAGCAAAGGGAAAAGAATCGCTTCGCCGATTGATTGATCTCCTCGCCGCGGATACAGACGACGAAGCCCAAAAGATAGGCATTTGGCGACTCTGGGTGCAGGAGACCCTTGCGCAATCCCGCAGAAAAGGAACTTATGCCGTAATTGTGGATAAGTCCGTGCACAAAACCTATCTGGTGCGGGCGGGAAAATTGGTGCAAACTTATAATTGCGATCTCGGTTATAACTCCGCCCGGCATAAAATTCTCGCGGGTGATGGAGCCACACCCGAAGGGAAATACCGGGTTACAGCGGTCAAATCTCGAGGCAGTAAGTATTACAAGGCATTGCTTCTCAACTACCCCAATGAGTTGGACAAAGAGCGTTTTGAAGAAAACAAAAACAAGGGCATTATCTCTTCCCATGCTCAGATAGGGGGTTTTATCGAAATCCATGGCGAAGGTGGAAAGAACAAAGACTGGACCGAGGGCTGTGTTGCCCTTACCAATAGCGAAATGGATCACATTATGCAGTACGTTACGGTGGGCACGCCGGTTACCATCGTCCGTCGATCGGACCTTTGGCCATGAAAAGTTGGTTGTGGTATATCATAGTTCCCTCGATGCTGATTTTGGCATTTACAGGGGTCTGGCTAGTAACCACTGGGAAAAAATCTTCTTTGATTCAAATGGACGTGTTCAAAGATCCTGGTTCGGTTCACCTGCCGCAAGATGAGAAGTTGGCCAAGAGAGAGTTAGGAAAAGTCCGAAGGACTTTAGCCAGATTGAGGCCATCGAGACCATATATTGTTATAGATACCCACGCCAATTTGATCTTTCTCCGCACCGAAAACTCCGTCCTTTTTAAAGCGACTTGCTCCACGGGTTCTGGTGGAGAATTAATTGATAGTGCTACGGGTCGGCGTTGGGTCTTCGACACCCCCAAAGGGGTATTCAAGGTCACAAGCAAATCAGTTGATCCCTGGTGGCGCAAACCCGACTGGGCTTTCATCGAGGAAAACGAAAGTATTCCAAAAGATCCGAGCCAACGACTGGATCCCGAAATGCTTGGTGAGTATGCTTTGGGATTTGGCGAAGACTATTACATTCACGGTACCATCTACGAGCGCCTTCTGGGCGTCAATGTTACTCATGGTTGTGTGCGTGTGGGTGCGGATGATTTAGAAAAACTTTACAATATGGTTACAATTGGAACGCCTATCTACATTTTCTAATTGATAAAAGATGTTTTTCAAAACTCGATGGATTGTTTTACCGCTGTGTGTTTTTCTGATTTGGTTATCAGTTTCCACTTGCGAAAAAAGGGAGTCAGAACGAAGTCCTTCACAAGACCAAACTCATAAAAAGTGGGACCGTAAGCGTGCAGAATTAGAGTACTGCCTTATTCAGGCCGAACTAGCGCTTGCCAAATCGGAAGAGCTATATCTGGTGCTTAATCTGGAGCGCAAAGAACTGCAATTAAAACTTAAGGGGGTGGTGGTGTGGAATCATCCGATGAATGTTGTGGAACCCGACTCCCAGGAATTACAAGAATTTGTGGAGCGTTTTCAGGGTGACGAGGGACGAGTGATGCGTCCCCTTTCTGGCAAGCACCTCTTCTCTGCTAAGGAGAAAACACCGGACTCGGTCCTGTCCATTGTGAGTGAGGCGGTAAAGGCAGATCCCGATCTTCTCCGGCGAGACCTGCCAGCACGTTTTCAATTGCTGTGGGGGTACAGTTTAACCCTGGAGATACGCACCGACATCGTTGGTGAGCCGAGATCACGGATCAAAAGCACTCTGGTGGAGTTTCGCCATGCATTGAGACGCCCGTTCGGTGAGGCGCGTCTAATTGTTAGGATGCATCCTGAGGATGCCCTCACGCTCTATCGGGCCGCTCAACCTGACTTGCCCACCCTCCTTTATTCTCCATTGTGAATGGGGGCATCATAGTTCTATACTTATGAAATTCATTCCACTCTTGGTCTCGATGTTTCGCGCCAAGGAATTTCATGCGCAGATTCGTCAAGGGCTTAAGACAGGGACAATTCTTTCTAAATAGAATTTCTGCGCTCATTCGTATAAAGACCTTTGTATGTTTATGACCGTTTTGTGCAAAAGGAATGATGGGATTAACTTTTTTCTCTTTTGCCATAAATTTGAGGATTCGCTTGGGGGGAAGTGGGAGGTTCGTCACACATGACTGGAGAGAATAAGATTGGAATTGACCTCAGACAAGGGCTGAGAAATTCAATTTATGACGGTGCCTTTGCCCAGATAATGAGCGTTCTGACCTCAGGCATCTTTCTGACCGGCTTTGCCCTGCTTCTGGGGGCAAATGAGCTACATATCGGGATACTGGCCGCTATTCCATTTGTAGCCCAGTTAACTCAGCTGGGCTCCTCTTTTGTAATCGAACAAAAAGGAAAAAGAAAAAGAACCTGTCTTGCTTTTGCCAATGTCAACAGATACTCTTGGCTATTAGTGTTTGCCATTCTATTCCTTAGAAATCCTCAGCAAAATTCCACCAGCATATGGATTCTCGTGGGTGCCTCGATCATATCCTACCTATTCGGAGCTGCAGGTGGCGTGGCCTGGCTTTCCTGGATGGCGGATTTAGTGCCTGAAGAAATCAGAGGTAGATTTTTCGCCAAAAGGAATATGATACTGGGAATTGTTGGGGTGGTGGTTACCCTGTTAGCTGGAAAGTATCTCGACTTTTGGAAAAATCTGGGAAGTCGCGCTGAAGTCTACGGCTTTTTGAGTGTCTTTCTTATCGCCGTGACTAGTGGGGTCATAAGCCTGCACTTTTTGAAAAAGATACCTGATCTCGAAAAAGAGAAGGCAACCAGAAAGGATTTCAGTTTCTGGAAGAGGATCAAAATCCCGTTTGGCGACTCCAATTTCTTGAGGTTGACTCTATTCAGTGCATCCTGGAGTTTCAGCGTGAATCTGGCCAGCCCGTTTTTTGCGGTTTACATGTTGAAAGACCTAAGAATGAGCTACGCGCTTTTGGCATTCGTCATCATCCTGAACGAGATTTCGACAATACTCAGCTTACCCTTATGGGGTCGGCTTTCGGATAGATACGGAAGTAAGCCGGTGCTATCTCTTACCACTTTGTTCGCTTCCCTTCTGCCAATGCTTTGGCTTCTTACAGTCTCCAGACATTTTGTTTTGATCATTATAATCCTTCAACTCTACGGCGGCCTCTTCTGGTCT
>LJVD01000101.1 GCA_001304225.1 candidate division Zixibacteria bacterium SM1_73
CCTAATAAACGCGAGATCTTCGGATAGCGAAAGTGTCCCAGTTAGGGGACGCTGTCATGTGGTCCCGGTTGTAGACACAAACTATGCGGTTGGAGAGGTTTGTGTTCAAGGAAGACGTCTGAAACAAAAACCTACTACAATAACTGCCTCGATAAACGGTAATGAGGCCATTACCAAAGTCAAAGTCATTCAGAGAAAGGAAAAGGGTGTTCAGATTGACATTAAGCTTCGTGACCAAGATTTTGGAATTTATAGAGCCGTGTGGAACGAACGAGAAGGTAAACCTAATCAGTTGCTTATTTCTACGCGCCATGACTCAATTAAGAGATACTTGAGATATAACCCAGAGACCAAGGAATTCGAGGGCGACAGAAAGCTGCCGATGCAGTGACTGCGCAATTACAAAGGCGCATTCGCAATTTTGCTCCCATTGCTCATAGTATAATGCTTGGTATTTCTGAAATAAAATAACAAGCCGTATTACATATTACCACGGGGAAGCTCTTTTTATTGCAACCTAAGTCTCAGATCTTAATCTTGCCGGCTAAATCACCGATGAAGGGGATTTTCCAGTCTTTTCCTTGGATGGCGAAGTATATTCCGGCAACAGCAGAGGCTAAACATAAAACTATTACCATGCCCCAGAAAAGATCGCTTATTTTGGGAAGAAGAAAGATGACGGCGATTATCTCAATTATGAATAGAATCAAGCCCTGCTTTCCGTGTTTGACGGCAAAAGGATTGTCCTTCATCTTAATTAGGGGCACAAAGCACATGAAAGGAACATATCCCAAAATGGCAGCGGCTTTTCCTTCCTCGATCATCTCCTTTTGTTTTTCTTTGTCTATCTCAGCCTCGGCAGGTCCCTTTGTTTTTTCGCTTCCTTCATCTGCACCGAAAATCTGTTCAGGCATGATTTCCTCCTTAATATTATTGTGGTGTAGTGTTTCACAAATAGTTTTACTATTCTGTAATTCCGAGCAAAGCGAGGAGTTTGGACAAGAGATTGCTTCAGGACTTTGTCCCTCGCAATGACGGTGTGAAGAAACGTTGGAGACATCACACTAGTATCGACAAAGGATAAGCCTCTCCCCTACTTAAAAATTTAGACTCCCCAGAAGATGGGCTTGCCTTCTTTGAGGGGTAGATCGAATCTGATTACGTCCACCGGGGGCCATTTTTCGTGTTCTTTTTCCTCCTTTTTTACTATCAGACGAAACCACACTCCCTTTTGTTCCTTGAATTCCAAAAGTCTGACAGGAAGGGACAGCTCCATGATTTTCAAAAACGAAAAATCCAAATCGGAGAAGAGCACCTTCCAATCAGTTTCATTCACTCTCTTGAGCAGGGTTGACTTTTCATTTCTAATTGATATTCTGTATCGAGACGGTTCGACCAATTCTAAAATGAATTCATATTCTTCGCTTTTATATTTTTCACTGGGCAGAGCGGTGTCGATTCTGAAATAGAGATTCTTTTTGTCGAAGCCAAAGAATATCCTCACGACTTCGCTTTTAGCTCGATGCATGGTGCCGCCTGCTTTGAGACAATCGAAAACCCCTGCCTGTTGCCATTCATAATAATGAGAGTTCTTGCCATCTATAGTGGGCTTAACGTATCCGGTTGGAGGAAGAAAATAGGTGGAGACAAACTTCAATCTTATAGGTTGATAAAGTATCTCCGGAGGTTCCTTATTGATCAACTCATAGACATACAAAAGATGTGACCTGAAGATGCGGTCAAATTCATCCGTGCCCGGTCCCTGATGTTCATCTCCATACCACCAACACCAATCGCTTCCTTCGGCAATGTAAATTTCCCTCCAGGCTCTTTCTAAAACATCTTTAGCTTCGGGTTTTCCCTTTGCTTCCTTTTGATACGAGACTAAAGCGTCTCTGGTCATCTTCAAAAGATCCCAGGCCAAATTATCTTCAGGATGCCCGATCCAGACTCTGAAGTTATGATTTATCCAAGAGCCAGAAAAAAGACGTGGAAGTGGTTCGAACTCTTTTGTCCTTTCCAAGAAGTCGCTTACGGTAGTGGTCCTTAAAAATTTATCTTTTGATAATTTAGTATAGAGTGCATCGAGAAAATCATGCCCATCATTTTTGTAATATTCCCAACAATTCTCGCCGTCCAAAATAACACTGACCAGAAATTGGGACGGCTCTTTTTGTAGATTCGCTCCGCTCACTACAGGTAGATTCGCTCCGCTCACTGCAAGTGGATTCGCTCCGCTCACCACAAGCGGGAGGCTCTTCCTTATCTTATGCAACCTGTTGATGAAGTCATCCGCTGCTTCCTCAGCATCCCAACTTGAATAGACAAAGCCGATGAGATCGGAAAGGGTATGATCTCTGAAGACGATGGAAAGTTCGCTGTTTTCGATCGAGATCTTATATGGTTTGTAGAGTATGCTTTCTTTGGAAGGGAGGGGCTTTTTAAATGTTGCATTTGACAACATGGCGCTGAAGTGCAAAATCTCTTCATCCGTAGCTATCCATCTGATACCAAATTTCGATACAGTGGGAATAATCCGTTCGGATACGCTCCCCTCGGAAGGCCACATCCCCTTTGGTTTTCTATCAAAAACTTTTTCGTATAGTTTTATGCCCAAATCTATCTGCGTCTCAAGGTCTTCAGGGTGGGAGAATCGTTCCTTTGGCAGCTGGATATTGGGCAGAGCAAGTTTAGCTACCTCAGTGTCACAGATCAAAGGCGAAATGGGATGAAAATAGGGAGAAAAGGTCACCTCTATCTGTCCCTTATCTTGTAGCTCCCTGTATTTGGGAAGAATCAGTCCTAATATATCTCTCTCTTTGGAAACCAAACGTCTTTTGTCCTCCTCGGTGAAGTTTGCTCCCTTTTTCAGCAAATAAGAGATCAGCTCATCATTTTTGAAAATGGGATCCACCCAAGCCAAATTTGACCATACCTGCAAGTCCAGGAAATCCTGGACTTCAAAGCTTTGCGCAACAGATTTTAATTTCTGAGCATCCTCTCCCCTTCTATCCAGGAGCTGGTAAAATCTCGGGTGAGGATGAATCATGGTTTTATGATCACAACTGAAGAAAGTGGAGAGTATCTTTTCTTTTTCTGCCTGGGTCAGATCCTTGGCTGGTTTTTCGGTCAAGAGGAGATGTTCATCATATACTTGATTGGAGGCGTAATCTTCAATTTGTTCTATCAAGGAGGGAACCAGATTGAAAGTCTGGTGAATGGATGGATACCCGTCCAATATGGCTACCATGTCGTAATAATCCTTGAGCCCGTGCAACCTCACCCAGGGCATCTGGTATTGGTTGGTCTTTGGGTCCTTGTAATAGGGCTGATGCATGTGCCATAAGAAAGCTACCCAAAGTACCGGTGATTCCGATTCTCCCTTGGACTGCCCACCCAGAGACGAAGGTTTTTGGGAAAGGATTTTTGGTTTATCTTTGAATGCATCCTGAGACATGTTAGATCATAAAAGCAGATTTTCTGCCAACTGCTCTTTGGCTTTATACGCTTCTTTGGAATCGGGATATTCGTCGATCAATCGCTTGAAAACCTCTTTTGCTGTCTCCCTTTGATTGGCTCTCAGATAGGCTTGCCCTGCAGAGAAGAGATAATGTGGAGCAAGTAGACCTTCGGGCTTGAAGGAGACGGCTTTGAGGAAATTATCCCCGGCTGCCTGAAACTCGCCATTCTCCATTTGACATTGTGCAATTCCTGCTTGAGCCGATGCCAAAGATAGTGGATCTTCCCCATATTTTTCTATGAACGTTTGAAACATGGCTTGAGCGTTGGGATAATCCTTGGCATAGAAGTAGGTGGTAGCTAAGTAAAAGGTGGCCGAGCCAGCGCTTTTGGTTCCGCCATATCTATCCACCACTGTCTGTAAATCGGTTATTGCCTGATTGAGATTACCAACCTGGAGTTCTAAGGTAGCCTTCCCCAAGAGATCAGCCGCTTTTTGACCTCTTTTCGTCCTTGTAGAAAAAACAAAGAAGACCACAATGGCCACCAACACCACCCCTCCGGCAACCATCAGCACCTGGTTCAAATGCTTTTGAATCCATTCCGACAACTGGAATGCCGTGGTAACTAACTTATCCTCCTTCATCTCCTTTTTGGTTATCCTTCTGGGACTCATATATATCTCCTTATTTTTGACCGAGGCATTTAGGATTTATAAGGATGCACTTACAGAATTTCACCTCTTTTGTCGTTTTCCTACTTTTCCTGTTCTGAGCTAAGAAATTTAAGAGAAAAAATTTTCAAAGCAAGCACTTTTTACTTCCTCTGATCTATGTTGAGCACAGCTTCAAGTCCTTTCATCTGAATCAAATTGAGAAAAACAGGCATGGATTGATTTTCACCCTTGATTTCTGTCAACGACGTTCAAGGCCTTCAGGTAAAGGCTTTTTGTAACGTTCATTTCACATAAAAAAAGCGAAGCCCAGCCTATTTTTAGGGTAGACTTCGCTTTGTGTTTTCATGAACTTATTTCTAGAAGATTCCGGTAAAACTTATCATTATTCGGCCGTATTTGTTGCTTTCCTCTTTGGAGAACGATTGTCTGTACCAAGGGTCAAGAAATACCTTATTTCCACGATCAAACGGTCTTAAATCGGTAAATACTTCTTTATTAACATCGTCATATTGAGCATATTCGTAAGTGACATCAAGCCTTATCTGGCTCCAAGCTATCCCGGTTCCAAATGAGATAACGCTGCCGTTTAGCCATGAACCTTTCTCAACTCCCTGATTGGTCTGAACAAAAGCGGGCTGGTAAATTGTATCGGTACCATACACATACATATCCATTCGAAGAAATACCTCGCTGGAATCAAGCTGAGTTTTGAGAAGCTTGGGATCGTTTCTGAAACCGATCCTCAAAGGAATGTCTCCAAATTTGGTGTGGACCACATATTCTCCGCCTATGCGGAATTGGGTTAAGTCTCTCCAGTCCAAACTGGTGGTGATCTCATTTGCAGAAGGATTGGCCAAATTCTCCCGATAAGTAAGCTCGGTTTCAGAGTAGCTCCTTAACTCCACATCTGCAGCTAATGTCAGGTCATTTAATTGATATGAAGTTCCAAATCCCATCATCAAAGGCATCTTCCATTTTCTATCAGTCTTAAATAAGGGTGAAACCAAATAGGAGTATTGGGATACCTTCCCCCCCTCAATAATATCAGTGAAGAGTTTTACGTCATTATCTTCTTCCAGAGTGAAAGGGGTCTTTACCACGCCTGCCAACCGAAGTTGGTCCAATGTATACATGGCTCCCACAGTAAAATTGAATCCGGAATAGTCGGTTCTGATGGTGGGACGAAAAAGGAATCCATTAAGACCAGAAGGATCGATTCCATACCGATAAGCTGGGAAAAAGAAATTCACATCGTTGGAGACGCTTCCAGCATAGATATTGACCCCTGCTCCCAAGGAGAAAGACTCAAAAATCTTTGTTCCCAAAGAGATGCTGACTTGGTCTAATCTGCCGGTCACCTTTTCATCTGTTGGGGGGAGAAAATAATTCTCTAAAGTATCCGTTCCATCCCAGGTAACCATAGTATCCAACACTATATTATACCTGTTTTCTTGATAGATGTCCGCCAATCTCTGATAAAGCACACCTCCGACCACTTCCCTCTCTCTGAGTTTGAATGGAATGACAATGCTGGCAAATGAAATGGCATTGGCATCATGTTCCAGCTTATCACTGAATCTATAATTCAGATTTGGCAAGTCAGAGGTGGAGGTGTATTCCGTTCGGTACATATAGGAACTGAAACTTAGATTAGTCTGGGCTTTATCTAACTGGGAAAGTCCAGCAGGATTCCAGGAGGCTGCTGTGGGATCGTTGGAGACTGCAAAAAATGCACCCCCCATACCTCTGGCTTTAGCTCCACCACCCAGAAAATTATGATCTGCCAACGGAAATGGGGAAATAAGAAAATCTTGGATGACAAAATACTCAATGGTATCTGCCTTTACCTCGGCATTGAACTTCTGCTCACCGGAGGCTGAGAGGGAGAACAGCAAAAAAATCACTATGACTAAACCTAAAAGCTTTAACCTCATTTTATCTTACTCCTTGGTTAAAGTTAACTTGTTACTATACTCTGTTTTGACTTCTTCAGTCCCGTCCGGCGGGACTAAGCATAAATCAAATACACATAATATTCATTTTCAAAGAATTGTCAAGCAATTTTTAATAAATCCCCCCATTTCTTTTTTGTGAAGCTTTTTATCCACTCTTGGCTATTGCCTAATGACCATTGACTCTTTTTATACCCCCGGCCCGACTCGAACGGGCGACCAACGGTTTAGGAAACCGCTGCTCTATCCAAACTGAGCTACGGGGGCGGGAATTCAGTTAACAGTCCACAGTTTATGGTAAGGTGCTCCTCGCCACCACCCTCTTTGGTCACTCTTGATCATAATTTATCAAAGTGAAAAGGTCATAATTTTTGAGTTTTTCTCGTCCTTTTAAAAATCCTAGTTCAATCATCACCAAAATTCCAACCACACTTCCCCCCAATTTTTCTACCAATTTACAGGCGGCTTGTATGGTGCCTCCGGTGGCTAAAAGATCGTCAATGATTAAAACGCTCTGCCCGGGAAGAACAGCGTCCTTATGTATCTCCAAAGTATCTGTGCCGTATTCCAAGTCATATTTTTCGACAACGGTATCGGCTGGCAATTTGCCAAATTTCCTTATGGGAACAAAACCGATCCTCAATTTGTTGGCTAATGCGCCCCCAAAAATAAAACCCCTGGACTCAACTGCTGCCACCAGATCCACCCTTTTATCCTTGCACTTCTCATAAAAAATATTTATCACCTCATCAAAGGCTTCTCCATCTTTTATCAAAGTAGTAATGTCTCTGAAAACTACACCCTTTTTGGGATAATCCGGCACATCTCTTATGAGCCCCATGAGTCTTTCTGTATCTAACTTGGTTTCTACCATTTTGGATCCTTTGTATAATAATCAAAATGTTAGACCTAACACAAGTGTGATTATTCAACCGCACCGTAGTAACAAAGCGCTTTCCATGCATAAAAAATAAATTCAAAATTTGATATCAAAATTTTTGTACTTACCTTGATAATCTCCCCATTTGATTTTTATGTCAGTTACATGAGCCGATCTCGAACCAATTCGCAACTCATTTACAAACTCCGAGATCAGTCCCTTGTTTCCTTCCACCTCCACCTCCACGTCATCAGTATACAGGTTTCTAACATATCCTTTTAAATGATATTCATTCGCCTTTCTCATCACGAACCAACGGTAGCCGACTCCTTGAACCAGGCCAGATATCAAAAGATGAGCACTGACCAGTTCATTATTCATACTCACTTACCTTGCTTAAAGCTATCTTAACTGCTTCCTCTGCGTCCGTTGCTTTTATTATGTCCTCAGACACATCCCAGGTGGAAAGACCGATTATTGGTTTTCCCATCTTCAGGCAGAATCCGATCTCGGATAAGGTCCCATATTCTCCGGGAAGAGCAATTACCACATCAGAATTTCTGATGACCAAAAGATTCCTCCCTTCTCCTAACCCGGTGACCACAGGGAAATCTATATATGGATTAGCGCGACTTCTGTCAACGCCTGGCAGAATTCCGATGGTGGTTCCACCCTCTTTTTTCGCTCCTTTGGAAGCAGCCTCCATCACTCCACCCAATCCACCGCAGACCAGGACTGCTCCAGCTTTCGCAATCCTCTCCCCTACTTCCTCCGCTAATTTATAGACATCGCTTGAACAATCTCCCGCCCCAATCACGCCAATAAAGATGCGGAGCATGCTTCGCATTTTGGTTTTTTGCATTTACCGTGAACCATTAACCAAAACGGTGTCGCGCATTTGTTTTTTTTCGTCCGACGGAAACGTCGGAGGCTACATTCTGCAAAACGAGATCTTTCTACTATGAACCACGAACCATTAACTAACCACATCGGGGCGACTGGATTTGAACCAGCGACTCCTTGGTCCCGAACCAAGTGCTCTACCAGGCTGAGCCACGCCCCGAAGCTGAGCCACGCCCCGAAATGTCTTACACAGCTTTATTTTATGATCTCCTTTACGAAAAGTCAACAAAAATAATCTCGCAAGGGGCTATCAATGGTTAACGTCTTGAGTTGCTTTCCGCCTATTTTGATCTTCTCCTCTCCTCTTCTTTATAGAACTCTTTTCTTCTTGCTTCCAAAAACTCAGGTTCTTTTTCCAAGAATTCGGCGGCGGTAATTATCCTTTTATTCAAAAATTCTGCCTTCTTGAATACCTCATCTACTTTGTTCAGGTAGTGCAAATCTCTTACTAAATGATGATCTAAGATTATGGTTTTGACTTTGGTATCAGTTAGAATCTTGATTAGGTTTTTGTTGCTCTGGTGCAAGCCAAACTTTGAAGACCGCCATCCCATAAGCAAAGTGGGAAAGCCAGATAAAATCAAGATGTCCGGATTTTCTTGAATGATCCAATCGGTAGTTTGAATAACTTGGGGACCTTGAATGTCAGAGCCATGGATCATTTTTTTGCCCCTGTATTTTATGGAGCACATTAACACGTAGCCCAGTTTTGATCCTTCTCCTCCATGATAGAATGGTAGTGAAAAGCTAATTTCGGTCTGCCTGAATTTGAACTTTTTTCCATCAGCAAACTCCATCAATTGTGGAGTGTCCTTTATCCAATTCAAAAATTCTTTGCCTCTCCCCTTTTGAGATTTATTTATATTGTTTTTTGGATCCTTTATTAATAAAATTTTACCTGAATAAAAATCTGCCTCAGGGAAGTAATGATCATAATGATAATGCGAGATGGTCAAAATATCAGCATTCTGAGCATAGTGGTAAACTTTTTCTGAAAGTTCTTCCAACCTTTGAAGCTCCAATTTGGTGGGAGGGAGTCCATACCTCAAAGGAGCAAAAGATACTCCAGGATCAATCACGATCTTCTGATCGGTCTCCACAAAGGTGGCGGTGGATCTTACGCCCATGGAATCGAATGCTAAAGGAATGATCTTCATGACCTTCTCATATGGGTCTTCGTTCCCTTTGGTTAAATTAGTCGGTTTTGATAGAAAGTCAATGAAAATATCTGAGCGTGCCCGAGGTCTTTCGATTCCGCTAAGTAAAGGTTCACCACC
>LJVD01000102.1 GCA_001304225.1 candidate division Zixibacteria bacterium SM1_73
ATTCAATCCGTAAACCTTAAGCAGAGCGAAACTATCTCCCATTTGCAGACGATTTTTCTGGAAAATCAGACGATTAGAACCGAAAACTGACGCACACACTGCCGGAATATTAACACCTTGACATACACATGGGGTCAGATTATTTTCGCATTGGCGCAATTAGGGATAATAAAGAAATTCCTTTGGGGAATAACATGAAAGCCGGTAGGGTACACCGACCCCCACACCCCCTGGTTATGTAGGGGAAAAAGGGCGGGGAGATATTTTTGTGAGATTTCGCAGAGATGGTCCCCTCGCCAGTCTCCCCTTTCTTTGCTCCGTTAGAAAATCTCCGCCTGTCTTTCGTAAATCGCTCTATTCTTTATCCCTTCGTTTCAGTCACAGGATTCACAGGGCGGCGGTCCTACTCTAAACAGATAGTTGATAAGACAGGTGACATCGCCCATGTCCAAAATTCCATCTCAGGTGCCATGTCCTCACAAAAACAGCTCCATCCTGACCAGGCTCCCACACGGCCATAAGACCCTGCATTATGGGGCTTTGAAGAGAGGCTCATTTGGCAGACAGTAGCTCAACGCTCAAAAAAGAAAACCCTCTGCCAAAAGGCGGAGGGTTTTCCTAAAGCCGAACTACCTGGTTTTCAATCAAGGCACGATCAGCACATTGAACGCAATGCAAACGCCACCTTTTGGGTCCTCATCATAAAGAGCAACAACGCCTTGGCCACACGACACATCGGCCTCGAAGAAGAAGCCGGTCGCCTCCCCAAATTCATTGGTGTAGGAACTCCCGGTAATTGTTCCCCGCCAACTGTGGTCCTGGTCTGCGACTATGTGGTGACCACCTAAAGGATTACCATAGGCATCTTTTACAAAGACCACGACCGGAACCGTGGCACCAATTGGGATGTACTCAACGACATGGATTGAACATTTTTCACTATAGGTGGTTCCAGTGAGGAAGGTAACGTCGACCGTGGTCGACTCGACTCCACATTTGGCAGTCAGGAGACTTACCACTCCCACTGAGTCATCGCGATCTGGATACTTCATGGAATAGTCCTGGGCCAAGACCTCGCTAGTCAGGTAGGTCTGAAACAAACTGGTCTGACAACCGTCCTTGGTCACTCCAGAGGCAACTGAGCCAAAAACGGAGTGCATCTTTACCGGAGTAGAGTCAACCACAAAATAGTCATTCGCATCCAATACCTCTATCAAGATATGCCCCTCGGAGATTCCATCCGCCAAAATGGTGTGCGGATAATCCAAGAAGGTGACGCTGGCGGGAGCCCCAGATAGAATTATTGTGCAAGTATCACTTATGATTCCGTCTTCTCCCCTGGTCTCCGCCCAAACTAAGGCGATACAATCATTCCGTGGATCACCAGAGATGTAGACACTGTAAGCATATCCCTGCTTAGTTTTATCGCTGGGTAGCACCAAGCCCTCCTCGGTTCCGAAATAAACAGAAGTGGAATCTGGCACAGGATTTCCATACCTGTCTACCACACAGGCACAGATGCTGTCTTCCACACAATCCACTTTGCAGCCCGGGATATTGCAATAATATGGAGTTAAGGATATGTCCACTGGTGGCCCCGCACAGATGGTGACGATGGTGGAAGCAGAAAGCACAGTTGTCACCTTCGCACGCAGTCTCACCGTACCTGATTTGGTGCCGCTTAAAAGAGTAACTGATGCTTCGCCGTAGGGATTTGTCTTTGTTGTGATGGAGTCCGACACTACTCCGTCCAGAGATTCTCCCCCATCCGGTCCGGATATGATATAAAACTCAACAGGAAAGTCTGCTCCTACACGATTGCCGTTATCATCATAACAGATTGCTCTTATCTGGGTAGCTTCCACTCCTCCAGTTCCCCGCACCTGAATGGTCGGATCATCCGGTATCAAAACTATGTATGCCACACTATCAGTGGGAACCAAAAGCAGACTTGCGTCATCCTGAATCAAATATCCACCAACAGTTGCGGTTACCTTGATATATGCGGTGCCGGTGCGGAGTCCCGCAACATAGTTCACCGTGGCTTGCCCCTTCTTGATGAAGGCATAATAAGGTATGAATCCTATGGGGTTCCATCTGCCGTCCTGATTAACATCATATTTTAACTCATCTATGCCCTCGGTAAAATAACCGTCCGAATCTACGTCTTCAAATTTCTCTCCGACCGTGAATTTCACCAGCGTGCCGTCTTTGGCTGGATTGCCAGAGGTATCGCTGACCGTTACTTTAATCTGACTGGTGGAAATCCCATCGGCTGGAAGCACGGCGGGTGTTATCTCTATGGACAGTGGCTTAGTAATTGCTTCTGAGGCAACTACCTCTACTTGAATGGTCTTGGCTGTAGCACCCTCAATGCTGGCTCGAATGATGGCAATTCCAGGTGCGGTAGCGGTGAAGACTGTGCCGGCAGAACCATTAGCATCAGTTGTGTCAACTTGCGGAGAACAATAGCCAATATTGGAAGGACTGACAGAGAAGGAGACTATGACGCCTGAAAATGGATTATTGGCATCATCTTCTACTACTGCATCTACCACCCCAGTCCGCCCCTCCTGGACAGTTGGAGGGACAATCACAAGCGATTTAATCACTAAGGCTCTGGCTTTACTGTTAGTTGGCGTTGATCTCTCTCCGCAGCTCATCATCAAATAAACCAAAGCCATAGCCAACAGCAACCACCAAATCACCTTTGTAGAACAAAAAGAGCTCCTCTTCATGGTCTTCTCCTTTCCGGCTTCAAAACTGATCGTTTTACCATCTGGTCGTCTTGTGCTAATCCTGCCGCAGGTGAATCCAAGTTTTCATATTGATACAGTTTGTTATTGGCCAACAGAACCCAGCCTTTCTGGATATTGCCGTTCACTACACCTTATTACTTAAGGCGTAAATCATGAACCGATCCAAATAATAACTTGTCCTAACCCGCCTGTCAAGTAAAATTTAGGGTCACTGTTAGATTAGGACCTTCCCTAAATAACGTGGAGCATTTTATATAATCTATTGATAGAGAGGGAGGCCTGCTATTTTACGAAGTTATAAGTCGTTGGCTATGGACAGCTTGGGGGCGGTCCTCCTTTAAACAGATAGTTGATTAGATAAACCACATCGGCGCTGTTGATGATCTCGTCGAAATTTACATCTCCAGCCTCTAAAGGTTGAGGTGCAGGTCCACCTTTGAAGAGGTAATTTATCAAATAGACAACATCGGCTGAATTGATAACTCCGTCTGCGTTGGCGTCACCCTTTGGCGGGATTAGCGTTTCCATAAACCGCACCACCATATCAGAGCCATAATGCTCTTCAATGAAAATGACTATGAACTTCCCAACAGTTAAACACATGCCACCACCGATACCGCAACCCTGTTTTCCCATTGTTGGGTCAAACGTGCTGATTGCGATAATGCGTGGGCTGATTGGGAAAGCAGAGTTTATTACTGTGCCGGTAACCGGATCCCATTCCGCTGTCGGGTCTTGGTTGATTAAATCCTCAAGTCCTTGAGCGGTCGGCCCCACCATGTCACCCGTCTCTAACTGGAGTGAATCTCCTATTCTCACCAAATACGGTTCGCAGTCCACTATCCACTCACGATACACATCCGCCCCCGAATGCACCGGGTAGCCGGTATTTACGGGAGCGAACCGGACAGCGTAAAACCATCCCATTTTGGGCGGGCCATTCGAACTCATAAGGTTAAAAGTCATCTGGACGCCAAAATCATCTGGTGTTTTATAACCAGTTATGTAGGGATGATAGAACTCAGCCGGATCCCATACTCCGTTTCCGTTGTGATCTAAGATGAGGGGTTCCCCTGGGTCCCAGATCCCATTTCCGTTTGAGTCAATATATTCGTCAGCTGGGTCCCAAGTGCTATCGTTATCTGCGTCATCCCATTTGTCAGGCGGACAGAAAGGTTTAACACAGTCTATTTCCAAAGGCATTAGCCAAATATCTGTCCCTTCATCAGCACTCAGTATCTCACCCTGAACAGTAGACGAATCGAGTGGGACGTGGATGATTTTTGCTTGTGCCTGGTGGAGAGAGAGGAGAGCAAGAGCAGCACAGAAAATGATAGTCAGGTGGCGCATAAGACCTCCTAATTTTGGCGTTTGGAGAAAAGGGTACTACCTCATCTTATATATCTTTCATGTATAAAAGGATTTCTCCCTACCTAATCGATAATACAACTTTTTTCGGTTGTCAAGAAGAATTTTGCTTGACAATTGAGGAAGGTGCTAAGATGCTCTTTTATTTCAAGAGCATACTGGATGAGTCCTTTCTGGACCGTTTAAGAGGATATTCCGCAAAGGCTAAAGTTTACCGATGCAAACGTGAGTGGTTGTGGGATCCGCCGGCCTTGAAAAATGGAATAAGCAGATTCAAAAGGAATTAAGACGGGAAATAAAAAAGGGTCTCACCAACAAGATTGTGATGAGACCCTATCTATTTAAAAAGTGACCAGCGAACCTACGTCGCTGAGGTGAATGCTGACCCGCTAAGTCTTTTGGGGACAACACCCACTGTGTCACTAATCGGTCATAGCGCTACGGGGAGTCGAACCCCGGTCTGATGGCTGAGAACCACCTGTCCTAGGCCACTAGACGATAGCGCCATGCAAATAAGTTATCGGCTCATAAGGAAAACACTTTTAAGGTTCGTCACCACCATGAACTATTCAATCGGAAACCGAACTTCGGTTACCAACTGCTCTGGAGGAACCTCCGGGCCTCCCTCCAAGTAGATCTCAGTCACCGGTCCTGCTATCTTGTATCCTTTTTCCTCAATCCATTTCATGATGTTAGGATATTCTAAGGCGATTCTATCATATGGCCCCTTCATGATAGCATAGACCACCCTGTGAGGGGGAATCTCTTTCACCATGTAGCCTGAGTCCGGCTCAAACCCCTCCTCCACCTGAATTCCCAGCTCGCATCTTAAACTCTCCGCAGGCACAACATCTGGGTCATCGTAATAAAGACCCACCATGTTGAAGGGAAGACCTTTTTCTCCAGCGTAAGCTGCAAGTTGACCGAATATGGGACCCAACTGTCCATAAGGTCCCACGTGTTCCAAATAAACAATAGCCATCTTGTCAACCATCTTGGTTAGAACCTCATATTCTTTCTTCTCCTCGACCTTCTCTTCCTCTGCTTTCTTCTCGCAGCCTATGTGAACAAAGACGAAAAAGCTCAAAACAAAGACCAACAGAGAGAGCTTACAAAATTTGGGCATCACCCGCTCCTTTTTAAAGATAAATTTTTGGTTAAGATTATTTTTTGGCTTACCATCTCTATGCAAATGTCAGAACCCGACGCCTGAAAATTAGGGTTTGCTTCTGTTGTGAATTATCACTTTCAACTATAAATCCATTTTCCAGGGTTCTACCAGCTTTATCCTGGCAGAACCCTTCGGAACCAGTAACCACAAACCATTAACCCCGCCTTTGGCGGAGCTGGGGGACAGGGATTCGAACCCCGATAGACAGATCCAGAGTCTGCCGTCCTGCCATTGGACGATCCCCCAACAGTACGCCGAATAAAATATTAAAATTGAAACGTTTGTCAAGAGGATTTTGATTGGCTTTAGAGGATTTGAGACTGAAATCGCCAAAATAAAAATAGCGGCGAAGGGATTCGAACCCCTGACACGCGGATTATGATTCCGCTGCTCTAACCAACTGAGCTACGCCGCCATTTTTCAACTCGATTATCTATAATAAAAATTCCACCCCTTGTCAAGCAAAAGATTCAACGCATTTGCGTACACTGATACGGTATGATTGAGGTTTGTTCAGAGGCAAATTTTCGCACTTTTTGCCTTATCCCTGTTTTCTCCACCTTCGGGGTGAAACTTTCCGTGTGTGTTGGAAAGATGACCAACGCCTACTTATGGTCATCAACTAATTATGTTGACAATCAGACATGACGTAACAGCCGGTAAGACAACCCTGACCGAAGGGCTGGTTGATGGACAAGGATTTGCGAAGCAGGTTAAGACATGCTTTATTGTAGCCCCCCATTTGGGCAAAAAAATCCCACCCCCGTCCATATGGACGGCTACCCCTACCCTGCCCTGATTCAACCATGCCGAGGCACAAATTAGTCAAGCTAAAAAGTGGTCGACTTAAAGTTAGGTGCTGGATATTCTATCGCTCTATTTCTTAGCCCCTCGTTTCCAACCACACATTTCAAACCTTATCATACCTATAACCTTGGACACATTCAGATTCACGGAAGATTGGCTAAATAAATTTCTCCCCTGCCTGCTTTTTTCTATAAGAAAAGATATATAATATCGTGCACGAGGTGCTTCCCTCAAAAGTCACAGTCAGAAAGCTATGCAAGAACATATCTTCCCCTCTGGGAAATCTGCTTATCTTTTTTCTCAAAAAGTGTATAATTTGTATTTGGCATCTACATATTGTCAAACTTTGCGCTTGACTTTTTGGTGTAGGTGGGTTATGTTCTGCCTACGGTGGCATTTGTGATAGTTTCATGAAAAAATACGGGTGGGAAACATATGTCTGGATGATCGCGGTTTTGATTCTCGGTGTTATTGAAAGGAAAACATCATTGAAAGAATTTAATTAAATGACGCGTCCTGTCCTCGAACCTGCTAAAGGAGATAGTAAATCTTCCAAGATAAGTAGCGTCGAAGCTTGTCCTCGACTTTGTATGCCATTCAAAATAAAAAATGCTGATTACGTCAAAAGTGTGTCCAAGCTCTCTGATCTTCCCAAGAATCGGTTTCCAGAAATTGCGTTTGCAGGCAGGTCCAACGTAGGGAAGTCATCTGTTTTGAACAAACTGGCGAATATAAAAAAATTGGCGAAGATCAGCTCCACACCCGGCAAGACCAGACAGATAAATTTCTTCCTGATAAATAAAAACCTCTATTTTGTGGATCTGCCCGGATATGGCTATGCCAGGGTATCGAAGTCATTGAAGGAAAGCTGGGGAAGACTGGTTGAAGAATACCTGAAAAAAAGCCAGAATTTAAAAGGGGTGATTTTGCTTTTGGATGCCAGGCACCAACCCTTTGAAGCGGATTTACAACTTATCCAATGGCTCGACTTTTACCGGAGGGAAAAACTTGTGGTTTTGACCAAGATAGATAAACTGTCCAGATCGTCACTGCTTGTCAATGTAAAAAAAGCCTCAAAGATTTTAAACTTGGATTCTGATTCTTTGGTCCTATTCTCTGCTAAAACGGGAGAGGGAAAAGAAAAAATTCTGAATTGGATCTCTGGGTTGCTTGATTGAAGGAGAAAGAAATGGCAAATAGAGTCGTGGTAGGAACACAGTGGGGAGACGAGGGGAAGGGAAAGATCGTCGATATCCTCACAGAAGGTGCGGACATCGTAGCTCGCTTTTCCGGAGGCGCCAACGCCGGTCACACTGTGGTGATCGACGACAAAACATTCATCCTGCACCTGATTCCCACCGGGATATTGCATCCCGATAAAATCTGCGTGATCGGAAATGGAGTGGTGGTAGATTTGGAATATCTATTTTATGAATTAGATGAATTGAAAAAAAGAAAAATCAGATTTCAAGATAGACTCTTGATCTCACAAAACGCTCATCTGGTTATGCCCTATCATAAGGTCATCGAAAGAACAGAGGAAGAAGCCAGAGGAAAAGAAAAGATTGACCCTACCGGAAAGGGAATCGGTCCAACGTACAGAGATAAAATCGCTAGAAGCGGATTGAGGGTTATAGACCTTCTTGATCAGAATCTTTTTCACAGAAGAGTTGAGTGGAATCTGAGGACCAACCACGGTTTTCTGAAGCAACTAAACAGAAAAGAATTGATTTCTCTGAAAAGGGAAAGTTTAGGTGTTTCGAAATTCAAAAGAAGAGTAAAACCTTTTGTTGCAGACACCAGTTTATTCATCAATCAAGCCATAAAAGAGGGCAAAAGCGTTTTGTTTGAAGGAGCACAAGGAGCTTTGTTGGATATCGATTTTGGAACCTATCCTTTTTGCACTTCTTCCAATACCACTGTTGGCGGGGCGTGCACCGGACTGGGAGTGAGTCCAGCATGTATTGACCAGGTGATCGGAGTGACAAAGGCTTACACCACCCGAGTGGGCAATGGACCTCTGCCCACTGAGCAAAAAAATGATGTGGGAGCACTATTGCAGACGGGAGGAAACGAATTTGGTGCCACCACCGGCAGACCCAGAAGATGCGGATGGTTGGATTTGGTGATGCTGAAATATTCGTTCAGGATCAATGGAATAACGAAAATTGCCTTAACCAAATTGGATGTTCTGGATGCTTTCGATAAAATCAAAGTTTGTGTGGGGTATAAATACAAAAACAGGCTGATAACAGAATTTACTCCAGATTTGCATATATTAGAAAATTGTAAGCCGGTTTATGAAGAGCTTCCGGGCTGGCAAAAGAACACACACGGCATAACCGATTTCAAAGATTTGCCAGGCAAAGCCAAAAAATATTTGGACTATATAAGCGAAAAACTGGAGACTCCCATTTTCTTGATATCTACCGGCTCTAAGAGAGATCAGACCATCTTATTATAGCCGGTGAATTTGTGAATACTTTTTATCTTTCTCAAATTCTTGAAAAATGGGTACAAGCCGAACATATTCTTGACATTGGAAATCGCCTCGTTATATTCTTGTCGTGACGTCAAATTAATTCCATTGACCATAAATAGGATTCAACTGAATCTATTGTTAGCAAAACCTAAGGAACAAACTTATTCCCTCGGAAGGAGGTGGTCAAGAAAGGGATTGACGCTTGTGCAAACGATGGCCGATGAACCTTTAGATCAAAGGAGTCGTCATGAAAAGGATTTCTATTCTTCTTTTAGTAGCTTTATTTTTTATCTTCGGCTGTGGCAAAAAAGAGGAGATTCAGACTGAGAAAGTCGAAGAGAAAGCTGAGGAGGTTGTGCCTGAGGAAACACCCAAGAAAGAAATCATGCAGGAGCCCATAACCCGCGAAAAAAATCCCGTTGTGGTGATGGAGACCAATCATGGACCCATAGAAATCGAACTTTACTGGAAGGAGTCTCCCAAGCTGGCGGAGAACTTTTTAAGACTGGTCTTAAGTGGATTCTATGATGGTTTGACCTTTCATCGCATCGTGCCTGACTTCGTGATTCAAGGAGGTGACCCCTTGGGCACTGGAACCGGTGGACCAGGTTATAACCTCCCTGACGAACCCACGGTTAAAAAGCATGAGCGCGGAGCCATAGCCATGGCAAGAGGTCAGCAGGGCAATAGCGGAAGCCAGTTTTACATCTGTTTGTCAAAGGAGAGGACCGCTCATCTTGATCAGCAGAATTTCACCGTGTTTGCTCACGTGATCAAGGGAATGGATGTTGTGGATAAAATCGCTCAGGTTCCCACAGATGCAAGAAGTATGCCACAAGAGAAAGTGGTAATGACGAAAGTATACGAAAAGACCGAGTAGCGATATTCCAGCGTGAAAGCCCCGCCAATGATTCGGCAAGATCACCATAAACGGCGGGGCTTTTTTATGCATAAATCAGTCCTAATTTTTGTTTGTCGAGGCATTCAAATATATCGCTCCAATTTACTTGCTTTCTTTTTTAACAAATCTATTCACATATGCGGATTCAAATTCCTCGGCAAGAATATCCATAAAAATCTCATCAAAGATTTTTCCTCCGATGATCTTTGATTTTCTCCTTCTTCCTATCTCTTTGAAACCTATTTTCCTGTAGCAGTTTATTGCTCTCTGGTTATAAGAAAAAACGCCAAGCATGATGTTGTTTAGGTTAAGGAGATTAAACCCATAGTCAAGCAGTAGTTTTGTAGCATCCTGACCGTATCCTTTGTTCCAGTATTTTTTGCTTCCAATGCCAATCCCGAGCATGGCTTTCCTGTTGACCTTATCCACGTTAAAGAGCATACAGCGTCCAATCGGCGTATCCGTTTTGAGGTCAATTATGCTAAAGATAGGATCCTGCTTTTTTATGAGGTTACCTATGATTTCTTTCATTTTATCAAGAGAGAAAACCATAAATGCTTCCTCTCCTAAGGGAATTGCGAATTCCAGATCATTATCCCATTCAGTCCATTTCTCAGCATCTTCTAAACTGCAAGGAGAAAGATAACATTTCTCACCAACCAACTTTTTGTAATAGGTCATGATTTACTCCATTTTGTTGATGTTTCGGGAATAAGAGGGGTGCTTTTCGAATGGCTAAGATGCTTCACATAATTCCTTAAGATAAACGGCATCGACCCTTACTTCTGAACGAATTCTAATGTCGATGCATTATGAAACGGGGTTACTCAGAAAAGCATATCATCTTTGCGGAGTTGCGCAACCCTCGAGTAAACTTATTGAGGAAAAATTATTTTATCTTTTGTTTTCAATCTTTTTTAACATTTGCTGGGCATTTATATTCTGAGGATTCAGCTCTAATGATTTTTTGTAGTTTTTGATGGCAAGTATATCATCTCCGCTTAGCATATAAGCTTCTCCCAGACTATCGTAGACATTGAATGATTCCGGGTGAGCTTCTACGTTCAACTTGAATATTTCTATGGCTGCCTTGATGTTTTTTATTCCAAGCAATTGATAACCCAGACTATTTAGTTCAGATTCACTGAAATCAAATCCGTTTCTCTTCATTTGGTGATACTGCTTGATCGCAGACTCAATACCCTGTTTGATTATGGCAGAATACAGATCCCCTGTTCTCGATGTCTGGTGAAGTGTTACACGAAAAGGTATCCCGTTATCATCAGATTCAAAGATGGCGTAGTGTTCGAGATCCTCCACCACAAATTTTATTTCGGAAACAGGAAAAAGCTTGAACTTACCAAAGGTGGGAGAATCAATCAAGAGTTCGCCGTCAATGTTCTTTACGGACATGCTGGTATCACCCACTGGATATTCCTTCACATACTTGTTCATGACGTCTGATTTGAGCTGGATGATTTCGGGACGCTGATAGGACGGCGAGTTTTGCAGCGCGATCAACTGGGGATGGGGCTTGGGCTCAGATACTTTGGCATCCAGGATCAGCCTGAATAATTCGCTGTTTGGAGCTGTCCGTCTTCCTTCATAGGTATCAACACGCTGAACGACCACCAAATTCGCACCCGGCAGGACGGAAATGATTTGAGTCCCAACTCCATATGCTGAATACATTCCCTGCTCTTTAAATTCACCTGAAGTCCACCAGAGATAACCATAGCTGCCGCCTCGGTCATCTGTTTCAGAATATGGCCTGGTACTTTCTTCTATCCATTCTTTCGAAATAATCTGCTGGTTATTCCATTTTCCTTCTCTCAAAAATAATAGGCCGAATCGCGCCATGTCTCTGGCCGACATCTTGAACGGATAAGCTGGATGTATGGAGTGCTCAGCTTCCAGATGGTGGTAGCCGTCAATTAATCTGAAATCTTCCATCTTTAACGGATCCGCAATCCGGTTCTTGAAATCGACAAAAATGTCCGTTCCGGTTTCCTGTTCAAAAATGGTGCCCAGCGCGTTGAAGTCCCAGTTGTTGTAATACCAAAACGTATCGCGCTCATGGCTGCCACGTTCCGGACGCTTAGCTTTCATCGCTTCGGTTTCATAAGCAGCAGGATGATAAACTCCTGATCTGGCTTTAAGCAAATCTCTGATCGTCGCTTGCTTTTCGCTTTCAGTGAGAGGAGATTTGTCGTCGATATTCAACTCTGCCAAAGTCTTGTTCAGATCGATAGATCCGTCGTCGACATGAGTTCCGTAGAGGGCACTAAGGAAGCTCTTTCTTACAGAATGACACATATATCTTCTCTTAACGTCACCCCAGGAAACAACCACTTTGCCATCGTAGACGACCATGAAGGCGGCAGCATCGAGAGTGTCATAGAGTTTCT
>LJVD01000103.1 GCA_001304225.1 candidate division Zixibacteria bacterium SM1_73
ACCAGGCCTGCTGAAGTGTGCAGATACAACATCCACAAATCGTCTAATGCTCCACCAAGATCTCTACCACCAAAGATGACCATGGAATGATTCTGACTATTATAAACTGCGCAGTGATCCCACCGAGCAGTGGGTACTTCCCCAGTGGTTGAAAGTAAACTCCAAATGTATGAGTCTAAATCCAGCTCATATACACCAGTCAAAATACCGCCATCAATCCCTCCACCAAATACCAGCATCCTGTGTTCTACAGGATCATAAATGGAGGTATGTCCACCTACTGGTGGCGGAGGACTGCCACTTGTTGAGACCTGGGTCCAACTATAGGAATCCAGATCCAGTCTCCACACATCGTTGTAGCGATAAAGATGCCCTTCTTCGATATCAAAATAAGCTCCGCCGAAAATAATCATGTCATTTTTTAGCTCATCCTTGATCGCGGTATGTGCTTGCCTGGGAGAAGGGCCTCCAGGGAGGAGTGGAATTAGGGACAATTGCTCACTTTCGGGAGAAACCGGTAAATATGTAAGTGAAGAAAAGCCTTTCACGCTTTGTGCCAAAGCCAGCTCATTTACCGAATGAACATAAAGCGACGATGAGAGCAAAAGACTCAAAGTGAAAGTGAGAACAACTATTTTTGAAAAGGTTCTCATAATTCACCTCCTTGCGTATTATGGAGTTTAATGGGTTAAACGGTGATAAGTGCCTTTTTTGTTTCCATTTTGTGTTTTCTGATTTTTGGGTTACTCCTGAAGAAAAATTTAACTCAGAACAAGCAAAATGTCAAGGAAATTTTGGCGTTATCCAGAGATTTTTATCAAAACACGGAAAAATATTCTTCAGGCCAGGCATCTTAGTTGTATGTTCATAATTGATGAATTTACCAAAGTACAACTACCCGAGCTACAAGTATGATAAGAATATTACTCGTGTGTATTGAAAATTCCTGTCGCAGTCAGATGGCTGAGGGATTTGCTCGAAAACTAGGACGCGGAAAAATCGAAGCCTTCAGTGCCGGGTCAAATCCCTCTGGCAAAGTTGAAAAGGTGGCTATAGAAGTGATGAAGGAAAAGAATGTAGATATTTCAGCGCAGAAGTCCAAAGGATTCGACGATCTGAAAGGGGAAAATTTTGATTATGTAATCACCATGGGCTGTAGAGCGGTTTGTCCTTTTGTTTCGGCAATGCAAAGAATAGAATGGGATGTTTCTGATCCGAAAGGGAAATCAATAGAAGCTTTCAGACAAGTAAGAGATGAGATAGAACGAAAGGTTAAGGAATTTTTTGATGGGTTATGAATCATTGGATGAAAAACTGCGTTAGGGTCAAATAGGAAAAAAATTGTGTTCGTATGAAATGCGAATACTTGTTCATACGCATAAATGCATTTTGAGGTGGATATGTTTGATGAGAATCTGATACAAATTGAGTCCGATTTTCTAAAGGCTATCGCTCAGTCAACCCGACTCAAAATCTTGTATTATCTTAAGGACGGAGAAAGGTGTGCTTGCGAGATAATACCTAACATGAAGGAAGACCAATCCAACATTTCCAGACACCTGACGCATATGAGGGATGCTGGAATACTCGAGTCTCGCAAGGAGGGGGTTTCGGTCTATTACAAGATTAACGACAAGAGGGTCTTCACCCTGCTGTCACTGGTTGATGAGATGGTCAAAGCCGAGATCAAGAAAAAGGCAAAAGTGGTGAAGGTGATACCATAAAAAAATTTGAGAGTATATATGCATTAATGTGACATGATGCATTGAATTGCGGAAGCGTTGACTTTTATGCAGATTCTTAGTGTTCTTCAAAGCGGATGGGAAGCCTTACTTGAATATCTATCAGCCCATGTGTTGACCTGCCTAATTCCGGCTTTTTTTATCGCTGGCGCAATTGCCGTGTTCGTCTCCCAGGCCTCAGTGATGAAATACTTCGGGGCTAAAGCCAAAAAGGTTTTGTCCTACTTTGTTGCCTCAGTCTCTGGAGCAATCCTGGCGGTTTGCTCGTGTACCATCCTTCCTTTGTTCGCAGGAATTCACAAAAGGGGAGCGGGCTTAGGTCCTGCTATTGCTTTTCTTTATTCGGGCCCGGCAATAAATATCTTGGCGATCGTTTACTCGGCCAGACTTCTGGGCCTTGATCTGGGCATTGCCCGAGCGGTGGGGGCGATTCTTTTTTCGGTGGCTATCGGTTTGATAATGGCTTTCATCTGGCGAAAAGAGGAGTCCGTGAAAACGAACAATCCGGGTGAGTTAACTCTTCCCCAAGAAGAAGAGAAGACCCGGCCCCAGGGGATTACCCTGCTTTACTTCGCAGTCTTGGTCGGAATCTTAGTCTTCGGTGCTGCTCAGAAATGGTTGATAACCGCAGTGCTTCTTGTGGCCTTGGGTTTGATCTTATACCGCTGGTTTCAAAAGGAGGAGTTGGGATACTGGATGTACCAGACCTGGGATCTTTTCAAAAAGATATTCCCCATTCTGATAGCGGGCGTCTTTGTAGCGGGAATCATAAAGGCATTGCTGCCCCAGCAGGTGGTTGAGGTTTGGCTGGGGGGAGATGGACTAAAGGCAACTTTCATAGCATCAGTCTTCGGAGCCCTGATCTATTTTTCGACTCTGACCGAAGTTCCCATCATCAGAGCTTTGATGGACCTGGGCATGGGCAGGGGTCCGGCTCTGACTTTGCTTTTGGCTGGACCGGCTTTGAGCTTGCCCAATATGATCGTAATTGCCAGAATAATGGGAGTCAAGAAAACCGGCGTATATGTTCTGCTGGTGGTTATAATGGCGACCACAACCGGAATGATATTCGGAAATCTAATATTGTAGGAGGGGTAAGTATGAAAATTGAGGTTTTAGGTCCTGGATGCGCTGACTGTAGGAAACTGGAGAAAGATGTGAATAGCGCCTTAACGGAGTTAGGAATCGAGGCCGAGGTAGTTAAAGTGACAGACCTGAATAAGATTTCCTCATACGGTGTTTTAATGACACCGGGCTTGGTGATAAACGGTAAGGTATATTCGTCCGGCAAACTGCCAGCAATAGTCGCTTTAAAAAGATGGATTGAGGACGAAGGCAAGGAATGAATGAAGTTTACGATGCAAGTCTCAAATATGAGTTGAAAGTGAGAAAATGGTAGCCATGAACGAAAGCGTCATAAAGAAGCTCTCCTTTTTGGACCGCTTCCTTACCTTGTGGATATTTCTGGCTATGGCGGCCGGGGTTTTGTTGGGGTATTTGGTTCCCCGGGTGGACGGATTCATCGGCCTATTTCAGGTAGGCACCACCAACATCCCCATCGCCGCGGGGCTGATTCTCATGATGTATCCGCCACTGGCGAAGGTGCGATACGAAGAGCTGGGCGATGTGTTTCGCAACTGGAGAATCCTAGGTTTGTCTTTGATCCAGAACTGGATCGCAGGGCCCATTTTGATGTTCTTTTTGGCCATAATCTTTCTGTCCAACTATCCTGAATATATGGTAGGCTTGATCATGATTGGACTGGCTCGCTGTATCGCCATGGTGATAGTCTGGAATGAGCTGGCCAAGGGCGACACGGAATATGCGGCAGGATTGGTGGCATTTAACAGCATCTTCCAGGTTTTATTTTATAGTGTTTATGCCTGGATTTTTGTAACTGTCCTACCTCCCGTCTTTGGGCTGAAGGGAAGTGTGGTTGATGTAACTATCGGGCAAATAGCCAAAAGCGTTTTCGTTTATCTGGGCATCCCGTTCATCGGTGGAATCCTCACCCGTTTCATATTGGTGAGAGCCAAGGGGAAGCAGTGGTATCATTCCCGCTTTATCCCCAAGATCAGCCCCATTACCTTAATAGCTTTGCTGTTTACCATTGTGGTGATGTTTAGCCTGAAGGGTGAACTCATCGTGCAGATTCCGCTGGATGTTGTCCGGGTGGCGGTCCCGCTTCTCATATATTTTGTGTTCATGTTCCTGATCTCCTTTTTCATGGGATGGAGGATCGGAGCGGGCTACTCCAAGACCACTACTCTCTCTTTCACCGCCGCCAGCAACAACTTTGAGCTGGCCATCGCCGTTTCCGTCGCGGTTTTTGGAATTCACTCTGGCGTTGCCTTCGCCGCCGTGATAGGGCCTCTGGTGGAAGTTCCGGTGCTGATCAGTTTGGTCAACGTGGCATTCTGGTTCAGGCGCAGGTTTTTCAGCGAGGAGACAAAACCTGGTTTGGTTCGATTTCAGCAAAAAGCTGTAAAGCCGTCATCAGGACCATCGGGATGAAATCCAAAGCGGTTTCGTGAGGAGAAAAACATGAGATCAAACAACAAGTGGATTTTCCTGCTAGTGTTTTGTGTGATGATTTCAGGAGCAAGCTCATCTAGGGTAGATGGACAAAAATCCAGAGAGATTCGCACCTCGGCAGAGAAAGACACGGTGGCACCGGAATCCAAAAGGCCCGCTCCCCCGGCAGATATTGACAGCCTGCTGGTGATCCACTTTCACCCGGAAGTTCAATGTTCTTGTTGCATAAAGGTTGGCATCTATGCTAAAGAAGGACTGGAAAGGTTCTACCCCAAGGCGTACAAGGACAGCTGCATCATCTTCAGGGAATACAATATTGATGAAGATACCTCCACTGCTAAAAAGTATAAGATCTTCTGGTCTGCTCTGGGCTTCGAGAAATTCTCTGGAAAAACAAGAGAGTTCAAAGAGATAGAATCGGTATGGGAAGTCTGCGAGGAGAGGGAGAAATTCCTCCCGAACTTCAAAAGAGAATTAGATGAGTTTATGAATGAGACAAAAAAGAAGAGATCTGAGGCAGAAGATAAGAAAAAAGTGCAGCAATCCAGGCCCAAAAGGCCGGAGTGATTCTCAGAAGCAGAGAGTCCGGCCCAGCCGTCGGCAAGAACCAAAGAGCGATTCTGAGGTAAAGGCTCTTCTTAGGTAAGGAAAGTTTGAGGAGTGATATAATAAGGAAGAGAGATAAGAGGAATGAAGATTGAGGTGTTAGGTCCCGGTTGTCCCAAGTGCCATGATACTTTTGGGAAAGTCAGGCAAGTATTGGATGAGGTTAAGCTGGAGGCTGAGCTTGTTAAGATCACGGACGTGTTCGAGATTATCGATAAGGGCATCAGCATAACGCCAGCCCTGATTGTGGAAGGAGAGGTGAAATTTCAAGGGAGAGTTCCTTCCATAGCAGACATAAGAAATCTTCTGTTAGAGGCGAAGGGTTGATTTGGGTATATATTGGTATATATATAATTAATAATGAAGAAGGAGAGATGAAATCAAAGCTGATCTCAATCGAGGGCAAGCTTATAGGCATAACCGGAATCGACGAGATTCTCGCGCGGCTTTTCAAAGCTGGCAAAAAGCCCGCGAGGGAACTGGAGAGTCGTTTGCTGGAAGAACTGAAAGAATACAATTACATCCCCAAGGCAAAAGAACGAAGCTACGCGAGAGCTTTCCTGCAAGAGTACGAGAGATTCTATAAACGGAACGAGCTCGGCGTTGAAGAGAAACTCAAGGATTCGGGAACCTGGCAAGGCGTGCCCAGGGAGGAGGTGCCCTGGTTCCCGACTATTATGGAAGAGCTGTGTGACGGCTGCAGGATTTGCCTTGATTTCTGTTCCTTCGGAGTCTATGGATACGACAAGAAGACAGACAAGGTGAAAGTTGCCAATCCCTATTACTGCCAGGTGGGATGCAGCATCTGCGCTGCCAAATGCAAGCCAAAAGCCATTCTATTTCCACCCCTGCGGATTCTGGAGTCATTCAGAAAGAGACGATAGTGAAGAGCACTTGAGATTTGAGGAGAACAACGGTTGGAGGTGCATAATTGAAACTGAAACAAAATGTGGTGGTCGTCGGAATCTTGATTGCCATAGTAATTGGCTTTATCCTGATCAAGGGCTCTGCTGATCGAACCGGTGGAGGATCAAGTTCGAATGTTATAGGCGAAGACTCTCGAATGGATCTGGAAGGTCAGCAGACCAAGAAGCTGCCCGTGCTGGTCGATTTGGGAAAAGGGACCTGTATCCCGTGCAAAAAGATGAAGCCGATTTTAGATGAACTGAAGACAGAATACCACGGAAGGGCAATCGTGAAAGTAATCGACCTAAGATATGAGCCTCGGGAAGCAAGAAAATATGGAATTCGGTTGATTCCCACTCAAATTTTCTTTGATGCAGAAGGAAATGAGGTCTATCGACATGAGGGATTTATGGACAAACAATCTATAAGAATGAAATTTGCTGAGATGGGGGTATATTGATATGGAATCGATCTTATCAAGCGTCTCAGAGGTGATAAACAACTCCCCTGGGTTGGCCTACCTTCTCGTTTTTTTGGGTGGTCTGCTCTCCGCATCCAGTCCTTGTGTTTTGGCAATAATTCCTTTGGTAATCGGATTTGTGGGCGGTTACTCGGAGGGAAACAAAAAGAAAGCGATCACTTACGCCGTCGTGTTCGCACTGGGGCTTTCCATAACCTTCACCATACTGGGTGCAATTGCCTCTCTTTTGGGTAGGCTTTTTGGCGATGTGGGGAAGTTCTGGTATTATGTGGCCGCAGCTGTTGCCATTATCATGGGATTGTATCTTGCCGGAGTGCTTCGTTTCAAACTTCCTCAACCGGTTACCCTCAGAACTAAACACAAGGGCGTTATCGGTGCCTTTCTCCTTGGCCTTTTATTCGGAGCAGTCTCCTCTCCGTGCGCCACCCCAGTTCTGGCTGTGATTTTAGCTTTTATCGCCACCAAGGCAAGGATAATCTATGGCACATCTTTGCTCTTTGTCTACGCCATCGGACATTGTGCTTTGATAGTCTTAGCCGGTGTTTTCACAGGATTCGTGGAAAGCTACGCCAAGTCTAAAGGGGTAAGCAACTTCTCCAGTCTCACCAAGAAGATCAGCGGGGGTCTAATCTTTTTGGCGGGCTTGTATGTTTTGTTCACTAATGTCTGAGGGTCAAGAAACAATAATGAAGTGTGATTTGTTGAATGAGGGTTTGTCTTGTGCTATAGCCATGATTCTTGGAATGCGCCCCTTTTTAGAGAGTTTTTTCATTAAGGCAAATCTGCAGAGTAGGGAAATTTTCGAAAAGTGAATCGAAACAGAAAACAATGGGTGATCAAATAGAAGTTAAACTTTGACGTTATATTTATCGATAAATAACTTGGATTGTGAAAGCAAGAATGGATTGAGCGACAAGAAAATTCCAAAAAGTTGTTGACAGGAGACCAAAATTGTTTATTTTATATATAATGGCTAAATATGGACTAATCTCTGTTTTGTCAATAGTTGGACTAATGTAAATGGAGGACAAAATGAAAAGAGCGGTTTTCTTTTTTGGGATGATGGTACTTATGGTTCTTGGGGTGATCTTTATGTGTCAGGCCCAAGCTGGCGAGCCGAAGGTGTTGATTCCAGAAACTATGTGGGATTTTGGACTTATCCCTACAGGCAACGTAGTCAGCCATTATTATCTGATAAAGAATGTAGGAACTGATACCCTGAAGATTGAAAAGGTGAGGCCTGGGTGAGGGTGCACCAAAGCTCCCTTGATCAAGACGGAGCTGGCTGTCGGAGACAGCACTTGGATCGAGTTGATATACACTATGGGACAACATTCCCGAAAGACCTCTAAAAGCGCCAGCGTAACCACCAATGATACCATCTCTTTTAGTGGAGAGGGGTGGCAGCCTTCTGAGGATACTATCATTATGTTAGATGTTAATCCTCAAGTTTTGGACTTCGGTCCCTTGGGGGAGAAACGAAGGACCAAATTAGAAACCAAGATCAAGAATCTTGGTGATGAGAAGCTGGAACTTTCTATAGTGGATTACCCACCAGAATTCTTCAAAAAGGTGAAATTGTCCAAAGATGAAATTAAGCCTAATCAGACAGCAAAATTAAAGGTTGAACTGGAAAGAGAAACGGAGGATCAGCGTTTCCAGAAATCGATCACTTTGGTGGCAAAAGGGGATACCACCTACAGATTCACCATACCAGTGAAAAAAGGCTTTGAGGACAAGGTGGCGGCTAAGAAAGAGGCTGAGTCTGGTAAAGAGAAATCAGATGAAGAATAAAAATAGAAAAAACTCCCATTGGTATGGGGCAGGAGTTTTCTTCTGCCCCAGTTTTTTTAGCCAATGAATTGTTGGGGACGAATCCATCAAATTCTTAAACCTCAGAACCGATTTTGTCGATTCAATCAAAAAGAGATGGCTTTTCGCAATGGAAAATTGGGAGCAATGTTATTTCTTGAGCAGCAATTTGGAGAAAGGAAGCTCAGTTTCAGAAAGAGGAGAAGAGATCAAACTCTAACCTTTAGGAGTAGATTTATTTGAGCAAAAAACTTCCCGTTTTTTTGGTTCTGATCGGAATTATAGGGCTGATCTCCGGGACCATTTATTTTACTCAAGGTAGTAAGGAGCACCAGAAAAAAAATCCGACTATTAAGACACAGGAAGTTCCTAAAGAGGTTGAAAGGAAGGAGGCTGCTAAGGAGGGTTTCTTGGCGCCTCAGTTCAGCTTATATGATCTAAGTGGCAATCTGGTCAGATTAGCGGATTTTAGAGGAAAAGTGGTTCTCTTGAATTTTTGGGCCACCTGGTGCTCACCCTGCAGAAGAGAAATCCCGTCATTGGAGAGGCTATACCAATCCAAAAAAGACCAGGGATTTGAGATCGTGGCGGTAAACCAGGAGAGAGCTTCTGCCTCCCAGATAGCTTCCTTTGCACAAGAATATGGGATGAGTTTTCCCATTTTGTTGAGCCGCCGGGGAGATGTGGGAAGCAAGTATTGGGTTCGAGCCATTCCCACATCATTTCTGCTGGATAAGAATGGGGTGATAAAATGGAAGATAGTGGGGGGTAGGGAGTGGGAGAGTCCTTACGTTGTGAGTAGAATCGACCAGTTGCTTAAGGAATAAAAAAACTAAAACAAAAAGGGAATTTAATACGTTTCATTTGTGAAAACATAATGAGGAAATCTAATCCTCTGTCCCATATTACTCTACTCTGAGTTCCTGCCCCCCTCTCAGATAGATAAATGGGGCGGAGGATTTTTTAATCTATAACTAAAAGAGCTAAATTAAAGACAAAACAACTTGTTTTTTTATCGATTTACGTTTTTTTAGGAGTAGTCTGATACACTCCCTAGGCTTGGAACGGGGGTGTCAGAATATAGACTTCGACTTTATTAAAACGGGTGATTTAATGAGAAGGAAAGCGATCGGGCTTCTCTCCGGAGGTCTTGACAGTATCTTAGCCACAAAGATGATGTTGGATATGGGGTTTGAGATAATAGCTTTGAACCTCAAGACTCCTTTCTGTTGCTGTGATACAGATGACAGATGCTGGTCCGATTCCGTAGCCCAAAGATTCAATATCCCTCTGAAAAAAATCTATGGGGGAGAAGATTATCTGGAGTTGGTGAAGAACCCCAAGCATGGTTACGGGAAGAACATGAATCCCTGCATCGATTGCAGAATTTTTCTTTTCAAAAAAGGAAAGGAATTGATGGAAGAGGTTGGTGCTGAGTTTATCTTCACCGGTGAGGTTTTAGGGGAAAGGCCCATGTCTCAGAGAATGTATGCGATGAAATTGATTGAGAAGGAGTCAGATTTAGAGGGAAAAGTTCTGCGTCCTCTCTCCGCCAAGCTTTTCAAGCCAATCCAGGTTGAAAAAAGGGGGATAGTAGACCGGGAGAGACTTTTGTCCATCCAGGGAAGATCCCGAAAACCCCAGATGGCTTTGGCCAAGAGATACCGGATTGAAGATTATCCTTGTCCCGCAGGAGGCTGCCTTCTGACTGATGAGAATTTCTCCCGGCGGTTAAAGGATTCCTTTGAGCACGGAGAAGACTCGATGAGGAACATATTTCTGCTAAAGATTGGAAGGCATTTCAGGTTGCCCACCAAAGCTAAAGTTATAGCCGGGAGAAATCAGAAAGAAAATGAAACTCTTCTGTCTCTTTCGCTTCCTTCTGAGCTAAAATTCACCGTAGAGGGATACAAAAGTACTTACACCCTCCTTTTAGGGGAACCCGCCCTTGAAGATCAAACTCTGGCGTCAAGAATCTGTGCCAGATATTGTGACGAAAAGGAACTGAAGAACCTTACCGTAAAAATATGGTCAAATTCACCAGAGAAGTGTCGTAAGGTGGAGGCCTCCTCTCTGGATGAGAAGCTGCTTTCATCCATTCGAATTTGACTAAGTTCTTGTCTCCCAACAAAAAATATACACCCGTGATTTGTCATCCCTCCCGCAGGCATCAGTAAGTTAATAAACTATAATAACTTAGATTTGTTCGTCTGAATTTGAGAAAAATTTTACACTTTTCTTGAACAGTTTTGCATAAGTTTGGATGAAGCTCAGGAATAGAGATTAACGTATGTCAATATTTCTTAGGTAAAACTGTCCATTGGGCAAAAATCTAAATATGTGCTAACTCAAAGTCGCATTTTTACTTAGGGGAGATGCAAGCTCTGCTGAAAGGAGGAGGCGACCATCAAAGTAAAGCCAAGCTTCTTAGATCCATGAAAGAGAGCAGTATGGCACGTTTTTTGCGGATTTTCGTCTCTTCAAAGCTGAGTCCTTTGGACCGGAGTGAGGTCGAGGAAACTGCAAAGCTGAAAAAAATGAAAATTTTTTAAAAAAATTTCATTTTTTTTCTTGACAAAATTTAAATTGGGTGTATATTACCTACTGAAAGTTAAGATATCGACGCTCTCAATCATATCATGATTTAAAGATCTAATGAAGGATTAGAGACTGTGTAAGAAGGGATTCCTAAGAGGGAGTTGTTCAGCTAATAGGTTCAAAAAAAGATATCTTAATTATTCCGCTGGTATAGGTTTGGGGCTGCTGAAGCCTTACTGGTTAAAACATTGTTCGACTAAGAGACGGCAGAGGATTCTGTCTGCTGCGTGAATAGATTGTCTAAAAGAAAGGAGGTCGGCTAAAGAGGCGGTAGATAAAGGTGAAGAATGAGAATAACCTTATAAAACGAAGAGGGGAACGATGAACAAAAAAACTGTTCTGTTCTGGTGTTTCGCCTTTATCTGCTTTGGTGTTGTGGGTTGTGAAGTCTGGGCAGGCCAAGCGTTGCAGAGTGACACCGTAGATCTGGTAGTTGACTATAATACTGGTTACCCGGGTCATTTCGTGAAAATGCGCATGCTGATGAAAAATCCGGTTCCGATCTCCGCTTTTGACATCCTCATGACTTTGGGTGGACGACAAGAGTTGGTGAACTTTGCGACGGTAGATACTTATATGGACAGCCTGTATGTTGTGGTAGACACTTGCCCTGAAATTCCAGACTCAGTATGCCGGGTGGACACTTGCTACGACGAACCTGATTCTATTTGTAGGGAGTGGGATTATTTTCCAGTGCGAGAGTGTCATCTCGACACTGTAGGGTCTCTGATAAATGATTTTGAAAGAGTAAGCTGTCACGGTGATCCCGGGGCCGATACTCTTCCGCTTCCCGATTCCTGTAAATCGGTGACGGTATTTGCCAAGACTTACGAAGACAGTTCCATACCACCCAGGGGAAACTATGACCTTCTTTTCGAATTTGGCGTGAATCTATCTTGCATATGCGACTCCGATTCGGAAAAAAATGTGTGGTTCTTGGTAAGTCCGGGATTCAGCACTTTGAGCGATAACATAGGTATGCCTGTCCCTTTCAAATTTCACATAGGTGAGCAGGGTCAGCTTGACGCTTGGTGGTCCGTGGCAGGAGATGCAAACAACGATAGTACGGTGAGCTCTGCTGACATCGTTTCCTTGATCGACTATCTCTTTAAGGGGGGACCTTTACCGTGCATACCGGAAGCAGGGGATGTAGACTCAAATTGCAGCGTGAACTCAGCAGATATCGTACTTTTGATAGACTACCTCTTTAAGGGAGGACCTCCGCCCAAAAGAGGTTGCTATTGTCCTAAATCACCGGGGGCAAGAGGAAAAGAAGACGATTTTGAGCTTTTTGAAAACTAAAACCTTTAACCTTTGCTTGAAAGGAGGTGAAGAAAGGAAGGGGTAAAACCAATCACTTTTACCAACTTTAATCCTCAAAAGGACCTAAGCAAGGAGGTGAGAAAGCAAAAACAAAAGGCTACTAACTAACCTTGTAACCTTTTGAAGAAGGAGGGGGAAAAGAAGACTGGTTTTTTGGAATTCGATTTTGATTGAAGATTTTTAAGGGATTCCAAAGAATCAAGGAGTTGATAACTTAAAATTAACTTGTAAGGAGCAACAAAATGAAACGAAATTTGTTACTTCTCGCAGTTATGGTTTCAGCGGTGTTGCTTTTCAGCACCCAGGGTTCGGCTCAGTGTCCGCAGGATACGCTTGACTTGGGTATTTGCGACACCTTCTATGTTGAGACCTTCGATTGTGACCATGAATATGACATCGGGACGGGCTACGATTCGGTCCGGGTTGCCTATTTCGTTACCCACGATTACAATGAGATTATTCACTTAGGGAATCCGGCGGGAGACTCCATCAGTGGTTTCGTGATGCCGTTCAGCTGGTACGCACAGGCCTATGGTGGTTGTGACTTTGATTCGGTCACCTGCCCCACCCTTGATAATTGGAACAACACCAACACCAACCAGTTTGCGCCGCCATTCAAGCGCAGCGTCTTCCGTGACATTGTGGATACCCATAGCGGGGATACCACTTACAACCGATTTGCTCGGATGGTTAACGACGACTATCTGCCGATGTGGGAGACCACAATCAACATAACGAGCGCAGGGAATGCCGGACATGTCTGGTTGAGCACAATCGCAGGTGGCAGTGCTCGCAGATGGTGGGAGGGAAGCAGAGTGCTTCTGGCCAACATCACCTTCCTGGTTTATGGAATGGAGAGAGCCACTTGTGAGTGCGGCGTCGGTGGTGTTGCGATTTGCATGGACACCATGCTGTGGCCGCCCACTGGTTTGCTTGAGTTCACCAGAATCGACGCGAAAAACTACAAGCCCAGAGGCTATGCCGGAGACTGGCTGGAGGTCTGTGACAGCATCTGCATCATACCCAACCAACCGCCGGAGTGCACACTGGAGCCTGACGACATGTCGCTCCACATAAACGGGCACTACGTCTCGACTGGCTTCTGTAACTGGGATCCAGATGAAGATGGTCAGGTGGTGAGCGTGGAGGTTGTGGTTCTTGAGGAACCATGTGACGGAATTGCAAACGTGACGTTGGTCCTTGACAACCCGGTGCCGGCACGAGAGGTTTGCGGACATGTCGAGTTTGACGTGGTAAATCACTGTTGTGAAGGTGATTACGTTATCGGGATCATTTGCAC
>LJVD01000104.1 GCA_001304225.1 candidate division Zixibacteria bacterium SM1_73
CCTTTCTTTAGGATGATACATCACAGTCTCAGTCTCAATCTCAGTCTATATTAGTATTTCCTTTCTACGGGTTGATACTTGGTTATCTGAACGTCTCTGTAGGAAAGCTTTGGCCCTTCCGGAGTATAGCTGGCGATGGTATGCTTCAAGAAGTTGGCATCGTCCCTTTTGGAGAAATCAGTGCGAAAGTGAGAACCGCGGCTCTCCTTTCGGGCCAATGCGCCGGCCAGCACCGCCTCCGCCACCTCCAGATTTCCCTTGATTTCGAGGGCCCAGGTCTTATCAAAATTGAAGCTACCCCCCGAGACGATGGGCCTTATTTTCTTGAATCTCTCCTTCAAAGCCTTAATCTGTGCTAATCCCTCTGCCATCAGCTTTTCATTGCGGAACAGACCTGCCTTTTCCGGCATCAGTTTTCTTAATTCCGCATTAATGGTGTAAGGATTTTCGTTACCATTCGACTTAAGCAACCGATTCAGATTTTCTTCTTCTCTTTTCAGGGCTCGCTCCAAGGCATTGTCCCTGGGTTGTTTGGCCTTGTCTTTCACGTATTCAGCCGCGGAGGTTCCCGCTCGTTTTCCGAAGACCACTGTCTCCAGCAGGGAATTTCCTCCTAACCGGTTGGCTCCGTGAACGCTGACGCAGGCACATTCTCCTGCTGCATAAAAACCAGGAAGCGGACTTGCCCCATCCATATTGACATCGATTCCACCCATACAATAATGAGTTCCTGGTTGGATGGGAATAGGTTCCTCGATTGGGTCCAGGCCAATGAAATCCAGGGTGATCTCCCTGATTCCGGGAAGCCTCTCCATGATCTTGGCTTTTCCTAGATGCCTTAAATCCAAGTAAACATAAGCGTCCTCGAATCCACGCCCCTCTAAAATCTCAGTCTGAATCGAACGGGCAACTATGTCCCGGGGGCCTAACTCCATAGCTTTAGGAGCATATTTGCTCATGAACCTGTCCCCCTCCTTGTTGATCAGGTATCCGCCTTCACCTCGACATCCTTCGGTCATCAGTATGTTATTGGGATAAAGTGAAGTTGGATGAAACTGAACGAATTCCATATCCTTTAAGGGGACTCCTGCCCAATAAGGCATAGCCACTCCAAAAGCGGTGGAGGGTATGGCATTAGTGGAGTTACCATACATTCGACCAGAACCGCCGGTAGCAAAGATTACCGCATTAGCTCCCATAGCCTGAAGTTCTCCGGTATGCATATTCAGAGCAATTACCCCGCAACAGGCATCCACGTCCTTTGCCAGGGCGATCACCACCCATTCATTGTAAGTCTTGATATTATGTTTGATAGTTTGCTCAAATAGGGTTTGTAGAATGTAATGACCGGTTTTGTCTGTCCCATAGCAGGTGCGGGGATAACCAGCTCCGCCAAAGGGTCTTTGCGCAATCTTTCCATCCTCGGTTCTGCTGAAAGGACAGCCCCAGTGTTCTATTTCAAAGACAGCATCTGGCGCCTGTTCGGTGAGATAGATGGGGGCTTCCTGATCTGATAAATAGTCACTCCCCTTGACGGTGTCGAACCCATGTTTTTCCGGATTGTCATCAGCGGCTTTGGGATTGTTGCCCAAGGCGGCGTTGATTCCACCCTGTGCCTGCCCTGAGTGGGATCTGGGTGGGTACAATTTGCTGACTATAGCGACTTCCGCCTTATTTTCAGCCGCTGCAATGGCTGCCCTTAAGCCAGCTAATCCACCGCCAATTACCAATATATCGTGAAATATCATCTTCTCTCCTTTTTTAGTGAGGTGAAAATATCCTCGGCAAGAAGACGACCAGAGTGATGATCATCAGGATCAAGAAGATTATCATGGCTATCCAGAAGATCGCCTTATGTGCCTTGGTCGCCAAAAAGAAGTCGGTGATGGTGATTCTGAGACCGTTTAAAAGATGAAAAGCTACCACCGCTGCCAACCCGATTTCTAAGAAGTGAAACACCGGGTTTTGGACGGTAGATAGCCATTTATTGAAGGTTTCACCTCCAGCCAAGGAGGAACCTAATACAAAGAAATGCATGAAGAGATAAAGGACCAAAATCACCCCGGTGATACGGTGTAAAAACCATGACCAGGTACCTACATTAGGATTCAAGCCGACTTCATCAACATATTTCTTAAAGAAACCAGACTTGGATTGATACATCTTTAAGCTCCTTTAGTGAATGTAACTATCAGATAATATCCATAAGCCGAGAGTGCAATCCCCAAAATCCAAAGGAGGGATTTGACCGCCTTTTGGGTTCTCGACTTCGGTCGGTAGTCATGAATCACCTGCCATGCTCCGTTGAAAGCGTGAAAGAACCCGGCTGGCACAAAGATCAGATAGAAGATCACCCATCCAGTGCTCTCCAATCTTTGCGTAACCAAATCGAAGTCAATTTTCCACCTCGCAGTGAAATGGAGCACTTGAAAATGAAGGATCAGAAAGAAAGCCAAGAAGATCCCGGTGATCCTTTGAAGAAGCCACCCATAGGCACTCCCTTTTCCGGGTTTTTGGTTCATAAGAGTTTCTCCTTTGAAGAAGTTAACGGTTCAAAGCTAAAAACTACTAACGACAGCTAAAACCTCCTTGTTACTTTTGTCACAAAGTAAGAATTTATTCCAAAAGAAACAAAAGTCAACAAAAAAATTCCAAATTTTTTGAGATAAGGATAAAGGAATGCCTTCATCTTGCCGACAAGATTAGTGCAAACCTACTGGGGTGATAAAAAATTTGAAGAGAAATTGCGTTCCTTTGGAAAATATTTGTGGATATAAAAGAAATATCTTACGGAGAGTTTCCGGAAATTTGTGGTCTGAACAAAAGGTTCAAACCAGGAGGTAGAAAGCTTAAAGTGGTTTTAGATGTCTTCGTTCCCAGAAGTAAGAAGAAAATCAATTTCTCATTAATTTATCGAAAACTTCTAAAATTATTGCCTACCTTAGAAAGACATAAATGCGGGGAGAACCTTTTTAATAATTTAAGAAATCATAAAGAAATTCCTTCCCACAAAGTGGAACAAATAACTCACATCGCACATCTTATAGAGCACGTGATCATCGATCTTCAGTCCAATGTCACCAAGCTGAATTCTTGCAGCGGGATAACCTGTGGATATAAGAATCCGGAGCACAGATTTGATCTATTCATAGAATGCAAAGAGGAGAAGGTCGGGAAATTTTCAGTTTTTTTTGCGGTGGATTTGGTGAAAAGATTGCTTGTGGGAAAAAGTCCTTCAAAAAGAGATTTTCGTTTGGTTAAGTTGGTCAAATATCTTTACCGGAGGACCTCCCTTTTGGGGCTTAATCAACTCATCTCTTTACAAGCCAAGATCGCTTCCGATCTGGGATGGACCAAAAGATCAGTGGTTTCCCTGCTCAGAGAGTTAGAGAATTTTGGACTTTTGGACTCAAAGAAAGCTTTACCAAATCTGCGAAGCCTTTAAAAAGGTAGGGTGAAAGGATGAGTAAGCTTCATTACAAAAATGCTGCAAACCTAACGATCGATCTGGATCAATCAATTGATTTGAAAGGAGGAAGGGCTATCCTCCATTCAACCACAAAGGTTAAAGATCGGGATGTTAGACACGTGAACATGCCTTCAAAATATGCAACCATTTTGACCTGTAGCTTTGAAAAAGACCATAAGACCGGTTTAGACAAAGAAATACTTCCTTAAAAAATCGGAAAAAGATGCATCCCAAAAAAAGAGGGGGATTTAGTCTTCAGGTATATGTTCTGACGTTTGTCCCGACGAAAGGTTGCTTTTGAGGAACATACCCTGAGGGGAAAATAGGACTAAAGAGAGGGGGTGAAAAATATGCAGAGATTCAATTTCCATGATTTCTGGACCATTGAGAGAAGTCCGATGTCTCCATCCTATCTGCAAAGAAGGATCAGCGACCTGGTGGCATCTTCGATAAACGCCAAGGTTAAGGTGGATTCAATCAATCCGGAGACCGGAGAGTATCGCATCGTCCTCCATGGCTGCCTGGATTGGGAAAACCCTGAGACCTGGTGGACCAATCGTTAAAATGTTTTAAAATCTTTTTTGTCAAATGTGTCTCTCTCGTTTTGGGAATGTATCCTTGAATCGATAAAACCTGTAACTTAAAAAGCAGAAGGGGGTGAAAAAGGTGAACAAATTTAGATATCAGAATTTTTCGGTGTTAGAGAGGACTCCAACTTCTCCTGCCGCTTTGCAGCATAACCTTTATGATCTTTTGTACAACTCTACCACCTGCAGGGCAAGGGTAGAGATGGTTAATCCGACCACCGGAGAGTATCGGATAGTGCTACAGGGCACACTGGATTACTGGGAGGAGCCAGGAAAAACTTCAACTAATCAGTAGACAGCAGGTCAAAAAGGATTCACCTGAAGGTTGACTTTTTGAACAAGGAGCTCCGCTTTAGGCGGGGCTCCTTCTCTGCTTCTCCACAAAAGGGATGAAGCCTCAACCTTCTGGTGAGGTTAATCCTTGCTCATTTGTATCATCTCATTTTGCTCAAAAGGGAGGGTCAAGATGACCAATCATAGAGTTTCCTCTTATAAAAAGAAGACGACCAGCAAGAAAAAGTCATCCCGGACGGGAAAAGTCAAGACAACCTGGGCTGATCCAACCGTTCCAATAAGAAAGATTTCCAAGACTAAATTAAAGAAGAAACAGCTCCCGCAATTAAGCTGTTGGTGGTTTGGATAAAAGTTAAGATTTTCGCACAATAAGGTCTACTCCAGCTGTGGTTGTGCAAGAATTAGCCTTCCTCTGATAGGGTGATTTGGGTAGGACAATTCTCAGTGCAGAGAATGGGTCCTACCTTATTAGAGGATGTGGTCATCTGAAAAGATCGGCTAAAATTTTCGAGACTGGTTGTAAGGAGAGAATTTTTGTAGCCAGATTCGAATTTCGAGCAACGAGGTTCGAGCAGGCACGGATGTGCCCATCTGGGCTTCGACACCGATGCGAAGCATTCATACGAATAACAGTAAAGGATTAATATATAACTCGTTAAGGTTAGAGCCCACCAACCATTTTTTGACACTCCCCAAAAGACCAAATTATTCTTTTTCTGATTTGAAGTCATTTTATATCAACTCACCTGCCATTCTTTTAATCTTTCTCCCAATAAATCATCTCCGCCTCTTTGAATCTATCTTCTGCAATCAGCTCACATTGAAACGTTATCAATTCGTAAAATTCTGAGGTTTTCTCTTGAACTTGTGGTTATAATTTTCGTATAATAACAACATGATCTGTAACTTAGAACCACTGTCGAGGAGGAAATCATGAAGAAAACTTCAGGTCTTTTTGTTTTGTTGGTGACGGGGCTGGTGGTGATTTTTAGCTTCACAAATGTTCTTGCCGAATCTGATACTGAGACCATTCCGCAGCGATCGGATATAGATGCTAAATACAGATGGAGGTTGGAAGATATCTATGCCACCGAGCAGCTCTGGGAAGAGGATTTTTCGAAACTGGAAAGGCTTTTGCCCAAGATGACGGAATTCAAGGGACGCCTATCGGAATCGGGGAAGACGCTTTTGGAATGCCTGCAAATGCAGGACAGTATTTGGAACATCACAAATCGACTCTATGTCTATGCTGGAATGCGCCAAGATGAGGACACCAGAGTGTCTACTTACCAGGAGCTATACAATCGCGCCAGAAGTTTGGCAACCAAAGCTGAACAGGCGGTCTCATTCATTGATCCGGAAATTCTATCTATACCTCAGCCAAAGGTGGACGAGTTTATGAAATCAGAAAAGGGGTTGAAAATCTATCAGCATTACGTAGACAACATAATCAGAAAGAAATCTCATACTCTTTCTCCGTCGGAGGAGGAGATTTTGGCTATGGCTGGGGATTTGGCCCGTGCTCCACTTAATGTCTGGACCATGATTAACGATGCGGATATCAAATACCCTTCCGTCAAAGATGAACAGGGTAACGAGGTTCAACTTACCAAGGAGCGTTATTACAAGTTTTTGGAATCGCCCGATCGACGGTTGAGAAAAGAAGCCAGCGAAGCCTATAGTTCTGCTTATCTGACTTATTTGAACAGCCTGGGAGCCACCTTGAGCGGAACTATAGCCAAAGACTTATTCTTTGCCAAAGCCCGGAAATATAACTCCACCTTGGAAGCAGCCCTGGATCACTACAACATCCCCATATCGGTATTTGAGAATCTAATTGCAGCGGTGAACAATAATCTTGAGTCCCTTCATAAATATGTCAGTTTACGGAAAAGAGTTCTGAAACTGGATGAGTTACGCAAGTACGATCTCAGCGTTCCTTTGGTTCCGGAAGCTAAGATGGAGATTCCTTATGATAGTGCACTGACCATTATAGAGAAAGCTTTGGCTCCTCTGGGAAGACAATATCTAAGCGATATGATGGCTGGCTTTACCTCCGGCTGGGTCGACGTATATGAAACCGAAGGAAAGGGAAGTGGCGCTTATTCCTGGGGTTGTTACTCTTGCCATCCATATATGTTGCTCAATTACAACAACACTTTGCGTAACATGTTCACGGTAGCTCACGAGATGGGACATTGCATGCATCGATACTACACCAATAAAAAGCAACCCTATATCAATTCCGGACATGCGACCTTTACCGCAGAGGTGGCCTCCATTACCAACGAGACCCTATTAATGGACTATCTCCTTAAGAATACCAAGGACCAAGCTCAAAAGCTTTATCTACTTAATCATTATATTGACGAGATCGAGGGAACCTTTTACACCCAACTGATGTTTACCGAATTCGAAAAGACGATTCACCAGAAAGTGCAAAATGGAGAAGCCTTAAGCTCTGCCTCTATGAGACAAATATACCGTGATACTTTCCAGAAGTTTTACGGACCCGAATTGATGTTGGATTCTCTTGACGATCTGGGCTGCTTGCGAATCTATCATTTCTATAGAAGGTTTTATGTTTATCAGTATGCCACCAGTTTTGCGGCAGCTGTTACCATTTCCAAAAAGATCTTGGAAGGGAACAGAGAGGCTTTGGATCGTTACCTGAGGTTCTTGGAGTCGGGTGACTCAGATTATCCCATCAACTTGCTTAAGGACGCAGGCGTGGATATGACCTCTCCCCAACCCATCAACAAAACCATCGAGCTATTTGCCAGCCTGGTGGATGATATGGAGAAGCTTTTGCAGTAGATTCGGTTTTGCAGAAATGTTGGAAGATAAATAACCCCTAACCTAAGCGGATCAGCCTAAGTTGGGGGTTATTCTTTATAATTCTTCCTTCAGCCACTCAGCAAGAAAGTCCAAAAACTCGCTATCTATCGGTCTTTCGGTATCAGCGTATTCGGCATAATCGCCTTCGCCTTTGGTCTTACAGAAAAGGTGATCTGAATCCGGAAAAATCCTCA
>LJVD01000105.1 GCA_001304225.1 candidate division Zixibacteria bacterium SM1_73
AATCAGATCTTCAGCACCAATTTTACGTCACCAATTTTGGGGCGCAAAGTGAGAGTTTCGATGTTTTATCCATAGACATCATCTGGCTTTCTGAATTTGCTGCCTCCGGCTGGTTAGCTCCTTTAGATCAGTTCGCCAATAAAGAATTTGAGTTAAAATTCTTCAAAGGTGCTATAAGGGGATGCAGTTACGGGGATATCCTGTATGCGGTTCCCTGGTTTATCGATGCCGGACTTTTGTATTATAGAAAGGATTTGCTGGACAAACATGGTTTCGATCCACCCCAGACCTTCGATCAATTGGTTGAACATTGCCAGACCATCATTGAGAAAGAAAAGAAGGAGAAGCTTTATGGATTTGTCTGGCAGGGGATGCAATATGAGGGATTGGTTTGCAATTTTTTAGAATACATCTGGGGCAGCGGAGGGATCATCTTGGATCAAGAAAACCGAGTCCAAATTAACTCCTCCCAGAATCAAAAAGCCTTAACTTTCATGTATGAGCTTATCCACAAACACAAGATCACCCCGGAGGCGGTGGCTACCTATAGTGAGGAGGAAAGCAGGCACGTGTTTGGGAATGGGGAGTCTGTTTTTTTGAGAAATTGGCCCTATGTGTGGTCTTTGGTAGAGTCTGAAGACTCCCCTCTTCGGGGAAAAGTAGGAATTGCCCCCATGCCTCGTTTTCAGGGAGGAGAAAGTGCCGCCACCTTGGGGGGATGGCAATTGGGGATAAATAACTATTCTGAAAACAAGAAAGGGGCCTGGAAATTAGTGGAATACATGACCAGCTACCCAGTGCAAAAGATACTGGCTTTGGGTCTTTCACGAAATCCGACTTTAGTCTCTTTGTACGACGATCCGGATATAAATAGACAAGCACCTTTTATGAAGGATCTTCTTTCAGTTTTTAAAAGAGCCAGACCCCGTCCGGTTACCCCTTTCTATCCTGACATCTCTTTGATCATCCAAAGAGAGGTGAGTGGAGTTTTGGCTGATTTAAAGTCACCACGAGAAGCTTTAGATATAATGGAGGAGGAGATTCAGAAAATACTTAAGAAATCCATGTGAGTAACAAAAGCTTTGCATTTCTGAAGAAATTAGCTTCAAGAGAACAAATGAAATGTTTTGCTATTGTAGTTGTCCGATTTATTGGGTCTTTTCAAAACTTGACAAGTCGAACAACTACAATTAATTCAAACGTAATTATTCCTGATACAATGCTTCCTCCTCACCCTAACCCTCTCCCCTTAGGGGAGAGGGGGAAAGCAAGTAGAATGTAAAAAGTTTTCTTACGTTTGTATTAAATCAGGTTAAAGTCGAAAATTCCAAACTGATTGGAGATAAGTTGACAAAGCTTTTTGACCACGCTAAAGCACCTTACCTCTTAATCCTTCCCAGCATTTTGGTTATAACCGCTGTAGCCTTTTACCCCATATTGAAGGCGGCCTATCTATCTCTATTTGAAATAAATTTGAAATTCAATGTGAATAATTTCATAGGAATAGCCAATTATTTTCAGCTTCTCCAGGATAATAGCTTTTTTAATGCGCTTCTCAACACTTTGTATTTTGTGGGCGTCTCTTTGTTCTTTGAACTAATTCTTGGTCTTTTGATAGCTTTGGTTATAAATCAGCCTCTGAAAGGGAAAGGATTGGTCAAGGCGGTGATCTTAATTCCTTGGGCTATCCCCACCGTGGTCTCAGCCAAAATGTGGAAATGGATCTTCAATTACGATTATGGCATTCTTAATTACCTGCTCAAATTTCTGCATCTGATCAGTGATAATTGGAACTGGTTAGGCAGTAAAACCTTTGCTATGAACTCAGCCATATTGGCCGAAATCTGGAAAACCACTCCCTTTATGGTCTTGCTCCTCTTCGCCGGACTTCAGGTCATTCCTGAGGATTTATACAAATCCGCAAAGGTAGATGGAGCCGGGGTGTGGTATAGGTTCTGGCATATTACCCTGCCCCTTTTGAAGCCTACCTTGTTGGTGGCGGTCCTTTTCAGAGCACTCGATGCATTTCGAGTCTTCGATGTGATCTTTGTGCTCACCGGTGGAGGACCAGCAGATACCACCGAGGTTTTATCACTTTACACCTACAAACAACTATTTTCCCTTTCTAATTTCGGGTATGGATCTGCTCTGGCAGTAGTTACCTTTGTTTGTGTAATGGTCTTCAGTTCCTTATTCATCAAATTATTTGGACTTTCATTGGAAACCAGATGAATGTCTTTAAAACAACATTATGTTTTAGCCTGTCATTGCGAGGCTTGTCCTGAGCGTGAACGAAGGAACTCGACGAAGCAATCTCACCCCATTCCAGCTATTTAGAGGTCGCTTCGTCCCCCATTTGGGGGACCGGCAATGACAAATTATTGTAATATCATTTAGGAACAGATGTACTAAATGAGATTAAGAAATATTTGGTTATATATTCTTGTGTTGCTTATCATATTTGGATTTCTTGCTCCCTATCTATGGCAGCTGATCACCTCGCTAACTCCGGATGAAGAGGTTACCAAACTTCCCCCCATCTTGCCCCAAAAGATAACCTTGTCCCACTATCCGGAAGTATTCGAGGGAAAGCCTTTTGCTCGATATATCTTAAACAGCTTTGTGGTGGCATCCGCGGCCACGCTCTTCAGCCTGATCATCGGTTCGTTTTGTGCTTACGCAGTTGCCAGACTGAAGATGAGGGGAAAAAGTTTGATTTTGGGAATGGTATTGGCAATTTCCATGTTTCCGCCCATCGCCATCGTCTCTCCATTATATCTTTTACTTAAGAGCTTTAACTAGCTGGACACTTATTTAGCTCTTCTTTTTCCCTACACCACCTTCACCCTCCCTTTGACCATCTGGATTTTGACCAATTTCTTCAAGGAGATTCCATCTGAGTTGGAGAAAGCGGCTTGGGTGGATGGATCCAGCTTGTTGGGAACTTTTTTTCGGGTGACCCTGCCTCTGGCAGCACCCGGGATATTCACTACCGCTATTTTGGTTTTCATCTTTGCCTGGAACGAATTTTTGTTTGCCCTAACCTTTACCTCCACATCTGCTTCGCGAACCATTCCAGTGGGGATAGCCATGTTTTCAGGCATTCATAGGGAATTCTGGGCAGAGATGGCTGCCGCCAGCATAATCGTCACAGTTCCCTTGATTATTATGGTTTTGTTTTTCCAAAAGAGAATCATTCAGGGATTAACCGCTGGAGCAATCAAGGGATGATATCTTGGAAGGAGTTTTTATGTGTGAAGTAATTTTAAAAAATGTAACCAAGATCTTTGGCAAAGACAATCTGGTCATTGATGACGTTAATCTGGAGATAAAAGACAAGGAATTTTTCACCATCGTGGGTCCTTCCGGCTGCGGGAAATCCACCATTCTCAATATGATTGCCGGCTTGGAGGAGGTAAGTTCAGGAGCGATTATTTTTGATCTTAAGACGGTTAATGACCTTCCCCCAGCCAGAAGGGACGTGGCCATGGTCTTTCAAAGCTATGCCCTCTATCCGCATAAGAATGTGTTTGAGAATATCGCTTTTCCTTTGAAGATAAGGAAATTTCCCAAAGCGGAAGTCAAAGAGAGGGTAAAAAAAACAGCTTCGGTTTTGGGCATCCAGCATCTTTTGTCCAGAAAACCGAAAGAGCTATCCGGTGGGCAACGACAAAGAGTCGCTCTGGGAAGAGCTATTGTGAGGAAACCAAGGGTCTTCCTTCTGGATGAACCTTTGTCCAACCTGGATGCTAAATTAAGAGTTTACATGCGAGCAGAGCTGAAGAAGCTACATAAAGAGATCCAGACCACCATGATTTATGTGACTCATGATCAAGCCGAAGCCATGACCCTCTCGGATAGGGTGGCGATCCTTTTTGAAGGAAGAATCCAGCAGTGCGATTCACCGCAGATGGTGTATAACTTTCCCGCTAATAAGGTTGTTGCAGAATTTATCGGTTCGCCCAGCATGAATTTCTTTGAAGGAGAACTCATACGAGAGGATGATAAGACATCTGTCAGATTCACCGGTCAAGATTCGTTTTTTATGGGAGGAGAAAAAGAATTAGAATTGAAGGAAAAAGAGGTGTTTTTCGGCGTGCGTCCGGAGGATGTGATCATAAGTTTAGAAAAAAAGCAAGGTTGGTTTTCTGGAAAAATCTTCGCCGTGGAACCTTTGGGAAATGCCACCTATGTGGACATTGAGTGGAACATGGAGCGACTTAAAGCGGAAGCAGAACCTGAGTTCCATGCCGAACCCGACTCTCCGATCTATTTTACTTTCAAAAAAGAAAAAATCCACCTGTTTGATAAAAGAGAAGGCAAAAGGCTAAATTTTACATCTTTATAGAAAAAGCGTCGCTCTTTGTTGGTAACGGATGCCTCGTCCGTTACCATTTTCCTCTACGTCACGGACAAGGTGTCCGTGACGAACGAGAGAGAATGTCCGACAGAAATGTCGGACACCACAGTTGCCGTAGCGCCCCACCTTTGTGTCGGGCGTAGATTTCTCAGAACGAAGCGTCAAGGGAGAGGTAAATTGTTTCTCTGCTTATGCAAAGCTCAATAGGGCGCAAGCCTTTTATAAAATCCTTACAGTTCAACACCTTTTTCTTCTTGCCTGCGTGAAATTAGGTGGGTTTTAAAATGTCTTTTAAGAATTGTCCGGTGTAAGAGCCTTCGGTTTTTGCCACCTCCTCTGGGGTGCCAGTGGCAATCACCTTTCCACCGTCCTCTCCACCTTCAGGTCCCAGATCTATTATGTAATCAGCAGTCTTTATCACATCCAGATTATGCTCGATCACCAAGACGGTGTTTCCTTTATCCACCAACTTGTTCAAAACTCTCAGAAGCATCTTGATGTCCTCGAAATGAAGACCTGTGGTGGGCTCATCCAGAATGTAAAGGGTACTTCCTGTAGAGACTTTGGAAAGCTCGGTGGAGAGTTTGACCCTCTGAGCTTCTCCCCCGGACAGCGTGGTGGCTGGCTGCCCCAGATGAATGTAGCCCAGTCCCACATCCTTCAAGGTCTGAAGCTTTCTTTTTATCTTGGGAATGTTTACAAAAAACTCATAAGCTTCATCCACGGTCATATCCAGGACATCGGCAATGTTTTTTCCTTTGTATTTTATCTCCAGAGTCTCCCGGTTATATCTTTTGCCCTTACAAATCTCACAAGGGACATATACATCCGGCAAAAAGTGCATCTCGATTTTAATGATTCCGTCTCCTTCACAGGCTTCACATCTCCCTCCTCTTACATTGAAGCTGAAACGTCCCACCTTATATCCCCTAATCTTGGCTTCGGGGATCATGGCAAAGAGGTCTCGAATATAGGTGAAGACGCCGGTATAAGTGGCGGGATTTGATCTGGGGGTTCTTCCGATGGGAGATTGGTCTATGTTTATAACCTTGTCTACGTGCTCTAAACCTTGAATTCCTCCGTATTCCAATGAAGCAATCTTTGAATTATAAAAATGCTGAGACAAAACCCTGAACAGGGTCTCGTTTATCAGAGTTGACTTTCCTGATCCTGAGACGCCGGTTATGCAGATAAAAAGACCCAAAGGAAGATCGACTCTTATCCTTTTCAAATTATTTCCTGCTGCTCCAAAGATGCTCAAGAAATCCCCATTGCCATTTCTCCTTGTTTTGGGAATAGGAATGGAGAGTTTTCCTGAGAGATATTTCCCGGTTAAAGACTTCTTGTTTCTGGCAATGGCTTGCGGAGTGCCCTTGGCCACCACCCAACCTCCCTCCTTGCCCGCGCCGGGTCCCAAATCTACCACATGATCTGCGGTCATGATGGTCTCCCGGTCGTGCTCCACCACCAGAACCGTATTTCCAAGATCCCTCAATCCTAAAAGGGTGTTCAAAAGCCTTTTGTTGTCCCTCTGATGGAGTCCTACTGATGGTTCGTCCAAAATGTATAGCACCCCCACCAATCGCGATCCTATCTGGGTGGCTAATCTTATCCTCTGTGCTTCTCCTCCGGAAAGCGAAGCGGCGGATCGATCCAAAGTGAGATAGTCCAAGCCAACATCCATCATAAATCCCAGCCGTTCGTTTATCTCCTTTAGAATCTGCTTGGCTATCTGATGCTCTCTGGAGGTAAGCTTCAGCTTGGCGAAGAATTTCTTGGCTTGTTTCACCGATAATTCGGTCAATTCAGCTATATTCAAGTCTTTTACCTTTACCGAAAGACTCTCTTTTTTCAATCTTGTTCCATTGCACTCCGGGCAAGGCAACACCCGCATGAATCTTTCAATCCACTCCCTCACCGCCTCTGATGCGGTTTGCCGGTAGCGTCTTTCCAAGTTAGGAATCACCCCCTCAAAGGTGTCATAATATTCTCCCTTTCCTTCGGAGTCCTCCCAGCGAAATTTAAGCTCCCTATGTCCGGTACCATAAAGGAGGACATTTTTTGCTTCAGATTTTAACTTCTCGAAGGGAACATATAGGCTGAATTGAAAATGATCTGCCAAACTTTTCAATTGATGGTAATACCAGCCTCCTATGGGATTTCCCCAGGGAGCAACTGCGCCATAAGCTATGGAGATTTTTGGATCAGGGACCACCAAATCAGGATCGATTTCCATTTTGGTGCCCAACCCACTGCAGGTTGGACAGGCGCCGAAGGGGCTGTTAAAAGAGAACATTCGGGGGGAAAGCTCCTCGTAGCTTATCCCGCAGTGGACACAGGCATAATGTTCGGAGAATAAAAGTTCCTCTTTGCCCAATACATTTACCACCACGATTCCTGAACCTAATTTAAGGGCAGTCTCCAAAGAATCCGCCAACCTTTTGGCGATTTTCTTTTCTACCACCAACCTATCCACCACCACCTCAATATTATGCTTTTTATACTTCTCCAATTTCATCTCCCCCTCGACCTCCACGATCTTTCCATCCACCCTTGCTCGGATGAACCCCTCCTTTTTGATCTGGTCAAAGATCTCCTTGTGTTCCCCTTTTCTTCCTTTAACCAGAGGAGCCAAAATCTGAATTTTGCTTCCCTTGGGTAAGGACATGACCAAATCCACTACCTGTTCTACTGTCTGTTGGGATATTTTTCTTCCGCACCTGTAACAATAAGGTGTTCCTACCCGGGCATACAAAAGCCGTAAATAATCGTATATCTCGGTGACGGTTCCAACGGTGGAGCGTGGATTTTTGGCAGAACTTCTCTGCTCGATGGAGACGGCAGGGGAGAGCCCCTCGATAAAGTCGACATCCGGCTTTTCCATCATTCCCAAAAACTGCCGGGCATAGGCAGAAAGAGACTCTACATATCGCCTTTGACCTTCGGCATAGACGGTATCAAAGGCCA
>LJVD01000106.1 GCA_001304225.1 candidate division Zixibacteria bacterium SM1_73
GAGACATAGGTCCCATACCAATATTCGATTCCCATATTTTCGATGGCCTCCTTGATTTCCTCACTCATGGGATCGTCCAATCCCACCAACTCCTTGTTCACCTCAAAGGTGGCGGTTAAACGATTGAAGGGGGTATCCACTATACGAAAGGCAAAACCAACTGCCAGATTCCGAGGCAAGGGATCCGATTGATTCAAGTCTATATAGGCAATATTAGGTCCCAAATTGGTCACAGCGGTTCCCAGGCTGAATCTTTTTAGATGATATAAAAGCCCCATATCCAGCGCAAAAGAGGAACCTGATCCTTTGCCCCTCTCCATTCCAGCACCCCGGTCCGCCAGGTGACTATAGATGATTTTGGCAGAAAGCCCTGTAGATAAGCTGGGATTCAATTTGGTCCCATAGGAAAAGGCAAAAGCCATCTCATAACTGTCGAATTCGCCCTTTACTGCTCCGGTTTCGTCTGTTCTCACGTTTTTCCCTAAAGAGAGGAAAGTGAGATTAGCTCCCACCGTCCCCCACCCTTCCATATGTTGGACGTAAGAGAGATATTCGTAGTATAAATCTGAGGCTAATTCAGGCAGCCAATTGGCGTGCATGAGGGTAAGCTCCCTTTTGGCATGGGCATAAACCACCACCTTCTCCGGCGTAGCGAACCAGAGCTCTCCATCCCGATAAATGATCTTTTCGGTCTTTGCTCTTTCCAAACCAGCATGATAGTACCTTCCCCACCCTGCACCATCCCACCTGAGGGTACCAAACTCGGTCCCTACGAAGAGATTATCTCCTTCCGCCTCTACCAATGAAAGTGTATGGCTTCCGGTGGCATTATGATATACATAAAGCTTCTGTCCTGAGTCCAGCTGGGCCGACTCCAGATGGTTATACTCCATAATCATGGAAGACAACCTCTCCACCCGCTCCTCTTCCCCAGAGCGGAGAAACTTTTCTGCCACTTTCTTCACGTCATCTTCTTCTGCAGCGGTATAAACCTTATAGCCATAGGTGCTCCATCCATTGTCAGCATATCTTCTAAGTCCCCACTTCGTTCCTACCCACAAATTGTGATGATCATCCATAACCAAGGCGGTGATCTCTCCATTTATGGCCAAACTAAAGGGAAGGTTGATTTCCTGACCTGGGCTCAAGTTTGAGTCTGCGAATTCTCCACCTTGAGGCTGAAGGCCATTATATTTCTTGACAAGATCAATAGCCTGAGAGATTTTTTTCTCGTCTTCTGTTCCTAAGAATCTCTTAACCACCTTCTTTAGATCATCGCCAATTTTGAAGCTGTATCTTTCATGAAGTTGCCAGGTTTCTCCATCATATTTGGCCAGCTCTTTTTTGGTGGCAGCCCAGAATTCCCTTTCTCCCAGGTTAGCAATGTCCACCACGTGCTTATCAGATAAGTCTTTTCCGAAGCGCGAAATGGTCCAATTTGCTCCATCGAATTTGGCTATCCCCTGATCGGTCCCCACCCAGATCAACCTCTTGGAGACCGGAAGTATGGCGGTGATAAAATCTGAGGGCAAGCCATCCTGTTGTCCATATCTTTTCCACTGCTTGCCATCGAAAGCAAAAAGACCTTTCTTTGTTCCCACCCAAAGTAACTTCCCTTCAGAGGCAATAGCTGTGATAGTATCAGCGAATAGCGCCCGATAAGGTATCCTCAAAGTCTCCGGAAGTCTTTCTCCAATGACCTGGGACATAATTGTGGAAATCTGGTTTGCCTCCTCTGAAGAGAGGCTATCATCTGCGAGAAAATCAGTTATCCGGTCTGCCAAAGTCGAAAGGGCTTTCGAGTTGACATAGCATTTATCCCAGGCTTCCAATAGAGGTTCCCAGGATGAGGAGAGCTTGGTAAAAACCTCAGAATCCGGGTGCAAGCCCCTCAAGACTCTCTCCATTAAAACCTTCAACGAATCCTTGCTAAGCGAATTATTAAATGCTGCAGTGGTCTCCGCCATCTTTTTTATCCTCTCCTCATCCCTCTCCTGACTGTATTTTCCCATGATGCTCTCCACCGATTCCCCCATTGAGGTGGCATAGTCTTCATAATTGCTCCACTTCTTTCCAGAAAGCCCAACCAAATCGAGATCGGAGATAGCCCAGATGTCATATCGCCTGTAATTGGTCTCGGGAATATCATTCCTCAAAAGGGCAATCGATTTTGCCTTGAAGCCGGAAGGAAAAGGATACTCAAGGAAAGTGGAAGTCAAAGGATAGAGTCCCAGACCGGCGGGGTTCCAGTGAGTGGCAGTGGCATCATCAGAGATGGCCACAAAAGCTTCTCCCATGCCGGCGGCTCTGGCACCTGCCGCTATCCTTAAGAACAAAACACCAGATCTGCTCACATCCGCCTTGGATGATGAGCTGATAATGACCATCATTGTTACAAGCAATAACAGCGAAATTGTTTTCCTCATAAAAAACCTCCTGGATACGTTTCCGTCAAAAAAATCGGTCGTGAAATCATAGACTCAAGGTAAAAGTAGCCTAATCATCACCTTACAGACTTTTTAACCTTTTTGAGCTTCTGATATTTTCAATATAACCTTCTTGTTCTAAATTGGCAACTCGATTTTCTAAAATCTTCCTGAATATATCTTTTGTCCAGATTACAGTCTCTACCTTCCCAATATTTCTTTCTGGGTCTCCTCGTTTCCTTCTGCAGAGGAGAGCCCAACCACCGCTTTAATATACTCTTTTTCCTAAAGATCGGCAACAATTCAAAAAAGATAATTCTGCTATCGTAAGATCACTGCTTTACCGAAGACCTCCTCCTTTTTTGCCTCACCGTCTATCCTTTTTTCCGCCACCACCTTATAAATATAAACTCCATTTGCGACTTTGTCTCCATCCTGATCCTTTCCGTCCCAGGTGACGGAAAAGTTTGCACCCGCATCTCCGGAAGCGTTAGGTATGGTTTTTATCAATCTGCCAGCCAAAGTAAATATTTCTACTCTTACCCGATCGGCAGGTGAAGTGAGCCGATAGTAGAAGCTGGTCTCTTTAGAGAAAGGATTGGGATAATTCATCACCTCGGTAAGCTCAAATTCCCCTCGTGATCTCACCTCCACTCTCACCGAGGCCAAGGAGGAGTTGTTCGCATTGTCCCAGGCTTTGATGCTTAAGAGATGATCACCCGGGGACAAATCGGGCAGCTGGTAGGACAGCCAACCTTTCTGGAAGCTTCCCAGATCATATTGAAAGTTCTTGGTAAGATCCAACTCATGTTGATAATCCTGATCAATGGCCAAAGTAATGCCATGTCCCACCTCGCCGGTGATATTTATCCCATGCTCATCGAAGATGGAAAGCTGTAATCTGGCCGTAGGTGGGATTACGTCACCCTCTCTGAAATCGGGATGCTCCTCGAAGCCAATCGTTATTTCAGGACCCAAAGTATCTATCACTGTGGTGTCCGAACCCAATATAATTAGAGAATCTTCCGCCCCAGCACCGTCTTGATTTTCATTAAGAACGTAAACGCTCACCCTTCCGGTATTGCCGCCATAGCTTATATCTTTTGGCACCACGAAGCTGGCAGAGAATCTGCCACCCTCCACCAAAGCTTCTCCCCGGAAAATAACCAAACCGGGAAGATCATAACTCACATAGTATGTTCCAGTGTTTGTCTTAATCTCTCGCACATTTTTTCTCTGGGAATCAAAGCTCAAAATATAGGCCTGCCCATTGAAATTGGTGTTTAAATCTCCTCCCTTCTCCCAAACCTCCCCCTTTATGGTCACCGAGCTTAAAGCTGCAAGAGTATCTGGAGTTATCTGAGTCAGGCTGACCTCTAAAGCGGGCATTCCCAATTTCATAATTGGATCTCCGAAGAGAACATACTTTCTATCGTTGTCATTTAGTTCTCTATCGAGCTTGGCGGTGAACAGTGCTTCCCCTATGGAAAAAGAGTCATACAATAAAAGATCGTAGACCTTAAAGTTCAGCTCGGCATTATGTGTGGGCGTGACCCTCATGACGGCAGAGATGGTGGCGACGGCTCCTTTTTCCTCCGCCCTTAACAATTCCTCCGCCATACCCTGTCTTTTGGGATCAAAGAACAATCCAAGCCTGCAGGAGGCCATATAGACTAAGGGAAGCTTTCTTTTATTTTTAAGTTTGGGAATATCCTGAGCTGTCTTGAATACCTCCTCGTGTGCCCATAAATCCGGATTAGCGTGTCCTACATAATTGATGATCAGAGAGCCGGTATTGAAACTATTCACGATGGCTTCCGTTGCCTGAGGCTTTTCTCCTTTATAATCGAAGGGAGACTCCATCAGGTATACTTTGGAGACATCAAAGGATGGGGGAACATGGGATTTGGACAGAATTTCAGTATCGCGAGTATGAAAGTCCCACAAGGGATCAATGGAGTCCACCCTTACCCACTCATCATCCGCCACCAAGGTGATCAGGTTTCTCCAGGTTCCGAATTCTGGCTCCTTTTCATATTCTATAATCTTATTCACCACAACTTCTGCCTCATTTGCCGACCTTACCGGAAGTCGGCTGATGATCATGCTCAAAGTGTCTCCTAACAACACATACATGTCGTCGGAGATGGTGGGGTCGGGGGTGAACGGCGGAATGAAATTTTGCGCACCAGTGTGCAAGTTATTTTTGTAATCGTGATTCCCGTCACCCACCAAAAGGACAAAAGCGGGTGCTGGCTTTATCCATTCCTGGTAAGCATATTTTAAGAAATCACGGATGGCCACCGGATCAAGAAGCCCTCCGGAGAACTCATCATATATATCTTGCACCTTAACCGTTTTCACCTCAATCTGATTAAATAAAGATCTCCAGCTTTTCAGTCTTTGAACTTGATCATAGAAATCGGAATGGGCGATTATCAAGAAGTCCGTCTGATTATCGACATTTCTTAAATCAGATCCCTGGTCTAAAAACAAATTCACCGGCTTTTTGATTCTACTCAGGTCCACCGAATAATATCTGGTTTCAGAATCCACCTCCACCGTGTCTTGAAACTTAGCTTGTTCTCCTTTTATTTCAACCCCATCAAACATCTTCACCTCGAATTTGTCCGTTATATCAAAGACATAGACCTGCGGAGAAAACAGATTGGAGATTTCGTATTGGACCACGCCTTGGTACTCCGGGCTTTCGAAGAAAAGCTGTCTGTCGTGGCACTCAAATCTTCGCCAATATTCCACCTCATAGTAGTCCAAAAAAGCCGTATCTGAAAAGGAGAAATCCAAAGTATCCACAATCCCCCCGTGGAAGGACGAGGTGGAGGCGATCCTAAGGGTGTATGAAGAAAGCGAATCGATTATCTGTGCGGGCTCCTGATTCACCCAGATGTCAACTCCGCTCACCGACGTGGTCTTGACTTTAATGAAGTTGGTATCTTCGGGAACTGCCCCGGGCAAGCTCAGCTCCCTCTGAACTTCATCAGTCTGTTCCCAATACCAATAGCGATAGTTGTCATGTTCCTTGTCATGTTCCTCATGCACTCGAGCCCTGAACTTATAAGGAGTAAACGGATTTTGCTCGACCAAACTTCCGTCTTTGATTTCCATTCTTTTCGAAGAAGTTCCCTCATTGAAGGTGAGCCAGAAGATGTGATCATGGGTGAATGGGTTGGCATGAAAAGTGGCTTGGTAACCGGTGGGATCATAATCCCAATCATTTACCGACCAGCCGTAGAAGAGGATGAAATCATCCGGATCGAAGACGCCATCATCCTCTCCAGCGACAAAAATCGACACCTCCTTAAGCTCCAAAAAGGAGTCAGGATTGTTCAAGGGCAATGTTTTCCCGCCGCCGGTGAATATCCGGAAAGTTCTGGGATCAATCTGGCTCACCGGCACCCCGGCCTGGAGTAACATATTTCGATCGATTTTATAGATTCCATTGTCTCTCACCACGATCTTATACCAATTCTTGGAATAGTCGAACGGATAAATCACTCCAGGTTTGAAAATCTTCTCCCTCTCTTCGACCTTTCTCCAATTTTTGGACTCTTCATAGTTTAACAGCGCATTCTGGTAGATTCTTTCCCAAAGATCTTTTTCAACTCTTTGCGGTTCTTTTCTCCCACCTAAAAAGCGAACCGAAATGGTAAGATATGAATGGTATCTGATGGTTTTTCTTTGTGGGTTATATTGGACCGGATAAATCTTAAGTCTTACTATTCTTTGATTCCTTAAAAAGATGGGAGTATCCAAAAAGACAATCTTTTCCGGAAAAAATCGGTCGAGCACGAGGGCTTGGTTTAATTTCTGATGTGATATTTTATACCCTATCCTGCTTTTGTCACTTTTTTCTATCCCGAGGGCAGGAGCCAGGTTTACCTCCGGCTCCTCTTGGGACTGCTTTTCCAAAACTTCAACTTCAATTTCAGCCTCTGGTGGAATGCCTATAACTACTACCCTCACTGGTAATTGAGGTTCGCCAGGAAGGTCGGAGGGGACACACTTACCAATGCTTATCTGATCGAAATCGACCCCTTCTATCTTCACTTTCCTGAAAATGGGTTCGGGAACAGAATATTTGAAAATTATGCCATCCCGATCTGATTTTGATACCTGCATTTCATCATATTCCGAAACGGAGGATGCTCTTACCTCAAAAAATAACGCTGCTAAAAGCACTGATGAAAATATGAAGATAATAGATTTCTTGACTATCATCTTATACATCTGTTGGTGTGGTGCTTCACCATAAATAAAAAAACCGAGTGAGTCCGGATACAAAACCCCGCCGCAACTCGGCAGAAAAACTATGCGAAGCATTCATAGGAATAGACTAAAGGGTTTCTGACTCAAAAGCAAAATTAAACGTATATCCCTATATTCCTTCTGGACTCATCTATTCAGCCTTTTTCTATTGGCCGAAAAGTTCTTAGTCACTAAAAACAAAACCCTTTGACTATTTCCTATAGGCTCGTCCTTTCTTTCAATTTTAGTCTTTTATTATACGGGAAAAATCGATTTTGTCAAGCATTTTTTGCTAAACCGAATTGGGAAAAATCTGCACACCGATTAAATTATCGTTCAGCCATAGTACCTTTGTTTCCGTATACGTATTTCGAAGATTCCTCTGTTGCTTCTAACTCAGCAGTCTTTCTTTGACCAGGCTGGCTAAGTTCTTTGCCCTGAAAGCCTTAACCAAGGCGCAAGCTGTTTCGTAAGCTTTTTGCTCAATTTGTCTTGCATGCCTTTGAGGAATCGAATCTATATCCCTTTTGAACTCTCTGGTGGCAAATTTTATGTCCTTTTTGTTTTCTTGAGC
>LJVD01000107.1 GCA_001304225.1 candidate division Zixibacteria bacterium SM1_73
CCAATCCGGTCCCATTTCTCTTGGTGGAATAAAAGGGAGAAAAAATCTTCTTCTTCTGCTCATCGGTCATGCCTTTTCCCTGGTCAATTATGGCAAGGGGAACCCAATCCGAATTCTCCAGCTCCTCACCGTTGAAATAATACTGATCTATCTGATTTAGACTCTGGCTGGTGATTATAATTTCTCCCAGTTCTTCCTCGATCGATTCGACTGCATTCACCAAAAGGTTCAAAAGGATCTGTTTTATTTGATTCTCTTCACCGGAGACATACAAAGGAGCCACAGAAATATTCGTTTTTACGGAAATCCCCTCTCTGTAACCAGGATGCTTCTTAACCACCTCTATCACTTCATCTACCAGATGGGTTAATTCAACCTTAGAGAGAACTGGAGGCCCGATTTTGGCATACTGGAGGAATTCGGTCAGGATCTTGTTTAATCTGCCGCTTTCCTTTATTATCAACTCCATCAGCTTTTGATTCTCACCATACAAATAGAGCTCTTCCTTTAAGACCTCCACCGAACCAGAAATGGAAGCCAGGGGGTTTCGGATCTCATGGGCGATGCCTGCGGAAAGCTCACCCACGGCAGCCAATCTATCTGCGGTCCTGATTCTTTCCTCCAATTCCAAAGCCTCGGTAATGTCCTGAAAGATAGCAATGACCCCACGTACTCCACCCTGTTTATCTCTAAGAATGGAAGTACTTATCCCAATGGGAACTCTTCGGTTATTTGATCCGGTGATATATAACACACCCCTGGAATCAACCTGGTTGAACCTCAAAGCCTGATAGAACTTCTCCGCCAACTGGGGCATGCTTTTTTTAAATACATCTTCGTAGTTTTTCCCTTTCACCTCTTGTTCTCTGTATGCTAAGATCTCCTCGGCAGCTCGATTGAAATATGTTATTCTTCCCAGACTGTCCACAGTGATAAGTCCACTTTTCACATGTCGCAAGATATCATCCGTGTCCATCCTAATTCGGTTCAACTCAACGGATGCGCTCCAGAGCTCCTCTCCCTTTATCTTTAATTTCTGCGCCAGATACCCTCCAATCAAAGCCACCAGATAAGAAGCGCAGATATAAAGAAAAACTTTGTAAAATGCCACATCGCTTGCGTAGTATAAGTTTTTCCAGGAGAAGCTGAAAAACCCAAGATCATCTTGGGACCATATGGCAAAAACATAAGATAGGATGGACAAGCTCGCCACAATCACGCTTCCCGCCAGTTGGTAAACCAAACTGGTGGAGATGATGGTAAGAATGAAAAGTACCCCAAAAGGACTGTTTACCTGTCCGGTGTGGTAAACCACACCAGCTTCAATTATGATCTCGAAAAGGATGTGCAAGGCAATTATGAAATTGAATAGGAGTTGGTATGTCCTTTTTAAGTCCAATAAAATGATCAAAAGGGAAACCAAGGTCAAAAGACTATAGATCAGGAAGGGAACAAATAGCAAATTTGGAACTTTGAGGAAGAAAACCACTATTCCCAATAAAAGCAAGAAAATGAAGAGACGGGACAAAAGTAGCCAGGGCACTTTGAGAAGTATCTGCTCGCCTTTTTTGGCATCTACCTTCATGTTCTTCAGATTTGGATCTCGATTGGCTTTATTGGAAAACTGAAGTATGATAAATTAGAAATTCAAAAAGAAAAATTCAAAGAACTTCAATTCAAAACTAAAAACCATTTAGTTTCTCAGTTCTTTGATTCTGCGATAGATTTGACTTTTAAAAACATATTATGTTAAAAAAAATCAATGCCCAGAATCAAGATGGTCCCGGTTTCAAACTTTTTATTTCTTCAATTTGCTGCGTAAGTTACGAATTTCTGTGACCCTTCAGAACTGAGATAAAAATGCAGCTTCTAAATCGAAGGGTCACCAAATTTCACAAAACCAATTACTAAAATTTACACCACTGTCAGACAACCTGACAGTGGTGCATGATTAAAAGACTGCTTCTCATTCTAAAATCAGACCATTTAAGACGAGTTAATCGGCTTATGGTGGCTTAGCTTATCTTTCCGATTATCTCGAACATAGGAAGATACATGGCGATCAGAATCCCTCCTATAACCACTCCCATGAAAACTATGATCACCGGTTCGATGATGGAGGTCAAAGCCGCAACGGCTGCGTCCACTTCCTCGTCATAGAAATCGGCAATTTTTGTTAGCATCTCGTCCAATCCCCCGGTTTTCTCTCCCACCGAGATCATCTGAACCACCATGGGGGGAAAGACCTTTGACTCCTTTAGAGGTTGAGTGATGGTTTCTCCCTCTGCTATGGATAAGACCGACTTTTTAATGGCGTCGTGAATCACCCGGTTGCCGGAGGTGCGGGCGGTGATGTCCAATGCGTCCAAAATAGAAACTCCAGAGGAGATCAAAGTTGCCAAGGTGCGCGAGAATCGAGCGATGACGCTCTTCCTGATCAGATCACCCAAAAGAGGCAACCTAAGTTTCACCCGGTCGATGTTCAATCTGCCGCTTGGAGTCTTGGAATAATATCTATAGGCAATGAACAAGGCTATCAACAATCCCAATCCGGTGAGGATATTGGCTCTCAAGAAAGCACTTAAGGAAAGGACAAACTGGGTCGGGGCCGGGAGTTCGGCACCCAAGCCGGCGAACATCTTGGCAAAGATAGGAACGATATAAGTTAGCATTATAAAGGTGACCGCAATGGCTACAGTCATCACCACCGCGGGATAGATCATAGCTCCTTTAACCTTTCTGACCAAGGCATCGGCTTTCTCCCGGTAGACTGCTAACCGGACCAGGATGGTGTCCAAAGCTCCTCCGATCTCCCCTGCATCCACCATGTTCACGTACAGGTCGTCGAACACCTTCTTGTGCCGGGACAAAGCTTCTGCCAGGGTGGTTCCAGCCTGGACGCTCTCCTTTACCTCTCCGATCACCCGCCTCAACTCCGCCGATTCCATCTGTTGGGATAGTATCTCTAAACATTGAACCATGGGAAGTCCGGCTCCGATCATGGTTGCAAATTGCCGAGTGAATCGAGAGATGTGAACCTTTTTTATTCCGGTTCCAATTCTTATATTTACCTGGGAAGGCTTAGTGGAAACGGAGGTTACCAGAATCTTTTTGCTTCTCAAACTCCTTTCCAGCTCTGCCCTGTTTTTAGCTTTTAATTCTCCAGAAATTAAAGTCCCGGCTAATGTTTTTCCTTTATAAGCGAAAACGGGCAATTTGGACCTCCTTTAGGATGAATCCCGGGAGAGTAAATAATCTTCCTCCCCCCCGAGGATCTGCCTTTCATCCGGCAGTTTTAAAAAGTTTACCCCCTGAGTATTCTATACTTTCATTATTTCCTGTCGTCTGGATGCCTCAGATTTCTTAACCAACAGTTCATTCAGCTCCTGAGGATTTGAGCTTCTCCCCATGGCGTCTCCCAAAGTAATTTTATGCTTAAGATAAAGCTCAGCTAAGGACTGATTCATGGTTGTCATTCCGTACTTTTGACCTGCTTGCATTAAGCTGTAGATCTGGTGTATTTTGTCGTCTCGGATCAAAGCTCTTATGGCTGGAGTGCAAACCATTATCTCCAGAGCCAAGACCCTCCCTCCTCCTATCTTGGGAATGAGTTGTTGACTTATTACCGCATGCAAGACGAAAGAGACAGTGACTCGAACTTGCTCCTGTTGATTGGTTGGAAAGACGTCTATGATTCTGTTGATTGACTCCGCACAAGAGTTGGTGTGGAGAGTGGCAAAAGCCAGATGTCCGGTCTCAGAGATATTTAAAGAGGCTTCCATGGTCTCCAGATCCCTCATCTCTCCGATCAAAACTACATCTGGGTCTTCTCTTAGGGCGTATTTAAGAGCGCTAGCAAAGGATAAGGTGTCAGCATAAACCTCTCTCTGGTTGATCAGAGAACTAATATGTCGGTGAAGATACTCAATGGGATCCTCCACGGTCAAAATGTGACAATGTCTTTCCTGGTTGATCTTGTTGATCAAAGCCGCCAAGGTGGTGGATTTCCCGCTTCCCGTAGGACCGGTGACCAAAACCAGCCCGCGAGGCAAATTGGCTAACTCCACCACCGCCTTGGGTATGCCCAGCTCCTCGAAGCTCGGGATCCTGAAGGGAATCTGCCTTAAGGCCACTGCCACGTTTCCCCTCTGCATGAAAACGTTACATCTGAATCTGCTCAATTGCTCGATCCCAAAGGAGAGATCTAATTCGCTTTTTTCCTCAAAATTCTGTCTCTGCTTTTCACTCATGATGCTGTAAGCTAATCTTCTGGTCTCCTCTGCAGTCAAGAGATCAAATTCAGTTTTGACCAATTTCCCATCTATTCTCAGTTGAGGAGGCGAACCCACGGTCAGATGGAGATCAGAGGCATTCTTCTTTACCATCATCTCCAATAACTCTCGCAAGGTAACCATATCAGACTTCCCCTGGTAGATTCATTTTCCCAAGTTCCTCTTAATATCTATCGACCTCCAAAGCAGGACTCTTAAATCTTCTCTGTACCTATTCAGCAGAATTGACCTTTTCGTATCAAGGGCTCTGAAAGAGTAATTGCAAAAATCAAACCAAAATGTGAACTTCACATATTGTTTGAACTAAAGCGCAAATAATCATATGGTTTCCCAAAACATTGACAATTCATTCTAAAGATGATAAACCCCTGGAAACTTTGCTAAATTCAACTTTTTCATCGCTTAGTGCATCATGCCGTTGTTACTGCCAACACCTCGCTCACCGTGGTGATGCCCTTCCTAAGCTTTTCCAGAGCTGCCGCTCTTAAGGTCAGCATTCCTTCCTCTATGGCATGCCGCCTGATATCTGCACTGGAGGCTTGGGATATTATCCTGGCTTCAATCTCAGGAGTAACCGGCATAACTTCAAAAATTCCAGTTCTGCCTGAAAAGCCAGTGTTATTGCATTCGGCACACCCTTTCCCTTCGTAAACCTTCACCTCCTTTATCTCCTTCTCGGAAAATCCAAGCATCTTTAAAGTCTCGGGTGGCACCTTTGCCTCAGCCTTGCAATTGGGACAGATTTTGCGCACCATCCTTTGAGCCATTACCAGTTTAACACAGGAAGCCACCAGATAATTAGGAACCCCCATATCCACCAATCTGTCTATAGTGGTGGGAGCGTCATTGGTATGCAGGGTGGAGAAGACCAAATGCCCGGTCAAGGCTGCTCTTACTGCGATCTCCGCGGTCTCCCCATCTCTGATCTCTCCCACCATGATCACGTCCGGATCCTGTCGTAAAAATGATCTCAAAGCCGAGGCAAAGGTCAGGCCGATCTCGCTTTTCACCTGAACCTGATTTATTCCCTCAAAATTGAACTCCACTGGATCCTCGGCGGTCATGATATTAATGTCCGGGTGGTTAATCTGTTTTAAAGCGGAATACAAGGTGGTGGTCTTTCCGGATCCAGTAGGACCGGTGACCAGGATCATGCCATAGGGGAGGTGGATAGCTTTACTGAACTCCTCCAGGGAACTTTCTGAGAAGCCCAGCCGAGTGAGATCCACATTTACGCTTCCGGGATCCAAAATCCGCATCACCACCTTCTCTCCGAATATGGTGGGAAGCACGGAAACCCTCAAGTCCACGGCCCGATCGCCGATCTTTACCTTTATCCTCCCATCCTGGGGAAGCCTTCTTTCGGAGATGTCCAGATCGGCCATGATCTTCGCCCGGGAGACTATGGCGGCTCGATATTTGAAGGGCAAAGGAGACATCTCATGCAGGGTTCCATCCAACCTATATCTGACCCTTATCTTTTTTTCGTAAGTCTCTATATGAATGTCTGAACATCCTCTTCTGATGGCATCCCCAATTATTGAGTCCACCAATTTGACTAAGGGCTTATCCTGAACTTGGGATCTCAGATCCTGCTCGGTGGGAACTTCTTCGCTTTCCTCTATAAGCTCCAGGTCCTGCTCGCTCAACCCTTTTAAAATCTGATCTATAGCCCCAGTGTCTTTATAGTAACTATCAATAGCTTTTTGGATGGCTTTTTCCGGACTGATTACAGGCTGCACGTTATAACCGGTGATGAACTTGATGGCGTCCAGAACATAGATGTTGTTGGGATCGGAAATGGCTACCACTAAAGTTTTGCCCAGTTTGGTGATGGCTATGACGTTAAATTTCCGGGCGATGTCCAGAGGGATCATCTTCACCACCTCTGGATTCAGTTCGATGTCGGAAAGCCTCAAGGCTCCAATATTCAGCTGCCTACCGATAAACTCGGAAAGCTCATCTTCATCCGTGATGGCTCCCATCTGGACCAAAACCTGCCCCAGCTTCTCATCGGATTTTTTTTGAAGATCCAGGGCTTTGGTAAGCTGTTCTTCTGTAATCTTGCCCGCCTTGAGCAGCATCTCTCCTAATTCACGTGACATCGCTTATCACCACTAAAGATGTGTATGCATTCATGCCAATCTGTAATTTGAAAGTCCCCTCAAAGGTTCTCTTTTTTAGGGAAGATGGCATCTTTTGAGAAAAACCCAGGCTGGGTCGGATTTGATCTTGAGTAACTCTTCTTAAAAGAATTTTTTCTCTCAGATAGGATTGATTTCTTTATGTCTTTAAAGAACAATAGTTCCCCCTCTCGAAAATCAGATTTGCTCAACCAGGGTTTGTCCGTTTGTTGGCTTAATTGTTATTCGCTGAAGATGTCATCGAGCTTGTTCTCAAGCGAGGTGGAGAAATCCGGAGCCATCTGGGCGGTTTTATCCCTTTTCTCCTTGGTGGCGGGGGCCAAAATAGTTGTTAACTCCTCCGATGCTTGCTTAGCATAGAGTCTGATCAAACCGATGGTGGTTCGATCATCGAAGATAACCGCTAAGATGCTCCGCTCTCCTACCAAACAGATATGGATGTGATCTTTTTTCCCTTGATGAAAAAGAACAGAAAACTCGGGTTCACCTACCAGACGTGCGATCTCTTTGGTGGAGGCGAAACTTCCCGCCAAAAGTGCAGCCAAAGCGGTAGTATCCAAAGAGTGGGTGAACCCTTGACGAGTGATTAAATGACCATCCTTGTCCACCAAGAGGGCACACTTGGCTTGGGAATTTCTGATCAGCCAGTTTAAAATCTTCTCTATTTTCTCGATTTCCTCTTCATAGATTACCAGATAATCTTGTCCCAATTTGGCACCTCCGGTCTATCTATTTAAAAGCTTTTTAAAGAAACGCCACAGGAAGAAGCCCTTTGTTATGGTCGGGCTCTCCTCGATCTTTGGCAGAGACTCTCCCTTCTCAATCTTCGTTTCCTGTTGGACATGGGCCAACCTCTCGGATAGCACCTCCTCTTTCTGTGGCTCAGATTCCTCTCTTTTCTCTGGAGGAGGTTCATCTTCCGCCTTATGCTGAACTGCCACACGTCCTAACCCGTCTGGACGATCGACCATCTGGGCGGGACTAAACCATTCTTCTGAAGCTGGTTGAGGTTTCTTCTGTGAGATCGCCTCCATTTCTCTTCCTTCCTGAAGCTCTGGCCTTTCTGTCTGAGTGAACTTTGATTCGGCCATCATCACCTCTTTGACCGTCACCTCTCTTTCCGGCACCACTTTTTCCCCTTTGGCCTGATCTAATACCAATTTGCTTATGCACTTCAGAGTATCAAAAACCCCAACCCCCTGTATTGCCACCGCCACAAAATGAGGAAGCCCTTTGGGATTTAAGACCCCTTCTATTTCATCCACCGAAGAAATGTCCGGAAGGTCTCTTTTGTTGTACTGAAACACCAAGGGCAGTTTCTCTATCTCGTAGCCATACCCCTCCAAGTTCTCTACCAAGTTTTGGTAGCTTTCGATGTTTTCATCCATTTTGGATCGTTGTGAGTCTGCCACAAAAACCAAGCCATCCACACCCCTTAAGACCAGTTTTCGGGTGGCATTATAATAAACCTGACCGGGCACGGTATACAGCTGAAACTTTACCGAAAATCCGTGAATCTTGCCGATGTCCACAGGAAGAAAATCAAAATACAAGGTTCTGTCCTGATCAGTAGCCAATGAGATGAGCTCCCCCCTGGTTTGGGGCGGGATCTTTTGATGAACATACTGGAGATTGGTGGTTTTGCCGGAAAGTCCTGGGCCATAGAAAACTATTTTGCAACAGATATCCTTAAAGGCGTAATTTATGGACACCATTTTTTGCTTTATTGTTTTTGCGTGCTTGAAGTACTCTTCCGGGCTAACCTCACCTTATCTGCCGCATTTTTGATCTCCAATCTGATCAACCCCACATTCACCTGCGGATCGGTGGTAACCGCCAAAATTCCCATTCCTACATCGGTCAAGAACAGTTTTCCACCACTCCCTTCCACCGTTATCTGTTTTAAGTTATCTTTGGAAAGGCGTGTCATCGATTTTTGGACAGTGCTTACAATAGAGGCGGCCAAAGCTCCTACTGCCTCGTCCTCAAGCTGGGTGTGCAAATCGGATGCGATAACGATGCCATCCTGTCCCACGATCATACTGCCGGTCACCCCGATGGTCTTGTTTAGCTCTTCCAATATTTCATACATTTCAGTCCTCCACACCTTTTAGGATCTTCTGATGGTATCTTTGTTTCAAATATTTCTTTATCATCCCCGTGGTCTGCGAGATTCTCACTGAGAGAAGCTCATCGGTATTATGGTCTGCCACGACCACCAAGGTAAAACCCAGAATCTGGTTCAGGCTTATCCAGAGATTGGGCGTGTGAATCGCCATCCGTTTCAACCCCTCTTCATTTATTCTCCTCATGAGTATATCATTCGCCTCTTTCAAGCTCACGCCGAAGGAGGCGAAGGTCTCCGGATCCAAGTCCGATGATCTATCACCGGCCACCACCAAGCCTTCATTATCAACCAGGATTGCCCCCTTCACCCCAGAATACTCCCGTAGGTAATTTAAAGCGCTCTCCAAGTCAGCGCTCATTATTTTATTCTTCTCCTCAGCTGAGGTTTTCACCTTCATGTGATTCCTCCCCGACTGTGATGTTGACGTCTCGAAAAAAGTCAAAGGCTTCTCTGGGCTTAACCTTTTACGAGCCTCAGATTCCGTTTCTCGCCTTTCGGATCTCTTCATAAGTGTCTCAAAGGCGGATTTAAGAATAAAAGGGGACAATATCACCTGCAACAAAAAAGCAGGCAGGTACTGATGGATTCCTGACTTCATAGAAAAAGACAAATTCAGAGAGAACATGACCACCAAAAATAGACCAAAGCCGATTCCCAAGCAAAACCGGTAGAGCATGGTCAGAAGAGCAAGGAATATAACCAAAGGGGCTGATGCTTTGGAAAACACGATGAAAAAAATCAAGATATACCAGCCTAACTCAAAAGCAGAAAGTAAGGAGAAGGGCATGTCCACCCTGAGCCCAAAATCATTTGGGAAAAAAATCAAAGGAACAACCATGACAAACAGGGAGAGCAAGAGCACACCTCTTATCTCCCTTCCATAATCTGTAGTCACTCTCTTTCCCCTTTATCTTACTCTGAGTTCGCTGCTTTCCGAAACAACACTTCGCATGTGTTCAAGTAGTTCGGTCATTCGGACCTTTAGAGCCCCCAGGTTGACCTCGGCTGCGCAACATAATACAAATCTATAATTTTCGAATTCTATTATCCACAATTTGAATTTTTCGACCTCAACTAAGATCTGTTCCAACCTTCCGAAGCCTATCTTTGACATTCCCCTCTTAGCACATTTGAATATGGTGATGGCGATGGCTCCCAGTATCTCTCGATTAAACTGGGGATTGAGTTTCCCCTCCACCACCAAACCGTCTTCTCCCACCACCAAAGCTCCCAGCACAAAAGGCAACAGTTTCAGATAATCCACCGCATCTTTGAAATCCACTATCTTCTCTATCTGCCAACGTTCCTTGGCCATAATATCTTCCACCACTCCCGTGCCTAACTCAGCTTCCTCTTTAAGCTTTTTTAGAAGCTCCATTATCAGCGGGTTCTCGGGATCAGCAGCTTTCAGTTTCTCCAAGATAATTTTGGCATCTTTTAACTGTCCCTTTTTCATCAAAATCTGGGCCAGAATCAGTTCCGTGGTTCTGGTTTTTCCGTCAGCTTGAATGGCTAAAGCAAGCTCCTTTTCTGCTTCCGCATACATGCCCCTCTCCATGTTTATCTTAGCCATGACCAGATGTCCCGGACCGTAATCCGGATGAAGTTTCAGACCCTTGTTGCAGATGCTGAAAGCTTTAGCCAGTTCTCCCTTTTTCCGATAAGCGTCGGAAAGCGCGGCGAAAATGAATGAGTCCGGATTTTGCGACAAAATCTCTTCGCACTTTTCGATTCTTTCGTCCAGTTCAGTGGGTTTGGGCATAAAAATCCTCTTGGACCACAAGAATAAAAAGTTCATCCACCCTTAGGTAAATTCTTCCTTCTGACCGAGTTGTCAATTCGCATTCTCTCAAAGGTGAGAGGCGAACCAAGACAAGACCGGGATGAACCTTTCCCCAGAAACAGAATTCGTGCAAAAGTCCAAAAATCTGGCTAATTAGTTTATCGACAATGAAATCCGATTACTTAACTTCAGGCCTTGAAAAATTGAGGTGGATAGCCCCACAAGCCAAAGCTTGGGTGAGAGCTATCCAACATTGAGCTGGATTTGTTTTTTGGATAGAAAAAGTGGGGAGATAGATCCATTTGAATTCCTAAAAAAGATAAGCTTTTCCCTCCAAAATTAGCTCATAACCTTTTTCATGAAATAAATGCCTAAAGCCAAAGACAGAATGGACAAAAGTCGGGTAAGGGAGACTATGATGAGAGGGACATTAAAAAGCCCGCTGGAAATGGAAAGGCTCAACAGCTGGGCAATGAATAAAATGGCAAAGGAAAAGGAAAAGAAAATCCATCCATATGCCAGTTCCCCCTCCTTTAAAAAGGAGCTCACCTTTAATGAGGAAAAAAAGCAGAAAAGGATAACCAAAAGAAGCAAAGCATCCAAAACCGTGGACAGAAAACCAGAAGAGGAATGTGAGGCAATTTTACTCGAAGGATCAGCAATAGCCTCTTGAGTGCAAAAGAGCAGCGCCCCAAAAATCAAAAAGAACATGCTTGAGAACTTTCTTGGCTTTCTCTTCTTCAGCATTTTCAAAGAGCCTCCTGATACTTAAAAAAATCCCATTAAATCTGCTTTAGGGTTCTGAAAAGCTCTTCTTCCAACTCATATCTCTTAGCAATTTCCCTCTCCTGAGCGATGATCTGAGTAGATTCTTTTTTAATTTGCGTGATAACCTGTTTGGTCAAATTGCCACCCAGAGTCAAGGAGACGCTCTTTAGGAATTCTCGAAGCAGAGCATTTAAGCCATCCATGAGTTTATGAAATCTGATCTGTTTCGGTATCCTGGTTATTGCACTTTTCAGATTTCCAAAATCAAGAAAGTCTTGGGAGCTCACCAGGCTATCCAGAATGGGATAACTGATTTTTTGAAGATGAAGAGAATTGCCCAAGATCTTTTTTGCTCCCTCACCTAATTTCTGGGATGCGATCTTTTCGATGGTTTGATAAGCAAAAGCATATAATCTGATTATCATCTCAAAGAGAAGCCTTTCTTCTTCTTTCTCAGATCTTTGGATCCTTTTTTTCTCTCCTTCTTCGACCAATCCCAGATCCAATAAATTATATAAGGCCTTCGCGGCAAGAAATTCACCAATTGAACTCAATTCGAGTATTTCCGGAAACGTCCTTTCCCCATTAACCAAAAGAAGGGTCTGCAGGTCATCTAAACTCAAACTCAACCTGTTTGATTTGATCTTGGGATCTGCCGCCACCTTCAAGACAACATCACCTGCAGGTAGAAACCTCTGGATTCGGTTCCATTCATCGACTTTTCTGGTTCCCTCCATCACCATGTTCACGGTATTAATACGAGTGGTGACTTGACCTGCCGGGGGAAGTTTTTCCTCCAAGAAGACAAACTCTCCGGAGGTCCAGCCAAAAAGATTATATACTATCTCCTCGATCTGATTTTTCAGATATTCCACTACCTTTTCCTTGCTCAAAACTCCCATCTCAAAAAGCACCTCACCCAGTCTCTTATTGGAAATCTTTTGAAGGCTTAGGGCCCTGTCCAAATCCGCTTTGGAAATTTTCCTTTTTCTCAATATCAGGTTTCCCAACAATCGATCTTCGCTCCCCAAAGAGGTAGCATAAATTATATGGCCCTTCTGGAAATAGATCTCTCTTTTTTGAATCTCTCCTGAAACAGAGCCTTTGGGACGGAAGACCGAAAGCATTCCAGTCTTTCCAGATGTGCTGATAAGCTGCAGAAGATCGGCGAGAGAAACCGTTTCTAAATCTCCTTTAAGCCCTATCTCTTTTATTTTGGTGCTCATAAACTCAAAAGATGGTTTTGGGTTTTGAGGTATTATGCTTCCCCAATCGCACAGACCTTTTGCCCATCCATACATTATTGATCGGGAAAATTAGCCAGTTCTTAAATGTTTGATCCCTAAAAGATATCGAGCAACAGCTGGCATGAAATCATAGATTTGTCAATGTAAAAGGATGAGTGATTTGTCTGAATGATCTATTTATGCGTCTAAGGTTACAATGTTTAGGGCATGAACCGCATATTGATACCGATGTGGTTAAGAAATTAACTCGCAAAGAAGTCCACATTTCTTTTGAGGCTATTTCCTTTACTTAATTCTTGTCGTCTTATTGACACACATCGGTAAGTCTCTGATTTTCAAGGGCTTGTTCGATTTGGGAAAATTAGCAGAGAAGTCAAGTCCTCCCGAGTGTGTTGAAAAAGTCAACTAAGTGGAGAGCGAGGTTAATTGCGATAAAAATCCAAGAAGTTAAATTGGTTCGGGAATTTTCTTCAAGATCTCCGCCAAAAAGGCGGGGGTGAATTCCTCAACCATCTTCGTGCAGGTCACCAGAATTCGCCCAAATGGGAAAAAATCGAATTCCCGCACGAAGGGAAAGAATTTTTCAACAGTCCCTTCACACCTCGTCCTCTCTGCGACTTCACAATTCGTCATACCTTGCACTGCCGAGGCGGAGACCCGTCCGGGGAGTGCGCGTGGCATCAAGGATGCGTTGAAAAAGTTCAGAAGTCCGTCATTGCAAGCGAAGCAATCTTTCATCATACGTCAATGAGTTTCTGTCATGGTCCGCCAAAGGCGGAAGAGATTGCCCGGTCGTTCATAAGGACTCCTCGGTATGAGCCGCATGGTTCATATCTCGCAATGATACTGAGAGGATCTTTCAACAGCCCTATGAAGCAAGACTCAGTGTCGAAGGAAACGAGTCTGCAAGATGGAGAGATTTTATATCTTATTTAGAACCTGGAAAACGGAAAAGCCATGCAGGAAAAGTAGACAACTGTTCTTATGAAACAATGGCAAAAGATACAGCTTAGCTCCAAGCTGATCACCAAAGCCTGCTACCTGAGTACTGGGTGCTGATCACAGGTTACTAAGGATTAACCTTCTTTGCTTCTTTGATCACCCCATATACCCCCTCATCTAAGTCCGCAAAAAGCTTAAGATATTTATATCTTTGCCCAAAGTCCGCTTCCACTGCGTTTTTATCAACCGAAGCCAAAAGCACCCGGCCAAATATAACCACCTGGTCGCCGTATTTTTTTGTCCAATCCAAGGAGCATTCCAGGTGTGCCTTGCATTCTGCAATACGAGGGGTGGAAAGTTTAGTCGCTTTAACCGGTGTAAGGCCCACTTTCTCGATCTGCTTGTTTTCCTCGGTCTCCATCTCTGACACATTCCATATTTTTTTCGCCAATTCCGCTCCCGGGATGTTGACCACAAACTCGCCGGTGGACAAGATATTTTTGGCAGTAGGGGAATTCACATTACAGCCAAAGCCGACTATGGCAGGCCGGGAGGCAAAGATGGAGATCCAACTCTGGGTCGCCAAACTGGGGACCTTCTCCCTATTCACGGATGTGATCAAGACCACTTGCCCCACCAAAGGAAAACGAAGACGGGTGGCCTCATTCGGATCACCCACCAAAGGAAACGAATCGGTGTTTCTCAAACCGCTGACGTCAAAATCGATCTTCTCTATTTTCTTTTTCATCTGTGCTCCTTCTTTTTTCTTCTTAGAATTGAGCTACATTTCAAAGTTCATCCGCACAACCTCATCACCCAGGTCAACTTTTGTTCGCCAACAAAAGAGACCTTCTTTGTGGAATTTTTATGCGGTTTTCAAAAAGAACTGTAAGTTCGATAGAAAAAGATACAACGCTTTTTAATTATGTCAACAAAAATTTTGAACTTTCTTTCTTTTGGATCGAAAGCGAAAAAAAACCGGACTTTCAAAAGATGACCTCGAGTTTATACTTTTTCTT
>LJVD01000108.1 GCA_001304225.1 candidate division Zixibacteria bacterium SM1_73
AGTTGCCGGCGGACATTTGAACACGGCCACGGAACAAGGGGCGACTGTAGGAGGTGGATTCGAAAACCGCGCCAGCGGGCGATATGCCATGATACTAGGCGGCGTAAGCAATACCGTCAGCGGGTACTGCTCATTCGCCGCCGGTAGGCAGGTAAGGATTACCTCAGATACTGACTACACCTTTGCTTTTGGTGCTTTCTTTAGCACCTCAACTCCCCACGCGGTCGTCTTTTATGATTCGCTGAGTGAGATAAAAGTCGGTATTCAGGATACCGCTCCGACCAACATTCTTACTGTAAAGCAGAATTCGGTAACCGATCCCGTTGCGGACGCTTGGACCATTCACTCCTCTAAAGAATACAAGCGGGACATTCATGAATTGACCCCGGAGGAGTATCGGCAAGCCCTCGAACAAGTTGTCTCGGTTCCCGTGGTCAAGTTTCATTATAAGGGTGAGGATGCCAAGGAGAAGATAGGGCTGATAGCCGAGGAAGCCCCTAAGGAGATTCTGGCCGAAGGCAACAATAAAGCCATAAGCTTAAATGAGTATATAAGCTTACTCCATGCTGCGCTGAAAGCTCAACAACAAGAACTTGAGGCCCTGAAAGCAGAGCTAAAGGAGGTCAATGCCCAGTCGAGCGAATTGACAGATGTTCTCCAGACGATGCTGGCAAAACAGAATGACTCAGAGAGCGGCAACCGCAAAAGGGCAATCGACCGGTAACCAAAAGGGAGAATCATGAAAATGGAAAATAATGGTTTTAAACTGGGTGCGCTGGTTTTTTGCCTGTTGCTGCTTGCAAGCGTCGGTTTTGCTGACAAAGGCAAGAAAGCACTACCTTCCAAAGCCACCATAGTTAAAGAAAACCTGAAGCAATTGAGCCAGAAGGAGCAACCGGCAGTAGAAATAAAGCCGGTCAAACTACCTGAAACACCTCTCCTTTCTCCTTCTGCGGCTGATGACAAGGGTAAGCAGATGAAATGGCAGGTAGTCTCGTCAGGAGCGGAGGAAGGAGGAACTTCCGTCACCTTCCAGCTGGGCAGGAACCCTGGTTATGTGCTGAGCGGAACGGTAGGACAGCTTGCAGTTGGAGGAGGCAGTTCAGATTCCTATAACATGAACTCCGGTTACTGGCAGAGTTTTGAGGAGTGTGCTGGGCGCGGCGACGCCAACGGAGATGGTGTAATCAATTCGGCTGACATTGTATATCTGATAAATTATCTGTTTAAAAGTGGGCCAGAGCCTGTTCCTTTATGCACAGGGGATGTCAACTGTGATGATGTGATCAACAGCGCTGATGTGGTTTATCTGATCAACTATCTTTTTAAAGGGGGACCACCACCGGGCTGTTAGAATCTTGTTTATCTTAATTTCCCGTTGGTGAAGAACACCAACGGGAAGCTGAGGTGAGGAAAACCAAGTCGAAGCTGAGAAAACCGCCTTGTATTCAGGGCGGTTTTTTTATGTTGACTTTTTGTCTTCTTGAATTAAATTAAGTACTGGAGGTTTGCAAACAACCCCAGGTTCTGAATTGTATAATTTATGAATATGTGGTCGAAAAGATTGATTATCCTGATCATTTTTTTATCGATGGCTTCTTTGGTTTTTGCACAGAGAACTTGTTTTGGCAGCACCCATGCTTCTGCCCTTACCATAGCTCGACTTAAGTATGGTGGTGGAGGGGATTGGTATTGGGGAGCCTCGGCTATTCCCAATATGCTGAAGTTTTTAAAAGAAAATACCAACATTCCGGTAAATGAAGAGGAAGTGCGAGTTTCCGTATTGGACGATGATCTTTTTTCTTATCCATTCCTATTCATGACCGGTCATGGAAACGTAAAATTTACCGATCAGGAGGTGGAGAGATTAAGAAATTATCTGACCCATGGCGGTTTTCTTTTTGCCAATGATTCTTATGGCTTGAAAAAAGCTTTCTTTCAGGAGATGAAAAGGGTTTTTCCAGACAATGATTTGGTGGAGCTTCCCTTCGGTCATGGAATCTATCACTGTTACTACGATTTCCCTGATGGTTTGCCCAAAATACATAAACATGATGAAAAACCGCCGCAGGGATTTGCCATATTTCACGAAGGCAGACTGGTGGTTTTTTTCGTATATGAATCTGATATTGGAGATGGCTGGGAGGATTTCCAGGTGCACGATGATCCTCCAGAAAAAAGGGAAGCCGCCCTCAAGATGGGAACAAATATCATCACCTGGGCTTTGGAAAATTAAAATTTTGGCAAAATCAGAGAGGATAAGTTATGGATAAGAATTTTGATTTGTCCCGTTACGCGGCACTCACCAAAAGACTTAAAGCCTTAGGATCTGTTTATGCTAAAAACAAAGCTGCATGGGGGATTCTGTTCACCTTTTTCTTGGCTTTGGGTTTTGCTTTCTTAGGGCTTTGGCTGAATTCGCTTTTCGTCTTCCCAGTCGAAGCCAGAATCGGTTATCTCGGCATGGCTTCTCTGGTTCTGGTGAGTGCTATCTCCTATTTCTGCTTGAGACCGATCTTTTATAAGTCAAATTTGGAGAATTTAGCTTTAAGATTGGAGCAAAAATTCTCAGAGCTTAATAATCGATTAATTGCCGCTTTACAACTGGCCAAGAATCTGAAGGAGAATCCTGAACACTATTCGACCGACATGATCGAAGCGGTGATCGAACAGGCAGACTCGACCACTCAAAAGCTGGATATTCAAAAGATCATCGATAGAAGACCGATAAAAAAGATGGGGAAAATGGCAGGGAGCTTGGCTGTAATATTTCTGATTTTCGCTTTCTTCTTCCCTACTACTTTCAATAGCTCATTATACATCTTTTCACACCCCTTAACCGAATTTGTCTCTCCCCAGAAATTCTTCTTTGTGGTATCTCCGGGTGACGCTGAAGTGGTTAAATACTCCGATGTCAAAATCAAAATAAATGTGGAAGGGGAGAAACCCAAAAAGGTGAATTTCTACTGGAGAAATGAAGGGGCAAGATGGAACGAGGAGAAGCTTTTACAGAAGAGCAAAGAAACACAAGTTGAAAGTCCTGACTTTTCATTTGATATCAAAGAGGTGAAACGAAGCTTCGACTATTATGCTGAGGCAGAAGGAGTGCAAAGCGATCAGTATAAGATAACGGTAGTGGATAAACCCAGGGTAATTGGCCTTAGACTAACCTTCAATTATCCAAGATACACACAGCTAAAAACCCAAGTAGTGGACGAAAACGACGGCAACATCAATGCCATCGCGGGAACGAAAGTCCAAATAGAGGCAAGAACCAACAAAGATTTAGGAAAGGCAGACATCTTTTTCTCTGATTCTTCCATCTCTGAAATGAAGATAGAGGGAAGTAATGCTTTTGGCCAAATCCTGCTAAAAAAGGATGATTCATATCATATCGAGCTTTGGGACAAAATTGGTAACAAAAATCAAGACCCCATTGAATATAAGATAACCAAAGTAGATGACCAATATCCCGTGGTGGAGATCCTGGAACCGGGGCACGATCAGGACTTAAGCGAAAACATGAGAGTTCCTCTTTTAATAAGAATCTCCGATGATTACGGTTTCTCTTCTTTGAGACTTTCTTATCAGATAGTCTCTGAGGGAAAAGAAGGGGAAGAGAAGACGATAAGGATTGATCTTCCCAATAACAATCGAACCGCTATGGACGTGGAGTATTTATGGAATCTTTCCAATCTTCCTTTGCTTCCTGGCGATTTAGTGAGATACAAAGCCATAGTTTACGACAATGATACTTTTCGAGGTCCGAAGAAGGCAGAAAGCAAGACGTATTCGGTAAGGCTTCCCTCGTTGGACGAAATCATAGCCGAGGTGGAAAGCGAGCAGGAAGGACAAGTTGAAGATCTGGAGACTCTGCTTAGAGGCCAAAGAGATCTTAAGAAAAAGATCGAGGATATATCTCGAGAGTTAGACAGAGCTACCGGACACCTTGATCTGGATTGGCAGAAAAGACAGCAGATGGAAGAGATCCTGGAGAAACAGCAGAAGTTAGCTTCCGATTTGAAAGATTTAGCCCAGCGGATGGATGAGAACATCGAAAAGATTGAGGAGAATAAGCTGGCAGCCTTAGACATGCTTGAGAAGCTTTGGGAGATAAGGGAATTGATGCAAGAGATCATCACTCCGGAGATGAAAGAGGCTTTGCGAAAACTTGCCGAAGCTTTGAAAAATTTAGACCCGGAGCTTTTGAAGCAAGCAGCAGAGCAAATGAAACTCTCACAGGAGGAATTGCTAAAAAGGCTGGATCGAACCATAGCTCTTCTAAAAAGAATGCAAGCGGAACAGAAGCTGGAAGATCTGATAAAAATGGCGGAAAGGATGGCTGAATCTCAAGATGAGATTAATCAAAACGTCGAGGCTTCCGAAAAGGAAAAGCTACCCAAACTTTCCAATGCAGAAAAGCACCTGAGACAAGATTTGGATAGCTTTGAGGAGAAGATGCAGGAGTTTTCGGACCTTGCCACAGAGCTCTCCCTTTTGCCTCCGGAAGAGATCGATGAGCTTCAGAATATGGCACAGGAATCTGGAGTCAAAGCTGACATGGGGCAGATGATCTCCCAACTTTCCGAAATGAACAAGTCTGGAGCTATGAAATCTGGAAAGAGCTGCTCCAACAAATTGAAAGACATGGCTAATCGTCTAAAGTCAGCCAAGGAAAAGATGCAGCTGGAGATGAAAGAGGAAATCTTGCAGGCAATCAAAAAAGCCCTTCATGACCTTTTTGATCTTTCCGACGGCCAGGAAGGTTTGTTCGAGCAGGTGGAACAACTGGAGCGAGTGGATATGGGATTGAGGTCTTTAGCTTTGGATCAACAGAATCTAAAATCGGGTGCAACCAGAGTCGCCGAGGATCTGGACACACTGGCACAGAAAACCATTTTCATCGGTTCAGACGTTCGGAGATTTATGGCTCTTTCTGTGGGCAGCATGGAGAAAGCAACCAGAAATCTGGAAGAGAGAAAAGGAGACATAGCATTGGATGAACAAAAGGAAGCGGTTTACGATCTCAATGTCACCGCTCGAAAACTCATGCAAGCTATGAATGCTGCCCAGAAATCGTGCAGCGGATCCGGAATGGAGCAGATGTTTGAACAACTCCAAAAGATGTGCAATAACCAATCATGTATAAATCAAGGGACCGAGCAATTAGGCATGTGTGGTGGACCGGGCATGCAGCTTTCCTTGTCCGAGCAAGCTGCCATGCAAAGGTTAGCAGCGGAACAGCAAGCAGTCAGAAAAAGCTTAGCTCAGTTGGAAAACGAGTTCGGCAATAGCTCCGAGATTTTGGGCCGATTGGACGATTTGGGCGAAGAGATGAAAAAAGTGGTGGACGATTTTGAGAGATTGCATGTGGATCAGTCCACTATCGAGAGACAGAAGAAAATCTTATCTCGCCTTTTGGATGCTGAAAAATCTATCCGAAAAAGAGACCTCTCCAAGAAAAGGAGAGCTGAAGTGGGAGAGGATATCTCTCGACCAAGCCCTAAGGAGCTTCCGTCTGATCTTTTCCAACCCGATCAAATGGCAAAAGATGATCTTTCCAGATTCTTAGAGGAAGCCTATCCTAAAGAATACGAGCAGTTGATCAAAGAGTATTTCAAGGCCCTCTCTAAAGAGAGAATGAAGGAATAAAAAGCCCTCTGCCTTTGAGGGGAATGTCAGAGTATTGGCGCAAAGCCAAATCACCGTGAAGCCGTGGTGAGAAAACCTCGGCTTCTTTTTTTACCTCTACCCTACTCTACCTCCGCTGGTGTTCCAGAAATCACAAGCAAACAGCAAACGTTGTTTGACAAAACGTGCGAATTGTCCTGCCATTATGGCGCCCCATATGTCATTATCACTATGACTATGGTCAAATTGGCAGCCCGATTCTCAAGGGCGATGATGGGGCATTCCGTTTAAGTTATTATAATACCGCCACTTATCTTGATCGCTTAATTTTGGCACAAGTGTTGCAATATGGTTAACTGAAAAGTGAATTAGGAGGTGAAAAAATGACACTGATTGAATTTTATCCAATGTTGAGAGTTGGGAGTAATGGATGGGAGCCTGATGTTGACATTTTTGAGACGAAGGATGGATTTGTTATAAGTGCTGAGCTTCCGGGATTGAAAAAGGAAGATTTCGATCTGACCCTGGATGATGACAACTTAACCCTTGAAGGAGAAAAGAAAAGAGAAGATAAAAACGACAACCAGAAGCTTGGTGAAAGGAAATTCGGAAAGTTTTCTCGCTCCTTTGTTATACCCGATTCGGCAAACCTGAAAAAGATAAGGACAAGTTTCAAAGATGGGCTTTTGAAAGTGAGCATTCCCAAATCCGAAGTGGTAAAAGAGAGAGAAATCAAAGTACATTTCAAGTAAACATAAATGAAAGGAGGTAGGAGTTATGGCTATAACCAGATGGAGACCGTTCAGGGATCTGATAAGCATCCAGGACGAGATGAACCGGCTTTTTGACGATTTCTTTGGACGTCCGGTAACGAGACCTGAGTGGACTGAAGCAGCATGGTGTCCTTGCGTGGACGTGTCCGAAACTAAGGACAATGTGATCATCAACACGGAGATTCCCGGGATGTCCAAAGACGACGTCACGGTATCAATCCAGGACAACGTTCTGACCCTCAGTGGCGAGAAAAAGCAGGAGAAGGAGGAGAAGGATGCCAACTATCATCGCGTGGAGAGAAGCTATGGATCGTTTTCGCGCTCCTTCACCCTCCCTACTTCTGTTCAGCCGGACAAGGTGAAGGCAACCTACAAGGACGGCATCTTGAGGATCACCCTGCCCAAATCTGAGGAAGTCAAGCCGAAGCAAATCCCCATCACCGTCGAATAAACTCGACGGGACTGAAGTGCAAGGGCTTCCCAAGGGGGGCCCTTGCACCTGGGAAATGAAACAAAGTGCCTATTCCGCTATCCTGGGGGATCACGGACAGGTTTTAGCATATAGGGGCAATAGAAGATAGGTTTTGACAAGGCAAGAAAAATCTTAAAACAAAGGAGTGATAAAAAATGAGCAAAATAATTGGAATAGACTTAGGAACCACGAATTCGTGTGTGGCGGTGATGGAGGGAGGAAACCCGGTGGTTATCCAGAATGCTGAAGGATCGAGAACGACTCCCTCAGTAGTAGCTTTCACCAAGACCGGGG
>LJVD01000109.1 GCA_001304225.1 candidate division Zixibacteria bacterium SM1_73
ACCCTGAAGGTGGAGAAAGCGGGGAAAAGGTAAAAAGTGCAAAAAATCGCCCCTGAGGTTAGTTCAATCATCCCGCATCCGTGGACGCAAACACAGACAATAAATTCCTTGACTAATAGGAAACAAAGGGTATATATAATAAAATGTGAAGGGATATAAAAGATGAGTCAGATGATTTCAGTCTCTGAGGCGTTGAAAACTCTTTTGTCAAAAGAGACCAAAGTGGTGGTGTTAACCGGAGCAGGGATTTCAGCGGAGAGCGGCGTTCCCACCTTCCGAGGAGAGGATGGTCTCTGGAAGAAGTTTCGTCCGGAGGAGCTTGCCACGTTTGACGCCTTCATGGCTAACCCAGAACTGGTGTGGGAATGGTATGAGTACCGCAGGAAGATCATCGAAGAGATAAAGCCCAATCCCGCACATCTGGCGTTGGTTGAATTCCAGAACCATTTTGAAGAATTTGATCTGATTACCCAAAATGTCGATGGTTTGCATAACCAGGCCGGCTCAAAAAATGTAGTCGAGCTTCATGGAAACATAAAAAGAAATAAATGTATTCGCTGTGGTGCCCAATATGAAACTTTGGAGAAAACCATCAAAGGCATTCCGCCGAAATGTCATTGTGGAGGTAACATTCGTCCGGACGTGGTCTGGTTCGGGGAGATGCTGCCTCAAGATGCTTTAAATTATGCTTTTAAGGTCTCCTCTGATTGCGATCTTTTCTTCTCGGTCGGTACCTCTGCGGTGGTGCATCCAGCGGCTTCCTTGCCCCTGATTGCCAAAAGAAGCGGAGCCTATGTGGTGGAGGTAAACATGGAGCGGACCGAAATATCCCATGTAATAGACGAGAGCTTGATCGGAAAAGCAGGCAAGATAATGCCTCAGTTGGTCAAATTTTTTATGTAAAGTTTGTAAGAGACGAAATGATTTGACATTGTAGTTGCCCAATTTATTGGGCTTTTTGTCAGCTCGATGAATCGAGCAACTACAATTAGAATTTAGTGAGTGCATAGACGGGGATTTCAGTCCAGCAAAAAACCACTTCCATGAAAGCAAAGAATATAAAAGAAAGAGTCGAAAAGGCGTATCAATTACTACGAAATTGCAGGGTTTGTCCTCGAAGATGTGGGTCGGATCGCCTAAATGGGGAAAGGGGAGTTTGTAAAGTGGGAAAAAACCCCGTGGTCTCAAGCTATAACGTGCATTTGGGGGAAGAACCCCCGATATCCGGAACAAGAGGTTCTGGAACCATCTTTTTTACCAGCTGCAATCTAAGATGTGTGTATTGCCAGAATTTTCCCATCAGCCAATTGGGCAATGGATCGGAGGTAACCACAAAGGATGTGGCGGAGATGATGCTCTCCCTTCAGTCTCAAGGTTGCCATAATATAAATCTGGTGACTCCCAGCCATTTTGTTCCCCAAATCTTGGAGGCTTTATCCTTGGCTTGGAATATGGGACTTAACCTTCCTTTGGTTTATAACAGCTCCGGATACGATTCGGTTGAAGCTTTGAGACTCTTGGAGGGGATAATCGATATATATCTTCCGGACATGCGCTATTCGGATAACCAGATAGCAAAAAGGCTATCCTCGGCTGAAGATTATGTGGAAGTCAACCGAGAAGCAATCAGGGAAATGTATCGACAGGTGGGAAATTTGATCATCGATGATGAGGGCATAGCCAAGCAGGGACTTTTGATTCGACACCTGATCCTTCCCAAAAATTTGGCTGGAAGCATGATAACTTTTAAATTCATTAAAGAGGAAATATCTCCCGACGTTTATGTAAGTCTGATGGGACAATATTTCCCCAGCTTTAAAGCTTGTGACGACGTATCACTAAACAGGAAAATCACCCAAGAGGAATACCAGCTGGCAAAGGAGAGTTTTTTTGAGTCCGGCTTGACATCGGGTTGGATGCAGGAAAATTGAAATTCGGGGGAGTGAAATATTTTGAAAAAGAAATACATCATCTTAATTTTATCCCTGTTTTTTCTTAGCTGCACTTATTACAACACCTTTTATAACGCTAAGAAGAGTTTCAAGGAGGGGGAAAAGGCGCAAAAAAACCTGGCTCCAGGGGCGAAGAGCACTGCAGGACATAACAAATATGAGGAAGCCATAAAGAAAGCTTCCAAAGTGTTGACCTTTCATCCCAAAAGCAAGTGGGCGGATGATGCTCTGTTCTTGATCGGAAGGGCCTATTACAACATGGGGCAATATACCAAAGCCGAGAGAAAATTCAATGAGCTTTTAGTCAGCTTTCCTAAAAGCAAATTTGTGAAAGATTGCCATTATTACATTAGCTCCTGCCAGTATAAATCTGGAAACGAAGAGGGAGCCATCCAATCCTTGAAATTGATCGCCCAGTCCAGTAAAATCGAAAAGAAAAAGAGGGCAGAAGCGACCTATCTTTTGGGAGAGATATACTTTGAGAGGAAAGAATATGATGATGCCATAAGCCAATACCAGCACTTGGTGGAAAACCACAAAAAAGATACCCTATCTGCATATGCTCAAGCTCGTATTGGGGAAAGCTTCTGGTTTAAAAAAGACTACGCCTCCGCCAAAGAAGCCTTTATCCAAGTGGAGAAACTTGATCCCCGACCAGAAAAACTCTTTGAATCAAAATTTAAAAGTGGTGAGTGCTTTTATTTGACGGGAGATTTCGAAGAGGGGATGAATATCTTCGGTGATTTGTCCAAGGAAAGCAAGGATTCAGAAAAGTTGCCCTTAGTTAAGTTGAAAATTGCGGAGGGGATCTTGCTTTCAGGCAAGATCGAAGAAGCTATCCAAGAATATGATAATATCATTGAGGATTATCCCAAAACGGAACATTCCGCTACCGCTTTTTATCATCTGGGAACGATCTATCAAGATAAATTTGGAGATTTGAAAAAAGCCAAAGATATGTTTGATAGCTGCAAGGCGGAAAACCCCAGATCAAAAATAGCTTCCGAGGCTTTAAGCAAAAGTGCCAATATTGCCAAGGTGGAGGAGTACAAAACCCAGTTATCTGAGGGCGAGACCGAAGAATCCGGCAGAGTTCTGTTCCTTTTAGCAGAATTATACTTGACCCAGATGAATCAGCCTGACTCAGCATTGGCGGAATACCTGGCTTTGGCTGACAAATATCCGGAATCCGAATATGCGGCTAAATCCCTTTATGCTGCCGCCTGGATTTTGGAGAACCTAAAAAAAGATACCACCCGGGCGAAAGAGATCTACCGAAGGATTCTGAAAGAACATCCTGGTTCAGACTATGTCAATCCTGCTATAAAGCTTTCAAAAGTATCCCCAGATTCCTTTGAGTTTGACAATCCGGAGAGGGACTATCTCGAAGCGGAAAGAATGCTTCAGGAATATGGAAATGTCGATTCAGCTTTGATCTTGTACAATAGCATAGTCGAGCGGTTCCCCCAAAGCATTTATGCTGGCAAGGCTGCTTATGCAGCTGCTTGGCTCATTGAACATTATGCTAATCCCGAGGACAGCACCGTGGCTTTGGCTTATCAAAGGGTGATAGATGAATATCCGAACTCCGAGTATGCAGATGCAGCCCGAATAAAGTTGGGACTTGCTCCACGGAAGGGAATGCCGTCCCCTCCGACACCCCAACAGCAAGAACTTCCTGAAGAACAAACACCGGATACCGCCCAAGTTGATACTTCCTTAGCTTCTTCTGGACCTTCAATTCCAAGGGCACCGCAGCCACTTAAACGCGGTGAATTCGTCTATCCCGAATCGGAAATCGAATCAGGCATTAAGGGGAAGGTGATGCTCAAAATTATGATCAATTTTGAAGGCAAGGTAGACCAAGCGGTTCTAGTGAACGAGACCGGCAATTATTGGATCGATGAGGCCGCAATAAAGGCGGCTATGGAAACTACCTTCGAGGCCGACAGCATCGACATGATGCTTTTGGGTGGATGGTTTTTATACGATGTGGAGGTGAGACCACCAGAAGTTGATGATGACCTCATCGATAGGACCGGGACTGAATAACACGGCATGATCTCTCAATTTACCAGCTCAGTCGTCTCAAACCAGAAACTGGGCGAAAAGATATTCAAGCTGACCCTATCATCTCCCTATATTTCCAAGAGGGCAAAACCGGGAAATTTCGTTCACATAAAAGTTGGTTCCACCTACTCTCCTCTTCTGAGAAGAGCCTTCAGCGTGCATAACGTTGATAAACAAAAAGGGAGCTTCGAAGTTCTACTTAAAGTTGTGGGAAGGGGAACAGGAATTCTATCAGAAAAATCTCCCGGTGATATATTGGATCTTCTTGGGCCTATCGGAAAGGGCTTTTCGCTTCCCCAAGAAGGGAAAACGGTGATGCTGGTAGCTGGAGGCATGGGAATCGCTCCTCTCTGGTTTCTTCTCAACAATTTGATTGGGAAGACTGATAAGGAGAAATTGCTATTCTTTTCAGGCGCCAAAACAGAAAAGGAGCTTTTATATTGTGAAAACCTGAAAGATCTGGGAGCCAATCTGATGGTGACAACTGATGATGGAAGCTTTGGGACCAAAGGTCTGATCACTGACCTCTTTTTGAAGGAAATCAAAGGTAGAAAAAACGATTCATCGAAACTTATGGTTTATTCTTGCGGACCCCCAGAAATGTTGAAAAGAATGTCAGAAATATCCAAAGGATATGATCTTTCCTGTCAGATCTCTTTGGAGGGAAACATGGCTTGCGGAGTAGGAGCATGCTGGGGATGTCCGGTAAAACTTGAGAACGGTTGGTACAAAAGAGTATGTGTCGATGGACCCGTGTTTGATGCCAGAGAAGTGGTTTTAGAATGACGGTACTTTGGAGTAGCAAGACTTGTCTTGCGTTTTTAAAAATGTCTTTCAGAATGCGGTCTGGTAATGTAACCTGATACTATGGTGAGCGGGTCGAGCCATCTTTCAGTCAAAATAGCAGGGGTTGAATTTTCGAATCCGGTCCTGGTTGCCTCAGGCACTTTCGGCTATGGAGAGGAATATGAATCCTTATTTGATCTGAGTAAACTGGGAGGGATCGTCACCAAGTCCATAACCTTAGAACCAAGGGAAGGACACCCGCCACCCCGAACCTTCGAGACCTCCTGCGGAATGTTAAATGCCATCGGTTTGGCTAATGTGGGCGTGGAGAGATTCATAAAGGAGAAACTTCCCTTCCTAAAATCGCTGAAAACCAGAATAATCGTGAATGTGGCAGGAAGCACGGTAAGCGAATATGAAGAAGTAGTGAAAAGACTGAATCGAAGCAAAGGTATCGACATGTTGGAGATCAATATCTCCTGCCCCAATGTAAAGGAGGGAGGAATCGCTTTTGGGTCAAAGGTTAAATCAGCTTATGAGTGTATAAAAGCGGTCAGGAAGAATTCATCCTATCCGATCATAGCCAAGCTGTCACCAAACGTGACGGATATTGTGGAAGTTGCGCATGCAGTCAAAAAGGCGGGCGCAGATGCCATCTCTTTGATCAATACCTTAGTTGGCATGGCTGTCGATGTGGAGAGGAGACGTCCGCTTCTTGCTAACATTACCGGGGGTCTTTCCGGACCCGCCATCAAGCCGGTAGCTTTGGCTATGGTTTGGAAGGTGGCGAAGGCGGTGAAAGTCCCTGTGATCGGTTTAGGTGGCATCATGAACACCGAAGATGCCCTGGAGTTCATTCTGGCCGGAGCTTCCATGATTCAGGTGGGAACCGCCAATTTCGTGGACCCTCAAACTTCGATCAAAATCGTCGACGGGCTTTCCGAATACTGCAAAAAGAAAGGAATCAGGAAAATCACCGATTTGGTGGGGAAATTAAAAGCGGATTAACACTTCGCTGTTTATTTTGTTGTTGCCGGTACCCTTACTAACATTCAACAGCACGAACATCCCCCCCGCCCCCGGCCTTTGGCGGGATTTTCAACCTAACCCTCTCCCCCAGGGGAGAGGTGATTTTTCTCTCTTTGTGTTTCGTGCCTTTCGTGAGTTTCTGGAATTTTTTTAATTTCTTATTCCTTTTGTTAAGGTGAAAAAAAACAATGGGATACAAAAGATGACCATATGTGTTTCTTGCGTTTCGTGTGTTTGTTTTGAAAAATTTTTTTCCTTTGAATCACACAGGTTGATTCCCAATCCCCTGCCAACGGCGGGGAAAAAGGGTAAAACCGAATCACAGTTCGAAAAGCCCGGACCATATGGTTCGGGGCAAGCTTATCATATCATAGATCACCCCTCCTATAAATAGGGGAGGTATCGCCTACACCATTGAAGTTGTAACGATTTTGCTTTCTCTGGAGTAGGTTAGGGAATCCCCCAAGTTCCATACCGCTGGATAATAACATCCAATGGGGAGCAGGATAATGAGGTGGCTCGGCGAGGATCTTAGACCTCAGGGAAGAAAGAAAGGTAGATGTTATGGATTAAAAGAAGATCCGTTAATCGGTTTTTTGATCAGATAATCTAGAGCTTGGTTTACATTCATAAGCTTGGTCTCTAAGATGCTTTGGGCTTTATCTATTTTGAGGCCGCCCTTGAACGGTCTTCTAGCTTTCTGTTTCAATACTTCAGTCTTGGCGGGCAGAATATTGTTTTTGTCAAAATTAAATTTGTTTGCCACCTTTATGGCGAAATCGTAACGGGAAAGATATTCAGAGCCTCCAATGTGGTAAATTCCAGAGATATTTTTTTTCACCATCTCCAGGATGCAAAAAGAGAGATTGTCCGCCAAGGTGGGATTGTTGAACTGATCAGTTACGATTTTAATTTTCTCATTCTGGGAAAGCTTATCTAAAAGCCATAAGAGGAAATTGAGTTTTACGTTTTTCCCAAGTCCATAAAGAACATTGGTTCTGATGATTAGAAAATCGATCCCACTTTCTTTAATGATCTTTTCCGATTCCAACTTGGTTTCACCATAAAAACTAACAGGTTCAGGGGGATCATCCTCAGAATATGGTCCCTGTTCCCCGTCGAAGATATAATCTGTGGAGAGGTGAATCAATTTGATCTTTTGTTTTTCACAAATGCTTACTAAATTCTTAACTCCCCCCACATTGACTGCCCAGGCTTTGTCCCGGTGAATTTCGCATCCATCCACATCCGTGTATGCCGCTGCGTTGATTATAACATGGGGATGATAAAAAGATATCTG